>JAFGPV010000144.1 GCA_016936015.1 Pirellulales bacterium
CCGCCAGGTACGCTACAGGGAAGTGCGACTCGCACTAAATCTTGAACAACCGGCAGAATCCTCGCCCCGGGCGCTGGGGGTTTGTTCTCATTTTTCACGGTTGGCCCCCGCAGAGATCCGCCTACGGATTAACCACGCCGGAGGGGTATTAATAAGCTAAACTTAGGGAAAGAATCGCCCACCCTCGAAGTAGGTTATGCTTCAGCATACCTTTATGGAATGCGAAACCTTCCGTTATGCTGAAGCATAATCTACGCAGGATTCTTCCCGGGTTATGAAAACCGACTCGGCAGCAACGCTGGATCGATTAGCCGCTCGCGCCGGACAGCTCTACAGCCTGCCGACCGTGGCGATGCAGATATTGAAATTGACCAGCAATCCCGCCGTCGACGTGCGGGCGATCAAGGATTGCATCGAAAACGATCCGGCCTTGACGAGCAAAATCCTCCGCGTGGTCAACAGTTCGCTTTTCGGGCTGAGCCGCGAGGTCTCCGATTTGAACCAGGCCCTGGCGCTGTTGGGCACCAAGCCGCTGAAGCTGCTGGTCCTGGGATTCAGTCTTCCGAGCGGATTGTTTGCCGCCGTGGAGGGCGAGATCCTGGCGCAGTATTGGCGGCACACCCTGACCAAGGCGGTTGCCGGACGCGAGATCAGCGAGACGCTTTGGCGCCAGCCGGGCGACGACGCCTTCATTGCCGGGCTGCTGCAAGACCTGGGGATGCTGCTGCTGATCCAGCAACTCGGCGATCCCTACGTCAAGTTTCTTCGGAAGGTTTGGGGAGAGGGCAAGAATCTCCTGGAGATGGAAAACCAGTCGCTCGGTTTCGATCACACGGAGTTGTCGGCCCGGTTGCTGGAGCGTTGGGGCCTGCCCGCGGCGTTGGTCGAAGCGGCGGCCTGGGAACCTGAATATGCCTCGTCCGCGCCGCAGGGAGAATCCGCCCTGCCGCGGATCGTCCATTTGTCGGAATTGACCGCCCAGCTCCTGGCCGACAACCGCCCGCAGGTTCTACCCCGGCTCCTGCAAGTCGGGCAGGACTACTGCCGCCTGACCCAGGAGCAGCTTACGGCGCTGGTGGGGCGGCTGGAAGAAAAGGTGCGGCAATTGGCCGACGTCCTTTCGCTGCAACTGCCCGAGGGGGTCGAGTACCACGACGTACTGATCGAGGCGCACGCGCGGCTTTCGGAAGCGGCCTGCGAAGCCGCCGGCGATCTCGTGCAGGCGCATTTCGAGGGGGTGAAAATGGCCGAGGAGGAAGAGTCGCTGGCCGCCGAGATCCAGGATCTCCACCGGGCGATCGCCTCGTTGGCCTACCGGCCGAAGGCCAAGCCGGCTCCCGCGGCCGTCACCGAGTCGCCGGAGGAGCCTGCAGCGGCTCCCGCCGTTCCGCGGCCCGTCGAGACGAAAGTAGTTGCCGCCGCCACGGTCTCCCCGGCATCGGCGCCCGGCGGAATCCGTCCCGGCCTTTCGACCGATCCCGTCTACGAAACTCATCTCGACCAGTCGCTGCCGCGGCCGTGTTTCGAGCCGGAGCTGCTGATCCCCGAACTGTCGGCGCTGCTAACCGCGGCGGTGGCGGCGTGCCGGCAGGCCCGATGCCCGTTGAGCCTGCTGCTGATCAAGTTCGACCACTCCCCGGATCCGCGGCGGGCGGACGGAGCGGACGGCATCTCGGACCTCATGCCTCTTTTCGAGAGCGCCTGCCGGAACCTCGATCACCCGGGAATGCACTGCGTGGCCTACGGCCCGGCCGGTTTTGCGTTGATCTTTCCCGATTGCGAGCGGCGCACGGCGGTGGAGTACGGCGGCGAACTGCTCCAGGCGTTTCAGCGGCTGGTCCCGCAGGACGCCGGCCCGGCCGGCCGGCCCTCCCGCGCCAGCGTGGGCGCGGCGACGGTCGCCCTGCCGCCGCGGAATTTTCCGCCCCAGGACCTGCTGACCGCGGCCAACCGCTGCCTCTACGGATCCCAGGCCTCCGGCGGCGGCGTGGTCAAGAGCATCGAAATCTATTAAAGTTGTCCGGACGGGCACCAACGCAAAGCGTTGGTCGGCGAAGGATCTCCGTCGCCTCTTAGAACGCCCGGATTTGTCGCTGCGTTCAGAATGCAGAGGCGTCTCTGTTCCGGATTAAGCGAAAACCAACGGTGGATTGGTGCAGGCTCACCGCCCTCGTACCGAATCCCCGCGGCAGCCCCCCTCGTTAGATTGGTTGACAGATTCTTCAGGTGATCTTACTTTGACGGGTTGAAGGGTAATCATTATCACGGCAGAAAGGATACCGTTGCTTCCAATAACAAGAAATTAAAGATCGGATTGGGGGTCGGTTCGTACGGTGTCGCGGGGAGTTATTGGAATCATCATTTCCGTCAAACCAACCCCAGCGTTCTCTTTATTGCGCTGGATATTCCAAGGGACGACTTGAACGAGGCAACGACCCGTACGCCGCGGTGATTGGCGGCGCTGCCAAGCCCTATTAACGGCCCATCGGGATTGCTCGCTCCAGGGCGTCTTTCCCATTCTTTTTGAAAGAGGGTATGGATTATGAAGATCTCTGGAACCGCACTGATTCTCGGGACGGTGGTTGTCGCCGTCAGTTGGTTATTGACTCACCCCGGCGCGGCGGCCGCACAAAGCCAACCGCCTCAAGCCCCCGCCAAGCTCGTGGACGAGACGCTCGCGCGCGAGGCGCGGGAAGGCGTCTCCGACCGGAGGGAATTGCTCAAGCCGGCGCTGCGACGGACGCCCCCCTGCGAGGAAGCCTGTTGGCTGTGCGGCCTCGTCTTCGACGCCAAGCGAAAAAAATGGCTGGAGTTGGATGAGGTTCGGCAGCAGGCCGCCGAGGACAAACCACTTGCCGCGTATCGGGCGATCCGCGCGAAATACGCGGATACCGAGGCCGGCCAAACCGAACTCGCCCGCTGGTGCACGAAACATCAACTCCCGGATCAAGCGCGCGCCCACTGGACCCGGGTTTTGAATTTTGCTCCCTATCAGCCGGAAGCACGGCGTCGGTTGGGATATCTGCCGATCGGCGGGAAATGGCTGAGCCAAGGGGAGATCGCCGACAATCAATCGCAGATCAAGGCCTCCCAGGCCGCGATTCGCCGCTGGGGGCCCCAGGTCAATGAATTATTGATGCGATTAGCGGGGCCGGACCGGCAGGCAAGCGAACAGGCCTTTCAAGAATTGACGACGATCAAGAATCCCGAGGTGGTGCCCGCGATCGTGGCGGTCTTCTGCGCCAAGGGAGGAGACGCCGCTCTGATGGGAATTGAAATACTCAAGAACCTCCGCTCGCCGCAGTCGGCGGCAGCGCTGTCGTGGCACGCGGTTTTTTCCCCCTGGCAGCCGGTGGGCCGGGCCGCGGCGACCGCCCTGCGGGACCAGGAGAAAAGCGACTATGTCCCCCTCCTGCTCGAAGCGGCGCAAATGCCGACGAAGCCTCGGACGCCGACCCGCGGCGGTCCCGGTGCCCCCGGCAACACCGACGGACCCCAGGTGCGGATCTTGTATCGCCTGGATCAAGGCGTTAGAAACTTTTCCTGGAACACCGTCACGCATCTCAACGAACATCCCTATTGGCACAGCATCCCCAAGATGCGTTTTAATCGCGCGACGCCGGACCCGGTGGCCAAGAAAACCAGCAAAACGGTGAAGCACGGAGGAAACCGCGACACCCTCCAAAAGCGTGAATATTACACCGTCAAGGACGGCCGGCTGGTAGATCGGCACACGCAGTACAAACGTACCGTCTATTGGCAGAAAAAAACTCCGATTGGATATTACATTATTCCGGGAAAAGGGTCGCAGGCCGGCACGGCGCCCGACGGCAGCGGCGCCGGAGAAAACGCTTCGCCGTGCGGCGTCTTGGCCGAAGCCACCGGTGAGAAGGGGCCGCGCACGCCGTCGGACTGGGTGGCCTGGTGGTATGACTACAACGAGGTCTATCCCCCCTTCGCTTCCCCGCCGAATGCTCCGAACCGGACCGGCGCGAAAGCGGCCGAAGGGCCGGACACGAAAGCGGCCGACGGGTCTGACGCGAAAGCGGCCGACAGGCCCGAAACGCAAGCGCAGCGGGGCGATTGCCTTGCCGCCGGCACGCTCGTCTGTGCAGAAACGGGGCCGACGGCCGTCGAGAAGGTCGCCGTCGGCGACCGGATCTTCTGCTGCGATCCTGAGACGGGCTGCCTGGCCTTAAAACCTGTCCTCCGAAAAACGGCCCGTCCGGCGGGCAGGCTCCTGAAGATCCGTGCAGGCGGCGAGGAGTTCCAGTCCGGCGGCGGACACGTTTTTTGGGTTGCCGGCAAAGGTTGGGTTAAGGCCCGGGACCTCCACGAAGGGATGCACTTGCACACCCTCCGCGGCACCGTGCCCGTCGAGGGCGTCGAACGCGGCGCGGTGCAAACGTCCTTCAGTCTCGAAGCGGCCGATTTCCACACCTTCTTCGTCGGAAAGGGGATGGTCCTCACCCACGACAACACGATCCGCTCCCCCACCGACCACCTCGTACCGGGATGGGCGGCTCACGAAGCAACGCCTTCTCCCCGAGATGTAAAGAAGGCATTGAATCATCCATTCTCTTGTAGTATCATCTATGATAGGGCCGATGGAGATCGACTCTGAGGGTTTTTTCGGCAAGACGTTTTCGTTTTCTGTGGAGTGATCTCATGAGCGCAAACGACGCATCGATTTTCGACTTGAGTCCCGCCGAAAAACTCCAACTCGTAGAGGATCTCTGGGATGATTTGGCGGCGAATTCATCATCCGTGCCGATCTACGATTGGCAAAAAGAAGAACTGGATCGACGAAAGGAAAATTTGATGAAAAATCCCGCTTCGGGATTAAGTTGGGATGAAGTCAAAAAAAGGATTCGATCCCGCTATGGCCGCTAAGCTTCTCATCACGCCTGAAGCCGCTCAGGATATTGATGAAGCCTATGGTTGGTATGAATCACAACGTGTCGGCTTGGGGGAGGAATTTCTTGCTTGTGTCGATGCACGTCTGCAATCCATTTGCCGCATGCCCGATCTCCAAGAGATCGTGTATCGGAATTATCGTCGAGGTTTAATCCGGCGATTCCCGTATGCGGTTTTTTTATGAGTATGCCAATGCCGCGGTGACCGTCTTTTGTATTTTCCATACTTCCCGTGATCCGGCAAAATGGCGTCAACGATTTCCCGAGTGAGAGAATAGCATGGTTATATTCCCCTCTCAGAAAACGACGGACCTCTATTTGCGGAATAGTGCGGTCAACCGCCGTGAGCCGTCCTTGCAATGGTCGCCTTGACGGCAAAACACCGGCAACCATGATGGAAGACCCGGAATAATCTGCGAAGCACCTTGTTCCGGATTTTACTGAAATGCTTCCGTTGCCAATTCTTTAACCCGCTTCAGGTCCAGTTTGCCCGTGCCCAGCACGGGGATCTCGGGGACTTGGCGGAAGCCGTCGGCGTCGGGGATCCAGAGGGGCGGCAGGCCGGATTGGCTCAGGGCGCGGCGGATCTCCTCCGGCGGTTCAGACAGGCCGGTGTGGAGGACGACCAGGCGTTCCCCCTTTTTTACGTCCGGCACGGCGGTCACCGCCAGGCGGACTTCGTCTTCGTCGACGTGCAGCACCTGGTTGATCGCTTCCTCGACGCGGAGGTGGGGGACCATCTCGCCGCCGAGCTTCGAGAAGCGGCTGATCCGCCCGGTGATGCGGATAAAGCCGTCGTCGTCGATCTCGGCCACGTCGCCGGTGACGTACCAGCCGTTACGGATCGCCTCGGCCGTGAGGTCGGGCCGGCCGAAGTAGCCCTGCATCACGTTCGGGCCTTTGACCAGCAGCATGCCCGAGCGGTTTGGGCCGAGGTCTACGCCGCTGTCCAGATCGACGACTTTCGCCTCGATGCCGGGCAGCGGCCGGCCGACCGTCCCCTCCTTCGCGCTGCGCGTTTCCGCGGTGCTGCGGGCGGAGGACATGTTCGTCGAGACCACCGGCGAAAGTTCCGTCGTGCCGTAGCCCTCCAGCGGCCGGACACCGAATTTCTCCTCGAAGGCGTCGGCCAGCTCCCGCGGCAGTCTTTCCGCGCCGGTGACGATCAATTCCAACGTGGCGAAATCCTCCGGTTCGCACCGCCGCAGGTAGGCCCGTAAAAACGTGGGCGTGGCCACGAGAATCGTCGCGCGGTGCTTGCGGCAGAGCTTGCCTACCTCCCGGGCCTCGAGCGGCGAAAAGTGGTAGATCCCCCGCGGGGCCAGCGCCAGCGGCGCCCAGAGCGCCACCGTGTAGCCGAAGGAGTGGAAGATCGGCAGGATGCCCGTCAGGACGTCGTGCGGATCGAGGTGCAGAATCTTATCGACGGCGTCCACGTTCGAGCCGATGTTGGCCTGCGAGAGCATCACGCCCTTGGGTTCGCCCGTCGAGCCGGAGGTGAAGATGATCGTCAGCAGGTCGTCGGGCCGGATCTTCGTCAATCCCAGTCGCCGTTCGAGCAGCGCGATCGGCATCGCCCAGGCCGCCGCCGCGCAGAGCAGTTTGTCGCTCCACGTCGCTTTGTCTTTAAAATCTTCGAGGAAGACCGGTTCGGCGTCGAGGTGGAGGGGGAATTTTTCGAGGATCCGCCGGGCGGTCAGCACGTGGCGGATGCCCACTTGGGCCGTACAGTCGCCCAGCACCTCGGCGCTGAGCGTGTAATTCAAATTCACAGCCACGCGGCCGTCAATCGCCAGGGCGGCGTTGGCCACTACGGCCGGCACGCAGGGCGGGAGCAAGAGGCCCACGATCCGCTCGTCGTCGGCCAGCACGTGCCGCCGCAGCAGGCGGCGGAGGATCAACGACCGGATGAGCAGTTCCGCCCCGGTCAGTTCCGCCCCGGTCGAGTCGGCGACCTTCACCCGGCGCATCTGCGCGCGGCACGTCCGCAGGAATTGTCGCGGCAGGATCAGCCAGTCGGACGGTGGAACGGACATGATCTCTTGAAGGCAGCCGGCGGCTAACAGCCGCCGAGGGAACTTTCGGCAATGCTCGGCGGCTGCCGGCCTTAGGTTTACCCACAATTTTGATATTCAAAAATTGACGCAGATTCAATCATCGCTTGGAGTTTCGTCCATCCACGCCACAATAC
>JAFGPV010000145.1 GCA_016936015.1 Pirellulales bacterium
ATGTAGTGAAGACTTTGGCCTAAAAATGAACGTAAGTCCTTTGCTATCAACGAGCCTGTCAGCGCAACTCCGTAACTTGGGTTAGGAGCAGTTCCCCAGGACGACGCCCGGGCGAGGGTCATTATATCGGCCGAGGGCGGATCCCCGCCAGTAGCGGAACCGCGGCGGGGGCAGACCAAATGAAACCGCAGAAATGTTCGAACGGGGAGAAGCGAGGCCGGTTAGGCCGACTTGGCCTCGGTCCGCAGGGGGAGGGCCTTTTGCCGGCCGTGGACGATCTCGTCGGTAATCAGATACTGAGTGCCGGGGGCTTGATCGGGGAGATCGAAGAGGATTTCGAGCATCGTGTCCTCGATGATCGAGCGGAGTGCGCGGGCCCCCGTGTCCTTTTTCAGGGCCCTGCCGGCCACGGCGCGGAGCGCCGACTCGGTGAATCCCAACTCGGCGTTCTCCATGGCGAACAGCGCCTGGTACTGCTTGACCAGCGCGTTTTTCGGCTCCGTCAGCACGCGGACCATGGACTCGAGGTCCAACGGCCGCAGCGAAGAGACCACCGGCAAACGGCCGATGAACTCGGGAATCATGCCGTACTCCAGGAGGTCGTCGCTGGTGACCTGCTGGAGGAGATCGCCCAACTCGAGCTGGTCGCGGTGGACGCCCTCCTGGCTGAAGCCGATGGTCCGTTTGCCCAGCCGCCGGCCGATGATGTCGTCCAGGCCCACGAACGTCCCGCCGCAGATGAAGAGGATGTTCGAGGTGTCCATCTGGATGTATTGCTGCTCGGGATGTTTGCGGCCGCCCTGGGGCGGGACGTTGGCGATCGTCCCCTCGAGCATTTTCAACAGCGCCTGCTGCACGCCTTCGCCGGAGACGTCGCGGGTGATGGAGATGTTCTGGCTGGTCTTGCCGATCTTGTCGATTTCGTCGATGTAGAGAATTCCCCGCTGGGCGGCCTCCAGGTCGAAATCGGCGGCGTGGAGCAGTTTCAACAGGAGATTTTCCACGTCTTCGCCCACGTAGCCGGCCTCGGTCAGGGTCGTCGCGTCACCAATAGCGAAGGGGACGTCGAGGACCCGGGCCAGGGTCTGCGCCAAGAGCGTCTTCCCCGAACCCGTCGGGCCGATCAGCAGGATGTTCGACTTATCGATCTCCACGTCCGAGGCGGCGGTGCCGTGGACCAACCGCTTGTAATGGCTGTGCACTGCCACGGAGAGGATTTTCTTGGCCAGCTCCTGCCCAATCACGTACTGGTCCAACTGGCTCATGATCTGCCGCGGCGTGGGGATCTTGGTGAACAGTTGCTTGGTGGTGCCGCGGCGGCGGCGCTCCTGTTCCAGGATCGACTGGCAGAGGTCGATGCACTCGCCGCAAATGTAGACGTCGCCGGGGCCTTCCACCAGCGGACCGACGTCGCGGTAGCTCTTGCGGCAGAAGGAACAAAAAGCGTTCTTCTTGGTCGTGCCGCTGCCGCGGCGTCCGGAAGTGAAGTCTCGTCCTGTAGGCATGTCCAGTCCTTTCCGCCTCTGTCTTACGTTCTACGCGGAACACCGAGCGGAAGTTTTCGCCTCTTGCGGAGGGAAATTAATCTTTCCAGGGTCCGTTACCCCTCCCAGGGACTGGCCGAGCGGATTCATTCCGCCGGGCGGATGGACCTGGAAAGATGATCCCGCCGTCTTTCCGCCAAAGGAAACCGCTTCCTTCGCGGGCGGTCCGGTCTGAGCCTACTTCCCTTCAGGCCGGGAGAACCGGGGAAGTCTGAAAAGACTCCCGACGGATAGAATCGTTTTAATCCGCAGGGTTGTCCTCCTCGACCTTCTCGTGGAGTTGCGCCGCCAACGTCGTTTTAATAGTTCGGAATTCTTCGTCCGTTAGCTCACCCCGGGAATGCAAATCGCGGAATTTTGAAAGTAATTCGCTGGCCGTGGGTTCGCGTTGTATCGTCTTCGTTCGGATTTTCGAGAGAAGATAAGCCGTTACGACAATCAGGCTCGCTAACACGGCGAGCCATAGAATCATCCCTTCCGGCTCCAACTTCCAAAAACGTTCCCAATTCACGGGTCGTAAAAGCCCCCAATTTTTCCCTTTTGTTTTTTTTATTATGCGGCTTCTCTCCCGCGGAGTCCAGCGCAAGGTAAATTTTTTCAGAATTCATCGACAATATTCAAGCTCCTATCCCCGGATCGTTCCTCATCACCCCCCAATGAGATACCCCTCCAGCATTGACAAGACGGGGGGGATGGTTTATAGAGGATCGCAGGTCCCAGGTTACGCTCCGTTGTTATTAACGATCAGGTTTTTTTTGTCCTTCCAACGCTCCGGGATGGCAATCCCGGGAGGAAACCAACCAACTAATCCTCCCGCGATTGTCATCGCGGGACGCTTTTACAACAAGGCAATCCAATGTCCATCCGATTCACCTGTCCTCATTGCGGTTTGACGACCCACGTGGCGGACCAGTACGCGGGCCAGAGCGGCCCCTGCCGGCAGTGCGGCCGGACGGTCGTGGTTCCGGCGTCGCCGGAACCGGCCTCGGCACCGCCCGGTTACGGAATGCCGCTGCCGCCGAAACGCAAGATGGGCACCGGGAAGCTGGTCTTAATCATTCTCGCCTGTTGCCTTCCGGTGTTGCTGATCTGCGGAGGTTTTTTCACCGCGCTGACCTTGCCGGCAATCCAGGCGGCTCGGGAAGCGGCCCGCCGGGCCGCCTGCACCAACAATCTCAAGCAGATCGGAATGGCGATGCACAATTATTACGACCAGCACGGGACCTTCCCGCCGGCCTTCAGCACCGATAAAGACGGCAAACCTTTGCTCAGTTGGCGGGTGCTGTTGTTGCCCTACATGGAAGAAGAGACGCTCTATCAACAGTTCAATCTCGACGAGCCCTGGGACAGCCCGCACAATTTGGCCCTGGCCTCGCAGATGCCGCAGGTTTATCGCTGCCTGAGCGACCCGGCTCCGCCCGGCGTGACCAGCTACGCGATGCTGGTCGGCCCGCACGCCATCTCCGACGGTCCCCACGGGCGGAAAATCTCGGAGATCTGGGACGGACTCTCGAACACGGTCATGGTCATCGAGGTGAGCGGGGCGAACATCAATTGGACGGAACCCCGCGACATTGACGTGCAGCAATTTTCCGGCGCGTCGACGCTCCAATCTGCCAGCATCGAGAGCAATCACCCGGGCGTCGTCAACACGCTGTTCGGCGACGGTTCAGTCCAATCCCTTCCCAAGGACCTCGATCCGAAGGAGTTCGAGTCCTTGACGACCGTCGACGGCGGCGAACCGGCAAACCGTTTCTTCAACGATTGAAATTTATTGTCCGACGACCTTGACCCTCGGCAGGATGATCCGGACAATATAATGTTTTCTAAGGGACATTCCCCTTTGAAGCATTTTCCAACCGCAGGCAGACCATGGCGCAGGCAACCAACGACGTTCCCAACGCGGTCGGGCGGTTTGGGCCTTTTGGCGGCCGGTACGTACCCGAGACGCTGATCCACGCCCTGGAGGAACTGGCGGTCGAATACGAAAAGGCCGCCGCCGACCCGGCGTTCCACCGGGAACTCGATCTGCTGTTGCGCGATTACGTCGGCCGGCCTTCACCCCTGTACTTTGCCGAGCGGCTGACCGAGCACTGCGGCGGGGCGAAAATCTATCTGAAGCGCGAAGACCTCAACCACACCGGTGCCCATAAGATCAACAATACTCTCGGCCAAGCCCTGCTGACGGTCCGCATGGGCAAGCGCCGGGTGATCGCCGAGACCGGCGCCGGCCAGCACGGCGTGGCCACCGCCACCGCCTGCGCCCGGTTTGGGCTGGAGTGCGTGGTCTACATGGGCGCGGAGGACATCCGCCGGCAGCGGCCCAACGTCTTCAGCATGAAGCTGCTGGGCGCCGAGGTCCGGCCCGTCACCGGCGGCTCGCGGACGCTGCGGGACGCCATCAATGAGGCGATGCGCGATTGGATGAGCAGCGTGGAGACGACCCATTATATATTAGGTTCCGTGGTCGGCCCGCACCCCTTCCCACGGATCGTCCGCGATTTTCAAACCGTCATTGGCCGCGAAACCCGGTCCCAGTGCCTGGAACAGATCGGCCGGCTGCCGGAGGTGATCGTGGCTTGCGTGGGCGGGGGCAGCAACGCGGCGGGAATTTTTTATCCCTTCATCCCGGACGCCGACGTGGAACTGGTCGGCGTCGAGGCGGGGGGCCGCTCCCGACGGCTGGGCGACCACGCCGCCACGCTCTGCCACGGCCGGCCGGGCGTGCTGCACGGCAGCTTCAGCTACGTCCTCCAGGACGAGGACGGTCAGACCTGCGACGTCCACAGCGTCTCGGCCGGCCTGGACTACCCCGGCACTGGTCCCGAGCACAGTTTCTGGAAGGAGACCGGCCGGGCGGCCTATACCAGCGTCGATGACCGCGAGGCCCTGGAGGCCTGCGATCTGCTGGCCAGGCTCGAAGGCATCCTCCCGGCGTTGGAGAGCGCTCACGCCGTGGCCGAGGCCCTGAAGATCGCCCCCCGGCGGAAGCAAGAGGAAATCGTCGTCGTCAACCTTTCCGGCCGCGGCGACAAGGACGCCGCCGAGATCGCCCGGCTGCGGGGAGAAGAGTTCTAGTCCCAGCCGCTCGCGGCTTCGCAGGAAAACACACCAATGAAATGACGAATGACGAAATCCGAATGACGAAAGAATGACGAATGGCTGAATGACGAATTAATCCGGGCCGACACGGCCCGGCTCTGTCCCCTGCCCACTGTCCACTGCCTATTGAAATGCTTTCCACCTTGATCGTCGCCCTGATCAAGATCGTCCTGGCGCTTGCCGGGTTGATGACGGCGGCGGCGTACCTGGTGCTGGTCGAGCGGCGGTTCGCCGCCTGGGTCCAGGACCGGCGGGGACCGAACCGGGTGGGCGTCCCCCTGACGCGGATCCGGCTGTTCGGCTTGGGCCAGCCGATAGCCGACGGCGTGAAGTTCATCTTCAAGGCCGAGTTCACGCCCGGGCACGTCGACAAGCTGATGTTCTTCGTCGCCCCGCTGACGATCTTCATCGCGGCGGCGGCCGTCTTCGCCGTGATCCCCTTCGGCAGCGTGCTGCCCCAGGATTTTCTGCCGGCCGGTTGGGGCGTCAGCGAACCGATCCGACTGGTCGCCGCCCCGGGCATCGACGTGGGGATGATCTACGTCTTCGCCGTCGGCAGCATCGCCGTCTACGGCGTGGTGCTGGGCGGCTGGGCCAGCAACAACAAGTACAGCTTCCTCGGCGGCCTGCGGAGCGGCGCCCAATTGATCTCGTACGAACTGCCGCTGGGACTGGGCATCCTGGGCGTGGTCCTCTGGACGGGCTCACTCCGGCTGGACGCGATCATCGCCCGGCAGGCCGTCGGCGGCGCGTGGAACTGCGTCTTGCAGCCGCTGGGCTTTCTCATCTTTGCCGTGGCCGCCTGCGCCGAGGCCACCCGCCTCCCCTTCGACCTGCCCGAAACCGAACAGGAACTGGTCGGCGGATACCACACCGAATACTCCGGCATCAAGTTGATGATGTACCTGGTGGCCGAGTTCCTGCACATGATCACAGCCTCCTTCCTGATCGTGATCCTCTTCCTCGGCGGTTGGCACTTCTGGGGCATCACCGGCAGCGGCGAGGCGGTGACCTGGCCGGTCGCGCTGCTGCGGGTGGCGGTGCTGCTGGCCAAGGTGCTGGGCGTGATCTTGTTCTTCATGCTTGCCCGCTGGAGCTGGCCCCGCTTCCGCTTCGATCAACTGATGGCCCTCGGCTGGAAGGTGTTGATCCCCTTGGGGCTGGTCAACGTGGTGGTGGTCGCCGCCTGGGCGGAGTTCGGGCCGGCGCTGGCCGCCCGGTGGGGCATCTCCGATCCGCTCGGACTGGGCCTGGCTGGCGGAGCGGCGCTGTTGCTCTGCTGGCTGGTCGTCGCCGCGTCCGATCCCACCCGCGTCGACAACAGTCCCCGTCGCCGCGTGGTGACTCCCGATCAGGACGTGGAGGAGATATTCAATTAGAGTTGAGTGAGCCGGGCCGTCCTCGGCCCCGGCGTTTTACTAACCACGAAGCATTGAATACCCATGCACCCACAAGACGACCGCATCCGCTGGATCAAATCGCCCAAGTTGGGCGTCGCCGGGCGGTCCTACCTACCGTTGTTCGTACAGGGTCTGACGACGACGCTGCGGCATCTGCTCGGTCGGAAGCTGACCGTCGAGTCGCCGGAAGAGCGGCACGAAATCCCCGACCCGCTGATCTACCGCGGCGTCCACCGGCTTAACCGCGATGCACAAGGCCGGATCAAATGCGTGGCGTGCTTCCTCTGCGCCACGGCCTGCCCGGCCCACTGCATCGACATCGTGGCCGCCGAAAGTCCCTGGCCCGACCGGGAGAAATATCCCCAGTCCTTCACGATCGACGAGCTGCGGTGTATTTTTTGCGGAATGTGCGAGGAGGCCTGCCCGGTGGACGCCATCGAATTGACCAGCCTCTACGACCTCTCGGGAAAAAGCCGCGAGGAGATGATTTTCGACAAGGAAAAGCTCCTGAGCGTTTACGACCAGACCAAGGACGCCGAGCCGATGCGGAGCGCCCGGGCGTAAGCCGCTTGCGGCTTAGCAAATGACGAAGGACGAAATCCGAATGACGAAAGAATGAAGAATGTTTAAATGACGAATGACAAATGAACAAAATCTCCTTCACAACTTCTGACGACCCACTCCTTGTTCAATTTGCAATTTGAAATTTGAATTTATCCCCGTGAAAGACTCCCATACCATCTGGATCCTCGCCACGCTCCTCGGCTCGCTGGGATTGTGGCTGATGCTCCCCCGCGGCGGCCGGCGGGGGCGGCTGGCGGGCGCGGCCCTGGCCGTCGTGGCCCTGGGGCTTGCCGCCTCGCAGACGCCGCGTTTGGGGACCTGGACGGCCGAGGGGATCTTCGCCGCGTTGGCGCTGGTCACCGTCGTGGCCGCCGCAGCCGCCGTCACCTGCCGCAATCCCGTCTACTGCGCCATCTGGTTCGGCCTAACCCTGCTGGGAACCGCCGGGTTGTTCCTCCTGGTCGGCGCCCAGTTCCTGGCCGCAGCCACCGTCGTGGTCTACGCCGGGGCGATCCTGGTCACGTTCCTCTTCGTGTTGATGCTCGCCCAGCCCGAGGGCAAAGCGGCCTACGACCGCGCGAGTTGGGAGGCGATGCTCTCGGCCGTCACGGGCGTGGTGCTCATCGGCGTCCTCTCGATCACCGTCGGCGGCGCGTTGACCGCGCCGCCTCCGGAGGCCGCCCCCTCCGCCGCAGCCGTCCAGGCCGGCGTGCTCCGTCCGCAGCACGTCGCCGCCCTGGGAACCGAGCTGTTCGGCCGGCACCTGATCGCGATCCAGATCGCCGGCACTCTGCTGCTGACCGCCCTGGTCGGCGCGGCAGTGATTATCGCTCAAGGAAAAAACACGAAAACGGATTCAATAAACTCGAAAGAATTGAAAACCGACGAAGAATGACGAAGGACGAAATCCGAATGTCGAAAGAAATCCTAATGTCTAATGACGAATATTTTTCCTCCTTCGGATTTCGTCCTTCGTCATTCTTTCGTTCTTCGTCCTTCGACATCCGTCATTCCTTCAAGGAACCATGCCTGCAGAACTAGCCCTTCTCCACAACCTGCTCCTCGTCGGCGCGGCGCTGTTCGGCGTCGGGCTGGTCGGGTTTTTATGCCGGCGGAACCTGATCGTCATGTTCCTGGCCGCGGAGATGATGCTCCAGGGCGTGTCGGTGAGCCTGGCGGCCTGGAGCCGGTACCGCAACGACTTCGGCGGGCAGGTGTTGGTGATTTTCATCATCGCCGTGGCCGCCTGCGAGGCAGCCGTCGCCCTGGCCCTGGTAACCGCCCTCTTTCGGCGCCGCGGGGACTTGGACGTCGCCGTCTGGGACCGGCTCCGCGAGGCGAACCAGCCGCCGTTTACCGAAGCGCCCCTGCCCGAGCAGCCTGGTGCCGCCGGAGAATCCTGGCCCACGCTCCCACCGGCCGGCGTCGCCCCCGCTGTGCCGGATGAAAAGGTCGATTATCGGCGGTACGTGTGAAGAAAAGGGATTGGGGATTAGGGATTAGCCAAACGCCCCCGGATGGCAACCCGGGGGGGAAAATGTTTCCTGTTGTCCAATTTGCAATTTGCAATGACCAATTTGCAATTTGCAATGCAACTTTCAACGATACGATTCAACCATGCCCAGCGCCAAAACCCTCCTGGTCGTCATCCCCGCGATGCCGCTGCTGGCGGCGGCGCTGACGGCGGTCCTGGGTCCGCGGCTGCTCCGTACACGGAGCCATTGGCCGACGGTTCTGGGCGTGGCGTTCTCCTTCGCGGCCAGTCTGCTCCTGCTCTTCCAGGTGCATCAGCAGGTCCGAGCGGAAAAGAATGCGACGTTCCCCTCCGTCACCCTCTGGCAGTGGGTGGACGTGGATTCCTCCCGTTTAGCGGCCGCCCGCACGGCGGCCCTGGTGGAGAGCACGGCCGAGGCCGGCGCGCCGCCGGCCGCTAAACAGGGCACCTTCTCCATCAACGTTGCCCTTCAGGCCGATCCACTAACGTGCGTGATGCTGGCCGTGGTGACGTGCATTTCGCTCCTGGTGGCGATTTATTCGATCGGCTACATGCGCGGCGATCGCGGCTATTGGCGGTTCTTCAGTTACATCCCGCTATTTGTCTTTTCGATGACGATGCTCGTCTCGGCGAGCAATTTTCTCCTGCTCTACGTCTTCTGGGAATTGGTCGGGCTGTGCAGCTATCTGCTGATCGGCTTCTGGTATCAAAGACCCGCGGCGGCGGCGGCCGGCAAAAAGGCATTCCTGGTCAACCGGATCGGCGACTTCGGCTTCGCCCTGGGGGTGTTTCTCCTCTGGACGACCTACGGGACGCTCAATTACGAGGATTTATTCGGCCCGCACCACCTCCCTTACGCCCGGGAAGCGTTGGGAACGGCGATCTGCCTGCTGTTGCTGGCCGGGGCGTGCGGCAAGAGCGCCCAGTTTCCGCTGCACGTCTGGCTGCCCGACGCGATGGAAGGCCCCTCGCCCGTCAGCGCCCTGATCCACGCCGCCACGATGGTCACGGCCGGCGTCTATCTGGTCGCCCGCTGCCTGCCAATGTTCCGCGAAGCGCCGGGCGTCCTGCACGTCGTGGCGATCATAGGCGGTGGGACCGCCCTGCTGGGGGCGATCATCGCCGTGACGCAGACCGATCTGAAGCGGATCCTCGCCTATTCCACGATCAGTCACTTGGGCTACATGTTTTTGGCCCTGGGCACGGGGACGCTGCTGGGGGCCGTGGCCGGGATGTTCCACCTGGTGACCCATGCGTTTTTCAAGTCCCTACTGTTCCTGGCCGCCGGCAGCGTGATGCACGCGATGGGCGGGGTGATCGACATCCGCCGCTTTTCCGGTCTCAGGCGGCGGATGCCGATTACGCATTGGACCTTCCTCTTCGGCGGCCTGTCGATGGCGGGCGTGATCCCGTTTGCCGGCTTTTTCAGCAAGGACGCCATCCTCCTCTCGCTGGCCGAGTGCTCCGGCGGACTGATTTACCAAACCCTGTACTGGACCACCTTCGGCGGGATCGTGCTGATCGTGCTCTACACGTTCCGTCCGTATTTCATTGCGTTTTTCGGCCCGGAAAAAATTCCCAAGGAGGCGGGAGATCACGCCCATGAATCGCCGAGGGTGATGACCTGGACGTTGGTGATCCTGGCCTTTGTCGCGTTTTCCGTAGGAATGGTCTTGGAGTGGAATCACGTCCTCAGCGATTTCCTGGCCGCCACGCCTTCGTGGACCACGCTGCCTCTTCCTCCAGCCCCCGAGGTCTTGGCCAAAGAACATCTTGCGATTGCCCTGCAATCCAGCGCGGCGGTGCTGATTACCCTGGCGTGTACCGCCGCCTTGTATCTCGGCACGCGGCGAGTGATCGTGGCCCGGCTGACGGGACTGTTGAAACTCGTCGGGATCTATCAGCTCTCCTTCGGAAAATTTTTCTTCGATCAGATTTACTGGTTGTTCATCATCCTGCCGGCCGAGGGCTTTGCGGCCCTCTGCGCCTGGGCGGATAACCACGTCATCGACGGCTTGGTCAATCTCTGCGGCGCCGTGCCGCGGTGGTTCGGCGCCGCTCTGCGCCCCTTGCAAGGCGGCCTGATCCAGTTCTACGCCCTCTCGATGGCGATCGGACTTTTAATCATGTTGTTCCTGTTGTTGTTATAAGGATAATCATTCCGCACTCCGCATTTCCCTCATGTCCATCCTCCTGCTCACGTCGATTTTCCTCCCGCTGGCCGGGGCCATCCTGCTGCCGGCCCGGCGTGAGCGTGCCCGGGGAGTGGCGCTGCTGACGGCCTTGCTGACGTTGGCGCTAGCCGTCGTGCTGGTCGGGTGCTATCCGGGTGGAACGGCCCCCTTCGCCAAAACAGATTACACCTGGTTGGCCGGATCGGGCGTGCCGCTGGACGTCCGCTTCAGCGTCGCCCTGGACGGTTTGAGCATCTGGCTTTACGCCTTGACGGCCTTGCTGACGGTCGTTGCGGTGCTTATTAGTTGGGAAGCGATTGCCGAGCAGGCGCCGCTCTTCTACCGGCTGCTCTTAATCCTTGAGACGGGAATGCTCGGCGTCTTCACCGCCCAAGATCTTTTCCTATTTTACGTCTTTTTCGAGTTCACGCTGATTCCGCTGTTTTTCCTGATCGGCATCTGGGGGAGCGAGGAACGCCGCTACGCGGCCATGAAATTCTTCCTCTTCACGCTAGCCGGCAGCATGTTGACCTTCCTCGGCCTGCTGGCCATCATGCTGTGGGATTTTTATCATCCGATCGGCACGCCGGCCCCGTGGAAAATGACGTTTTCGATCCCCGAGTTGACCACCCGCTATGCCGCCCGGCCGATGGACCCGGCCATGCAGATGTGGATCTTCCTGGCCCTGTTTGTGGGCTTTGCCGTCAAGGTGCCGTTGGTCCCGCTGCACACCTGGCTGCCGCTGGCCCATGTCCAGGCCCCTGCGGCCGGCAGCATCGACTTGGCCGGCGTTCTGCTGAAAATCGGCGCGTACGGCTTCGCCCGGTTCAGCATCCCCCTGCTCCCTGCGGCCGCCGCCGCGGCCATGCCCTGGATCTTGATCCTCTCCGTGGCGGGAATCCTCTACGGCGCCCTGGTGGCCCTGGCCCAGAGCGATATCAAAAAACTAATCGCCTATTCCAGCGTCAGCCACATGGGTTTCTGCATGGCCGGACTGTTCTCGGCCAATCGGCTGGGCATCGAGGGGGGCACGCTGCAACTGCTCAGCCACGGCCTAGCCACCGGCGGGCTGTTCGCCTTGGTGGGCATGATCTACGAGCGCTATCACACGCGGAAGATCGCCGACCTCGGCGGCTTAGCCCGGCGCCTGCCCGTGCTCGGCTTTTTTATGGCCGTGATGACGCTCTCCAGCATCGGCCTGCCGGGGACCAGCGGCTTCGTCGGCGAGTTCTTGATCCTGATCGGGCTGTTCCAACGCGGCTGGGCCGAGACGCTCCCGCCCGACGCCCTGCTCCGTACTCTAAGCGTCCTGGCCGTCCTCGGCGTCGTGCTGGGCGCCTGGTACATGCTCTGGCTCTATCAGCGGGTCTTCTTCGGCCCGGTCCGGGAACCACAAGGGCAATCCCATCGTGAAGGGGACAGCCCCATTTTTCCCGACCATGCAAGCATGGTGCCCGAAAAATCGGGACAGTCCCCGCAACCGCCGGTGCGCGACCTGAACCTCAGGGAAATCCTCGCCCTGGCCCCTTTAGCCGTCCTCATCATTTGGATTGGCGTCTACCCCCGTTTTTTCCTCGACCGCCTCGCCCCGACGATGAACCAATTGACGGCCGGAATGCGGCAGGCGGAGACGAGGCTGGAAAGGACGAAGGACGAAATCCGGATGACGAAAGAATGCCGAATATCTAAATGTCGAATGCCGGAAGATTCAACCGACCCTAGGTTTCCACCGCCTAGGCCATTTCGTCATTCGTCATTTGACATTCTTTCGTCCTTCGGATTTCGTCCTTTGTCCTTTGCTAAGCCGCAAGCGGCTTTTTCCCCCCTTATCCCTCACCCCTCCTCCCCATGACCACCGCCGCCGTGTACTTCCTGTTGCCCGAGATCTTGGTGATCGCCACGGCGGTGACGATTTACGTGGCGGGGGCGTTCTTCCACACGCAGTGGGGATGGGGCTGGCTGGCCCTGCTGGGCACGGCGGCCGCGGCCGCCGTGTTGGCGTTGCAAAGCGGCCGATCCCCGGCGCCGGTCGGACTTTTGTATTCCGACGGGCTGGTGGCCTTCACGCGGTGGCTGGCCCTGAACCTGGCCGGATTGCTCGTGTTGCTGAATTTCCGGCCGTCGGCCGACGGCGGCGCCCCGGAGACCCTCGGCTCGCTCCTGCTGACGGTCGCCGGAACGATGCTGGTCGCCTCGTCCCAGGACTTGGTGATGATGTTCGTCAGCCTGGAGTTGATTTCTATCCCCACCTACGTCCTTTTATACCTGGGCCGGCGGGACGCCCTGAATCAGGAGGCGGCGGCAAAGTATTTTTATCTGAGCGTGCTGGCCTCGGCGATATTTCTCTACGGGCTGAGTTTCCTGTACGGCGTGGGCCGATCGACGAATTTGGAGGCGATCGCCGCCGCGCTTAGCGCGTTGGAGCAGACCTCCCCGGCATTTGTTTCCTTTGCCAAGCTGGCCCTGGTGCTGATCGTCGCCGGCCTGGCGTTTCGCCTGGCGGCCGTGCCGTTCCACTTTTACGCCCCCGACGTGTACCAGGGGACCACGCACGCCAACGCGGCGCTGCTCTCCGTGATCCCGAAGGCGGCGGCCCTGGTCGCCCTGCTGCGGCTGGGCTGGTGGGCCATGCCCGGGATGGAGAATTTCGCCTGGAAACTGGTCCTGATCCTCTCCTTGCTGACGATGACGCTGGGCAACGTCACGGCCCTCTGGCAGGACCACCTGCGGCGGCTGATGGCCTATTCGTCGATCGCCCATGCCGGCTACCTGTTGATCGGCGTGGCCGTCGCCTTGGCCGGGCGGAACGCGTCGCCCGCGGTCTTCGACGGCTGGACGGCGGTATTCTTTTATTTGTGCGTCTACGCCCTGGCCACCATCGGCACGTTCGCCGTCTGGCATTACCTGGGCGGCACGCGGTCGGTCGAGGGGCTTGACGAATTGGCCGGGCTGGGCAAGATCCGGCCGACCGCGGCGGCCCTCCTGGCGCTGTTCCTGTTCAGTCTGACCGGCATTCCGCCGTTGGCCGGTTTTTGGGGGAAACTCCAGATCTTCGCCGCGGCGATGAACGCCGGCGGCGGGCCGGGCGGCGGCGAGACGGGCTTGTGGTTCACCGTCCTGGCGGTGATCGGGGTACTCAATGCCGCGATTGCCGCGGCATATTATCTTCGCATCGTAGGAGTGATGTACTTCCGCATCCCGCTGGGCGCTCCGCGAACCGAGGGAGACCGTGGCGCCCTGCTGGCAGCCGTCGCCTGCGCCGCGCTGCTGGTCGCCTTCAGTGTGCTGCCCGGCCCGCTGGTCCGGGCGTCCAGTCAAGCGCAGCCCCACGTAGGACAGGTTGCCAACCTGTCCCACGACGCGGACGCCCCTTAAAAAATGCCGCCGGCCTCAGGATGCCCCGAAAGGCTGAGGCGGCGGCGCTTCAGTCGGCCGTTGATCTGAATATCACCTTTCCCGGTGACACCTGGTTGTCACCCCGGGATAAATTTGTGAAAATTTTATTGCGTTTCATAGATTCAAGCCGCCGGAGCGTGATAACGCCCGGGGATGGCAATCCCCGGGGTGGAAAAGGCCGGAATGTGTTGAAAATTAGATCGTGAAGCTCATAGAGCCGGCGGCTAACAGCCGCCGAGAGATCCGGCTTCCCCCCTTGGCGGCTGTTAGCCGCCGGCTATTGCGCACGACTCCAACCCGCGATTGCCATCGCGGGGCGCTTGTGAAACGGGGATTCGTCATCTGAAGTGCAATGGCTGCCAAGCGGATATCAACCCGGGAATTGACGCGGCTGCTGGACGCAGTCCCTCAACCCCTGTACGTCCTCGACGAGGAGTTGACGGTTGTTTTCCTCAACGAGCCGTCTCGAAATTGGCTGGGACCGGCGGCCGACCGACTGCCGGGCGTCCGCTGCACCTATCAGACGCCCACAGGCCCCGCGGAGGCGGACGCCGTGGCAGCCGGATTGTGCCCCCCGCCGCAGGTCCTCGAGGGCCGATCCGCTGAAGCGATCGTCGCCTGCCCCCAACCCGGCGGAACCAAGCGGCGTCGGGCGAGATTCGTTCCCCTCGGATCCGGGCCGGAGGCCATTTGGCTGATTATTGCCCTGCTGGACGCCGAGGACTTGCCCGAGGAGCAAGGGGACTCGATCGAATCCCTAATGGGATCCGGAGTCTCCGCTGCCCCCTCTTCCGATCCCACCCCTGCCGACCTCCACGAAGCGATTCGGCGCTTTCGCGCTCAGGCGGCGGGACGTTGCCGCGCGGACCGCTTGGCGGGCGTCAGTCCGGCCGTGCGGCTGGCGCGGCGGCAGGTCGAGTTGGCCGCGGCCGGCCGGTGCAGCGTGCTGGTGGTCGGTCCGCCCGGCAGCGGCCGGCAGCATCTGGCGGCCTCGATTTACTACGGCAGTTCAGAGACGGATCAGGAGGACGGTTTGGGTGCCACGGTTGGCTTGTCCAACCGTGCTTCCTCCACTGCTGGACAAGCCAGCAGTGGCACCCTCTTTTCCCCCGGTTTAGTACCCTTGGATTGCTCGGTGCTGCCAGGCGACGAGGTCGTCTCCACGATGCTGTCCCTGGCGCGTTCTGCCAGGGAAAATCAAGAGCGTCCCGCCGCTTTGCTGCTCCATCGCGTGGATGAGATCCCGGCCGAGTTGCAGCTTGAGCTGGCCGCCTTGTTGCTCAAGCGGCCGTTTCCCTTGCGGGTGTTGGCCACGGCGGACGCGCCGCTGGTCGAATTGGCCGCCCGGGGCCAGTTCCGCGACGATCTGGCCGCCGCGCTGAGCACTTTGACGATCACCCTGCCTCCGCTGGCACAGCGCCGGGAGGACCTGCCCTACCTGTCGCAGATTTTTTTGGAAGACTGCAACGCGGAGGGGGAAAAGCAAGTCGCCGGATTGACGCCCGCGGCGCTCGATCAACTGGACGCTTACCCCTGGCCGGGAGATACGGCGGAGCTTCGCGAAACGGTGGCCGCGGCGCACCGCCGGACCGCCGGCCGGGAGATCGACGCGGCCGATCTGCCGGAGCGGCTGCACGTGGCCCGGCGGGCCGTGGCCCATCCCCGGCGGCCGGAGGAAAAAATCGTCCTCGACGAATTCCTCCGGCACGTGGAGCGCGAACTGATCCGCCGCGCCCTGGCCCGGGCGAAAGGCAACAAGGCCAAGGCGGCCCGCCTGCTGGGACTGACCCGCCCCAGGCTCTATCGGCGGATGATGCAACTGGGTTTGGAGTAAGGGTTCAGGGTTCAGGGTTCAGGATCTGAAAACTTCCACATTAAAAAAACTGAACCCTGAACCCTGAACCCTGATAACTACAATGTTTGTAACCCCCGAAAACAAGACGAATCCTTCACGGCTGCTGGTCTGCGAGCGGACCGGGCGCTGGGCGGCGGCGCTCCGCCGCGAGTTGGCCGACTCGGGCCTGCGGGTGTGGGAACTGCGGACCTGGGACGATTGCGATTCGGAGTTGGCGGCCGCCCCCGCCTCGTTCCTCGTGCTGGAGCTTGCCCCGAGGCGGCTGGCCGCGGCCCTGGCCGCCCTGCCGCGGTGGCGGAAAGGGTATCCGGCGATGCGCGCGGCGGTCGTGGCCGAGCGCGACCTGGCCTCTTGCGAGTGGCTGCTGCGCGAGGCTGGGGCCGTCCATTTTTTGTGTTCTCCGCGGCAACTCGGTGCGTTGGCCCGGATCGTCCTCCGCCACGCGGCGCAGGTCCCGCCCCCGCACCAAACCCTCAGCCAGCGCCTCTGGGCCGGCTTGCCCTGGGGAAGGGAGGCGTAGTTTGAAGTGTGGAGTGTGGAATGCGGAAAAAACTCGTTCAATTTGCAATTTGAAATTTACAATTTGCAATTTGCAATATAAAAACAAGAATCGCAAACCCAATCACCAATTCTCAAAATAATCTACTCCCTATGAGCCAAAGCCCCCCCGCCGAATCCGCCGTCCGCGAAGTGTTGCAGCAGTTTCCCGATCCCGAGACCGGCCGGAGCATCGTACAACTCGGGCAAGTGCCGCAGTGCCGGGTGGAGGACGGCCGGATCGCCGTCACGCTCGGTCTGACGACGTGGTCCGCACCGTTGTGGGAAGAGACCTGTCAAGAGTTGACTGCTCTGCTTAAAGAAAAATATCCCGCTGCGGAGGTCGCCGTCGAGCGGGTGGTTCACCAGCGAAAGCCGGAGAAGCTCGGCGAGATCGGACTGGCCGCCAAGACGGTGATCGCCGTCGGCTCGGGCAAGGGGGGCGTCGGGAAAAGCTCGATCGCCGCGTACCTCGCCCTCGGCCTGGCCCGGTCGGGCGCCCAGGTCGGGCTGCTGGACGCCGATCTCTACGGGCCGAGCATCCCTCATCTCCTGGGCAGCGACCAGCGCCCGGTGATGTTGGCCGACCGCATCCAGCCAATCGTGGCCGAAGGGCTGCGGGTCCTGTCGATGGGACTTTTGGTGCCGCCGGGCGAGGCGGTCATCTGGCGCGGCCCGATGCTCCACTCCGCCCTGACGCAGTTCCTCCGCGACACCGACTGGGGAGAGTTGGATTACCTGATCGTCGATCTGCCCCCCGGCACGGGCGACGTCGCCCTGTCGCTTTCGCAACTGGTGCCGGCCACCGGGGCGGTGGTCGTCTGCACGCCGCAAGAACTGGCCCTGCTGGATGCCGTCAAGGCCGTCAAGATGTTCCGGCAGGTTAAGGTCGAGGTCTGGGGGATGGTGGAAAACATGAGTTTCTTCCTCTGCCCGAACTGCCAGACCCGGCACGAGATCTTCGGTTCCGGCGGGGCGCGAAAAAAGGCCGCCGAACTGGGCGTTCCCTTCCTGGGTGAAGTGCCGCTGGTGCCCGAGCTGCGGGCGGAGGCCGACGCCGGCCGGGTCCGGGCAGCGCTGGACCATCCCCAGGTCCGACCGTACTTGGAGGCGATCTGCCGCCGCCTTGTGAAAAACCTCTCCGAACGGAATCGCCAAAATCCCCAGTTGCCGACGCTGACGGTGCTGAAATAATGAGGAATTGTAGGAGGCGGCTCCTGCCGCCGATGAAACAGGGATAATTCGCCATCGGCGGCGGGAGCCGCCTCTTACAATTCCATATTAAAACATAGGGCCGCCGGAGGCATGCTCCGGCGGCCCTTTCTCGTTGTAGTCGGAAGAATAGCGAATTCAGGCTATCTGCAGCAGCACTTTTTGCCGGCCTTCTTCGCGACCTTCTTGGCGGGTTTCTTCGCGACTTTTTTTGCCGCTTTCTTCGCCACGGTAAGTCCTCCTATCAAGGATCGGCGAACTCCTCCGGGCGACATCCGATGTCGGCCGGATTTCATTCGCCTTATAAAAATTCATTCCTCACGATGCCTCCGCCACCGGCCATGGCCCGTCCTCCCGTAGGTTATGCTTCAGCATAACAGAGGAAAATCCGGAAACGACGAAGTGTTCCCTTTCTTACAGGAATTATATGCCGACTGCAAGTCCTCCCACGCCCTAGCAGCTCCGATGGTGCGTATACGACTGTAAAATCTGGAAGCTCTGGTAGGCCAAGTAGCCGAACAACGCCCCGATCAGGAGATTATTATTCAGCAGCGTGTCCTTGAAACCTACGTTTCCTTCCGCTGCGGTAAAGGACTGGATCCAAAACCACAGACACACCGCGGCGATGATGCAGCCCACCGCCGCCGAGACCTGGAGCGACCAGCGGACGCCCTGCCGGGCATTGATCGCTTGGCAGATTTCCTGGGAAATATGGCCGCCGTCCAAGGGATAGACGGGCAGGAGATTGATGATCCCCCAGTAAATCCATATCCAAAAGAGGAAGCGAACAAAGATTGAGAAATAAAGACTGGGGAATGCGACCAAAGGGAGAATTTTCAACGAGGTTGCCCAGTCGAAGAGGGGGAAGAATACGACACGATCGCCGTAACCCAGAGCGTACATGAGGCCCACCACAAGTAAGACCACAAAAAAACCCGCTCCAGCACCGGCAAAATCGATCAGGATTCGGCCAATGGTTCCGGTGTGATGATATCGGGGGCTGTCTCCCGAATAAGGGATCGTCAGACCGCCGAATCCGTAAAGGACGATGGACGAACGGATCTGATGGCCGCGCATCATCAGAGCGTGTCCCAATTCATGGCCAAGGATCGAGAGAAACCATGCGATCATCCACAGGATCAGAAGCTGAACCGGCCACGAAGAGCCGAGGATCAGCCCCACCAACCAGAACATCGGGTGTACTCGGACCGGGATGCCGAAGAGCCGAAAATTGAGATCGTAGTCAGTGCGGCCGGGTTCGGCAAAGATCACGGATTCGCTCCTCGGACCAGGGAGAAAACTTGGAATATTGGCAAATTCTTTCCTCTCAGGCTATCGAGTTTTCCTCGCTCCGACAAGTCCGATGATGTCACCCCCGGGCGGTTTTCACCGGCCCGAGAAAGTGCGGCCGGGGCAACGGCGTTTTTCCTCGGCGGAGAGCCCTCAGGATGTATTCCGCCGCCCGGCGCGAGGCTCCCCCGTGGGCGATCCGGGTTTTCAGGGCCTCAAGCTGCGCAATCTTTGCCGCCCGGCGCTCCGGCCGCGTGAGCCACTCGATCAGATGATCGGCAATCTGCTCCGCTTTGTCCTCGCTGGTGAGATATTCCGGAAAAAGAATCTGCTCCGCCTCCGGCTGGGCCGGGTCGTAGGGCGTCAGGTCCTGCGGATAGAGCTCGTCGGCGGCCAGGAGATTGACCAGCGTGATGTACTTCACCTTGCGGAAAAATCCCTGCACGAAGTAGGCGTAGCGGGGAATCCAATACAGGATCACCGTCGGCGTCAGGTGGTAGAGCAGCTCCAGCGACACGCTGCCCGAGACGGCCATCGCGCCGTCGGCCGCGTGCATGATCTCCGGCGTTTTGCCCACGTGGACGGAAATCGGCAGTCCGGCCGTTTCGATCTTCTCCCGGGCAAACGCCGCATGATGCGGTTTGAAGCAGGCCATTGCAAACCGCACGCCGGGCACTTCCCGATGAACGATTGCCGCCGCCTTCAAAAACCACCGGAGATTATTCGTCACCTCCTGCGTCCGCGACCCGGGCAGGATGGCCACCAAGGGGCCGCTCCCGGTCCCCTCTCCCTCCGGGAGAGGGTTAGGGTGAGGGCTGTTGCTATCATGTTTAGCAGCCGACGGTACGTCGGCTTGGGTATTGATGTAATCCTTGGCCGCCGTGCCGGCGGCCGCTAAACGACGCACGTGTTCCAGGAATTCCGCGTCCAACTCCTGCCGCTGCACCTCGTCGAAGAACGGGTGGCCGACGAACGTGGCGTTGCAGCCCCGCCTACAGAACCACAATTCCTCGAACGGCAGGCTGCACAGCACGTGGTCCACGTATTTCCGCATCTTTCCCACCCGCCACGACGCCCAGGCCCAGATCTGCGGCGGCGTGTAATAGAACACGGGAATCCCCGCCCGTTTCGCTTTTCGGGCGATCCACCAGTTAAAACCCGGGTAGTCGATCAGCACTACGGCGTCCGGTTTTTCCCGGCGGAAGTATTGCTTCGCCCGGCGGACCAACAGCCAGAACTTGTGAATATTCAGCAGCACTCGGAGGAACCACATCACGGCCAGGGCGGTCAGGTCGGCGTGCAGCCGGCAGCCGGCCCGGGCCATCTCCGGCCCGCCGTAGCCGACCGCCTCGACGCCCGGAGCCAACTCCTTCAACTGCCGGATCAGATTCGCCCCGTGCAAGTCCCCGCTCGGCTCGCCAGCGGAAAAAAAGATCCGGAGCGGCTTCAGAGGGGTCATAGAAGGATCCTTCCCTGTTTAGCCCCGGCACTTGTGCCGGGAGTGCATAGGAAAACGCCCTCCTCCCGGCACGAGTGCCGGGGCTAAACACTTTATTCTTCCAGGGATTGCAGTAATATCGCAGAATTCCCCAATTGTCGAAAGGGCAATTTGAGACTAATCCGTCGTCCAGGCGTCGCTGCCGGGAGTGCGGCCTGCGGCGGCGGGGCGGCGGCGGTGGAACTGCCGGATCATCCGCCAGGCCTCCTCGGCCGCCTCGGCATAGCGGAACAGGTCGAGGTCCTCGTCGTCGATCGTGCCGGCATCGGCCAGGAACTGGGCGGGAAACGCTTTTTCCCAGTATTCCCGGCCGAAGAGGATGATCGGGATCTCTTGCATCCGGCCGCACTGGCGGAGCGTCAGGGCGTCGGTCAACTCGTCCAGCGTGCCGAACCCGCCGGGAAAGACGACCAGCGCCTTCGCTCGGAGCAGGAAGTGGAACTTCCGCATGGCGAAGTAGTGGAACTGGAAGCAGAGTTCCGGGGTGATGTACGGATTGGGCTGTTGCTCGTGGGGCAGGCGGATGTTCAGGCCGATCGACTTGGCGCCGACCTCGCTGGCCCCGCGGTTGGCGGCCTCCATGATCCCCGGCCCGCCGCCGGTGCAGATCACGTAGTCGCACTGCCCGTCGGTCTGGCAGGCCGTCGAGACCAGCCGGGCGAACTCCCGGGCGACGTCGCAATAGCGGCTCCGCTTGAGGATCTGCTCGGCCCGGCGGGCGGCCCGCTGCCGCCGCGGATCGTCCGGCGTGTCGGCCAGCCGGGCCAGCGCCTGCTCGTAGCGCCTCTGCGCCGCGGCCGGCTCGACAAGCCGCGTGCTGCCGAAGACGACGATCGTCGAGCGGATGTTGTTTTTCTGAAAATACAGCTCCGGCTTGAGCTGTTCCAACTCCATCCGCGCCGCCCGCAGCTCCGGCTCCATCAAAAAGTCCACGTCCTTGTACGCCACCCGGTAGCTCAGCGAGTGGAGAATCTTTTGCAAATTTTCGTCGCGTTCTTGGTCGGGGGTCATGGGGTAATACAAAGGTTTGTCTACGAAAAAAAATTCAAATACAGCCTATTTCCTGTTTGAGAGGGACGTTCTTCTTGCAGCCTCAAACCGGATGGAGTTCCCACTGCCGTGCCCGTTCCGTCAAGGCGGGGAGATACTGGGGCCAGTCGTGCAAGGTGGCGGGATCAAAGTCGGCGCCGTTCGGCCAGACCAGCGTGTGAACTTCAGGGTCGATCCGGACCTGGTTGAACAGAGACAGGTTCCGCAAAGGGGCGAACAACTCCCCCGCGAGCACCGGTTGGAAATTGATAACCTGTTCCGTTCCGTCGTCGAATCGAATGCGGAGCGTGTAGGGCGCTTCGATCCTAAAATGGAGAACGCGAAAAACTTGATGGTCAGTCATTGATTAATCCGACGGAGCGATTGATAACAACGGTCAGCGCTAAAAACCTGCTCAACTCCGGCATGGCCCTTCCTTTCCTGGAATGATACTGATTATATCGTGTTCCAAGTGCTCCGTCAAAATCTATTGAAGGCGGCTGAAACCTCCACGTTGTGTGCAATCATTTCTTCCAGGAACACGTTCACTTCGCGGGCATGGGTCAAATTGATCAGGTGGCCGCCGCCGGGGATGATCCGGGTGGGCGACAAGGGGCCGACGGGGATGACGCGGTCGCGCGCGCCGTGGACGTGGTACACGGGAACGCGGTCCAGCGGCTTGGGCCTCCAACGTAGAATGGCCGAGACGGCCCAGTGCATGAAGCGGTCGTCCTGTTGGCAGAACATGGCAAAGAGCATCTCCTGATCGTCGCGGGGCGCCGCGTTGAGGTGCCGCCAGAAGGGATAGGCCAGGAACTTGGCAAGATGAAAAACGCCTGGGGGGAGGAGCGGCCAGAGCCGGCCCGCCGCGCGGAACAAGGGGCGGATTCCCGAGCGGGTGCGGCAACTGGCGATCAGAACGACGGCCTTCACAAGGGGGACAGTCCCATTTTCATTGCATGAAAATTGGGACAGTCCCCGGGCCAATTCGTAGGCGATCATCCCGCCCAGCGAGACGCCGCCGACAATCAGCGTTTTGTCGCGGGGGAGCGTTTCCGCCAGCCGGGCCGCGTACTCGGGCAGGCCGTCCGATTTCCGCGGCGGCAGCCACGGGGGGACGACCAGGTCGGGAAAGGCCGCTCGCTGCGGGGCCAAGAGTCGCTCGTCGGCGCCGAGGCCGGGCAAAAGAACAAGCTGCGGACGGGAATCCTCGTTCATGGTGCGAAACCGCAAGCGGCTTATTGAAAGCGGGCTTCGAGGTCGAACCACTGGTGGGGGCCGATGGGCACCGTGATCCGGTCGCCCTCGACGTTCAGGTGCGAAGGCGGGGCGTCGCCGGTTTCCAGTTTCCAGGCGGAAGCCAGCGGACGGAAACACCGCAGCCCGAGTTGGGCCGGCCGGCCCTCAGTCTCGAGCAAGCGGACGCGGAAACCGGAAAGGAGGGATGAGGGATTGGGGATTGGGGATTGAGGATTAGAAATCCCTGACCTCTGACCCCTGACCCCTGACCCCTCTTCCTCCCACAGCGGTTCCCAATGGGTGGCCACGACGTTGCGGCGGTCGAGGTGGAAGAGCCAGCCGGAGAGGCGGGGCGGCGGGGCAGCACAAGGGATGGCGACCGGCGGCGCGAGAAACGCCAGAGCGGCGGCGGTCGGATTGGGGAGATCGATGCCGATGCCCAATCGGAACTGCCGGGCCATTTCGCCCCGGACGATCAGCAGCGTGTCGAGCCGGCGGAGTCCGAGGCGGCGATGGTAGGGCAGCCCGGCGGTCAATAGAGTCGTGTGCTGACGGTCGTTGTGGACGTCGATCATTAGCGGCGCTTCGAGCCGCTCCGCTTCGGTCGGCCGATTGGCCCAGTTCACGCTCCGCGTCAGGGTGCAGGTCTCGTCGCTCCAGGCGAAGCGGCAGGCATAGTAGGAATCCCACGGCGGGCCGTCGGGCAGCCGGTGCGGTTTGAGGTCGATCTCCAATTCGATCACCCGGTTGCCCCGCCAGACGCGGGTGGTCTGATCGTACTCGGCCGCCAGGCGTCCGTCGCGGTCCATCAGCCGGCCGCGGCAGAGCAGTTCGCCGAAGACCGGGCCGGGCGAGATGACGTGCATCTCGTCCAGGGCCATGATCGTGTAGTGCCGGTCGCTGCCGGATTCGGCGACCGAATTTTGAGGAATGCGGAGTGCCAGTTGCTGCGCCAGCCGCGGATGCCGGCCTTGGTAATCGTTCAATGCCCGCAGGGCGCCGGTGTGCGGATCGAAATGGAGTTCGAAGAACTCGTTCCGCAGAAGATATTTCTCGGCCAGCGGCGGCTCGGCTTTCTTTTTCCTTGTTGCCGGGGCCGCCGTGTCGGCGGCCGCGAAACGGTTGTTTGATCCAAGCCAGACAAAACCCGAGCCGGGCAGATCGACCACGGCCGATTCGGCATCGGTCACCCGGACTGAATCGTTCACCTCGGGTGCGGCGTTCAGGCCGGTGAATGAAACTCCGCAGCGATGCGAGAAACTCCAGGGATTCAAGAGGAGATAGCCCTCGGGAGACGAGTTCGTGGCTGCCAACTGGGCCCCCAGGGCTGAGGCGAGTCGTCCTGCGTCGGATTCTGCGGTCGGTTGGCCCATGAGGATCTGCTCCCAGGCGTGGAACATCGTCCGATACTTCTCCTCGATCCAGCAGCGGAGGAATGCAACACTGTGCAAGAGGGGATCGGACAGGCCGGCCTCGACGTCCTGGATCAAATAGGGCGAGCGATACTGGTCGGGACGATACTGGACTCGCTGGCCCGCCATTTCGGTCTGGTCGAAGTACTCGGACAGCGATTGGAACTCGCCCAGGACGGAACTATAGCCGGCGATCCGCCGCAGCACGTCATACCAGGGGCTGGCGCCGCCGGGCCAATGGGCGAAGATGACCGTCGGGGCGTGATCCCGCTCGAGGGTCTTGCCCAGCAGGTCGGGAAAGCGGAGGAAGCTCTCCGGCCGGCCGGCGTCCAGCGGAATCGTGGTCACGCTCTCGATCGCGGCATCGTCGAATCCCTGCCACTGAATGCGGCTCTGCCGGCCGGCGGGAAACTGCCCGTCGTCGAGCGTGAAGTGCAACGCGGCGGTCAATCCGTGCTTCTCCAGGATCTGCGGCAGGGCCAGCGTCAGTCCGAAGCGGCGTCGGGCAAAAACGTTCGGTGGTTCGATGCCGTGCCGCCGATAGGTTTCCCGTCCCCGGAGGAGTTGTTCCGTAATCGCCTCCGGCGGCAAGAGCGGCAGCCGCGTCTCGGCGTATTCTCCGCCCAGCAGCGCCGCCCGGTTTTGCTCCAGCCGCTCCCGGAGCAGGGCGAGGCTCTCCGGCTCTTCGGCCGCCAGGCGCTCGATCACTTCGCCGCCCAGCAGCAGGTTGTGCGGGACGTCGGTCTGAAGCTCCCGGCGGAATGGTTCGCCCAGCGTGGTCGGGGCTGTGAGCGTCAAGTCGAGCAGCTTGGTCTCGAAGGGGAAGAAATACTCCCGGGCGTCGTGCAGGCGGTCGAAGGCGGTTTGGAGGTTCTCTCGGGCCGCGGTCCCGTCGCCCTGCACCGCCGCGTCGGCCGCCGCCGTCACCGCATTGCAGAACGCCGCGGCGTCGAGATTGCTCATCGAGCGGTGCTGCCGCGTCAACAGTTCGACGACCATATGGCAATATCCCAACGCGAGGAAATCGGCGGTCAGCTCCGGATCGACTCCGCCGGCCGACGGATCGAGCCGCTGCAAGACAGCCGGGAGCAGCTCGGCCCCGTCGCAGAAACCTTGCAACACCGCGGTTGTGGTCGGAACGTGATACCAAAAGTCCTCCGGCAAGAGCGCTTTCGCGCAGTCCGGCAGCACGATCAGGTCCCGATCCAGGTCCCTGGGTGCCAAGGGGGCCGGCGCCCATTGGGGAGTCTTCCGGCAGCGGTGGATTAAGGCCGGATGCCACAACGCCGACCACCCGCCCAGGAGTTGCTCCGCCTCGGACGCAGGCCGATCGAGTTTCAGGTTTTCGATGCCCTGACAAGGCAAGAGCATCAGCAGGCGATCAAACGACATAGGGATTAATTTACCTTGGAAACGGAAAAAACATCAGTGGCTCTTGGAATGGGTGTCTTGCACCACCCGAAGGCAGGTGCACGGTGCCGTTCCGATCGGCAAACCGCCCCGTTTTTTTATCCAAGTTCATCAGGTTGACAGAGAATGATCCGCCAGGATAAAGTAAAGAATAGGGTGTGTCGTAATTTCCGGTATGGAAAGGGAGTTACGGTCAGAGAAGTTGTCTTTTTCTTGACAGACCAGCTTCGGGCCTGGGGCCGTCAAGGATTCGAGCGAGTCGGGTGCGGAGCCGCCCCGAAGGTGGTTGGTGCAAAATGCCGCCCTGCTGTGCAATTTTGCATGAAATTGCCGTCCCAGACAGGGACGACGAAACCCGCCGGGGGTACTCCCTTGCATTGTTACGCGGTGGAACAGATTCTCCGAATCCTCCAGACCTGGGCGAATGATACACAAATGTCTTGGAAAATAACGGGTTGCGAATCCTGAGACGAACATTGGCATCATTTGTGCTTGTAGATTAAGGTAAAGAAAGGAAGATTATTTCTTCTCCCTTTTTACGGAGTGTGACCATGGCCAGAAGCGGCGCGGTATGGGGAATCGATTTGGGGCAATGTGCCTTGAAGGCCCTACGCGCCCGCGCTACCGCGGATCAGGGCAAGATTGAAGCCGACGCCTTTGACTTTATCGAATACCCGAAAATTCTCAGTCAGCCCGACGCCGATCCCCCGGAGTTGATCGCCGAAGCCCTGAAGCAGTTTCTCTCGCGGAACTCGGTGCGGGGCGACGCCGTGGCGATCTCGGTTTCCGGCCAGGCGGGGCTGGCCAAGTTCATCAAGCTGCCGCCCGTCGAGTCGAAGAAGATCCCGGACATCGTCCGCTACGAGGCGAAGCAGCAGATCCCCTTCGACCTAAACGACGTGATCTGGGACTACCAGCGGATCGGCGTCGGCACGGAAGAGGAGGGTTTCGTGTTGGAGACCGAGATCGGGCTGTTCGCCATGAAGCGCGACGCCGTGTTTCGGGCGCTCGAGCCGTTCCGGCGGCAGGGGATCGAGGTCGACGTCGTGCAGTTGACGCCGGAGTGCCTCTACAACTTCCTGCTCTACGATCAGCTCCGCAGCCTGCCGCCGCCGGACGAGTACGATCCTGAGGACCCGCCGGAGTCGGTGGTGGTCCTCTCGCTGGGCACCGACGCCACGGACCTGGTGATCACCAACGGCTACCGCGTCTGGCAGCGGAGCATCCCCCTGGGCGGGAACCATTTCACCAAGGCGCTGACGAAGGAGATGAAACTCACCTTCGCCAAGGCGGAGCACCTGAAGCGGAACGCCACCGCTGCGGCCGATCCCAAGGCGGTGTTCCAGGCGATGCGGCCGGTGTTCAACGACCTAGTGACCGAGCTGCAGCGCTCGATCAGCTATTTCAGCAACCTCGACCGGGCGGCGAAGATCGGCCGGATCGTGGCCCTGGGCAACGCCATGAAGCTCCCCGGGCTGCGGCGGTACCTGGGGCAGAGCCTGGGCTACGAGATCCTGCGGACCGACGGCTACGAGGGAATGGTCGGATCGGCCGTGACCGCCTCGCCGGTCTTCCAGGAAAACGTTATGAGTTTCGGCGTCTGCTATGGCCTGGTGCTGCAAGGTTTGGGCCGGTCGGGAATCCGCACCAACCTCCTGCCCCGGGAAATCCTCAAGGACCGGTTGATCCGCAGTAAGAAGCCCTGGGCCGTGGCCGCGGCCGCCTCGCTCCTTCTCGGCTGCGCCGTCAGTTGCGGCGCCTACGCCCTGAACCTCGGCAGCGTCGCCCCCGACCTCTGGAAAACGCCGCTGGGCAACGCCAGCAGCGTCGTCCAGGAGGTCAACAATTACCAGTCCGAGGCGAGCACCGCCCAGAGCGACTTCGAGGCCATCGAGAAGATCGGGTCCCACCTGATCAGCAACGTCGAGGGCCGGCTGCAATGGCTGGAACTGCTCAAGGCGCTCGGCGAAGCGCTCCCCAAGGACAACGTCAGCGCAAAGGAGATCTTCGACAAGCCCCTTGCCGAGCGGAAACAGATCTTCATTAAGAACCTGGAAGCGCAGCAGGTCCCGGACGTTTCGATGTGGTACCAGGGGGTCAAGAAATGGTATTCCGGGCCGAAGTCCGGCACCGGGGGCGAAGAGCCGGCCGCGGCGGCGGGCGTCAAGACCGAACCGGCAAGCCCCTCCCCGGACGCCGGCGGCTTCGCCTCGGACGCCGGCGGCGGCACGATGGAGACTACTGAGGGACCGAAAGGCGAAGGCTGGATCATCAAGATCGAAGGCTACCATTATCACAACGCCCACAAGGACAACGACGGCGCCCAGTACGTCAAGAACACGTTCATCAAAAACCTGTTGGAAGGGGAGGTCGAATTCCCCTCCGCCGACCGGAAGGGAACGGAAAAGGTCAGCATGAATGAGCTGGGGATCAGCTATCCGTTGCTCTACGATCCGCAACAGATCTGGGAGGAACCGATCCAGGATCCGAACGCCGCGCCGGCGGAAGGGGCCGCCGCGGCGGGGCCGCTCCCCGCCCCCGGAAAAGGACCGGCCTACCCCGGCGCCGCGCCGGCGGAGAGCACCATCAAGGTCAAACGCTTCGATTTTAATCTGCAATTCTGTTGGCAGCCGAAACTGCCGACCGATCGCCTGGAAGCCCGCAAAGAGGCGGAAAAGAAAAAAACCGCCGACGGATCCGCGACGGAGGAAAATTTCTGAGAGGAGCATGGCGATGGATAAACTACAGGTCGTGACGGTATTCCTGAAAAAGTATTTGTTTTGGATCCTCATCAGCGCCGCGGTGGTGGTGGGGCTCCTTTCTTATTGGATGGCTACCGGCTCGCTGGCCACCGAATTTCAGACGCAAAAAACCAAGGTGGACCAGCAGTTTGCGGAAGTGAACTCCAAACTGACCGCGGATGCGTTGCCCAATGACGAGTACATCAGGAAAGTCAAGGCAAAGCAGGACGAGCTGAAGGACAAGGTGTTCCGCGCCTGGGATGCGCTGTACCGGGAGCAAAAAGAAAAGAACCTCTGGCCCAAGGAACTGGGGGATGAATTCCTCAAGGAGATCCGGAAGTTGGGCCCGGAGGAGGAAATCCCTCAAAAATATCGGTTCTGGTACTGGAACCGGATTAAGGAGTATTTTCCCGAGCTGACGAAAATCATCGATCGTTATCGGCCGAAAGAGAAATCGCCCGAGGCGGCGGCGGAAGGAGGCGTCGAGAATGCTCCCCGAGGCGGAATCGCCTATGTCCCTCGTCCGCGTGGAGGTCCACAATACGGACTGGGACCGGCGGCCTACGGGAACGCTCCGGCCGAAGAAATGGAGGGCGTGGTGGACTGGAAGGAGGAGGATTATAACCGCCTCCTGGCCAAGTACACCTCCTGGACGTCCATCCCCTCCTCGAAAGCGGTGCGCTTGGCGCAAGAGGACTTGTGGGTCATCAAGTCGGTGCTGGAAGTGATCCGCAAGACCAACGGCGACGTCAAGGAACATCTGACGGCTCCCATCAAAGGCATCGAGGCCCTCCAAATCGGCGCCGATGCGATTCCGGCCTGGGAAACCGCCAATCAGGCCGTTTTCCAAGGCGGGGCCTCCGCCGAAGGCCCCGGCGGAACGATGCCCCCCAGGCCCGGGTACCAGTCCGAAGGACCCGAGGGGATGGCCATGCAAGGTCCCCAAGGCGCCGCCGCCGGCACTAATCCGGATCAACTCCTCCTGTTCAACCGGTACGTGGACACCAAGGGGATACCGTTGGCCCCGGGAGCGGCACCACCCTATGCGGAGTTCAACATGATCCCCCTCTGTATGAGACTGTCCATGGATCAGCGAAGCATCACCAAGCTGTTGGTCGAGTGCGCGAATTCGGCGATGCCGATCGAAGTCCGCCGCGTGCGGCTCCAGCCGGATACGGGGCACCCGATTTCACTCGATTCGTCGCCCGCCGGAGCCGCCGGACCCTCGGTGGCCGGCCCCTCCGCCTACCCCCGGGGACCGGGCGGCGGCTACGGACGCTATGCGATGCCTCGTGCTCCGATGAGAGAAGGTCCGCAGCTGACTCCGAACAACCTCGGCGGCGAAACGTCGGGTCCGGAAACTTCCGACCTGGTCGTGGAGATCCAGGGTATTATTTATATCTACAATCCGCCGGATCAAAAGAAACTGGGCACCGGTGCCGCCAGCGAGCAACCGGCGGAGGGCGCCGTGCCGCCCGCCGCCGCCCCGGCCGACGCGGCCACTCCCCCGCCGGCGCCGGCGGAAACCCCGTAGGAGTTCAAAGCCGCAAGGTCATTATGAGTTGTCACGTCATCCCGAGCGCCGCGAAGGACCTCATGGGAAAAGCACAAGGAAACCGATTCCTACGGTTTCCCCGGTCAAGAGGCTTCGCTTTGCCCGGCATGACGCCGGACCGGCGTCCCTCGGCCGGTTCGTCGACGCAGGAAAATTGCCATGAAAGCGAAAATCAAACTCGATAAAAACGCCGCGATCGCGCTCCTCGAAGAACACGCCGAAAAGCTCGTCCTCGGCGTCTTCCTCCTGCTGGCGTTGGGAATCGTCTACGGAGCGGTGGCGCACCGGGGGCGGATGGACAATTCACCGGAGAAATTACAGAACTTGGTGGCAGAAGTCCAGAACAAACTGGCCGGCAGCAAAGCCGTCACTCTGGAAGTCCGGGATTATGAGAAATCAGCGAAGCTCAGCCGGGATCCAATCGACGAATTCTCGTATCATTACACCGCCCTGTGGACGCCGCGAAAATTCCAGGCCTTTGAACTGCGGGGAATCCCCGAATTGCTTCCCGTCGAGGGACTGCGGGGAACGGGCGAATTCGGCTCCCTCCGCTGCGCCTCGCAGGCGGCCGAGGAACGCCCCCCAGAGAGGCCGATCGCGGGCCCGGCGCCGTACGGTCCGCGGGGCGAGGGACCGGCGCCCATCGCTTCGGAAAATATCGAGGGAAAGTGGTGGGTGGTCCTCACGGCGGCGGTCCCCATGAAAAAACAAACCATCGCCTACGACAAGGTCTTCCAAAGCTCCCAGGATCCCGATCCCCAGACGGACACTCCGAATTATCGGGGCTACTACGTCCAACGGCTGGAGATGCCGCCCTCGGGCGATACGAAGAACCTCGACTGGTCGAAAGCCAAGAAATTCACCTTCTCCAAAACGATCGGGGACAAATTTCTTACAGACTGGCCGGTGTCGGGAAACGCCCGAGAAGTGGCGCCGGAATCGGCCTGCCTCCCGGCGTTGACGTTCCCTCCGCCGCCGTTGGTGGATGAGGAGGGATCGGAACACTGGTCTCACGAGCCGGAAATTCCGTGCCTCCTCTCCGGCCAATTCTCGCCGGATTCTTCCCCCGACGCCACGACCGACGAGAACGCTTCGGCGGAGAAAAAACCTCCCGAGAAAGGCTCGAAGGAGGAAATCTTCGGCCCGGGAGAGGAAACCCGTCCCGGCGAAGAAATGAGGCCCGGCGGTTACAATCGGCCGCCGATGCCCGGGCGCTATCCTGGTCCCTACAGACGCCCCGGGTACGGCTACGGCGAAGAGGGTGTCCGGCCCGGCGCCCACGCCCTGGACGAGAATTTGAATTACTACCTTTTCCGCTATTTCGATTTCGAGGCCGAGCCGGGCAAGACCTACGTCTATCGCGCGCAATTGGTTCTGGCGAATCCGAATTACAAAAAAAAGGAAAGCGTACTGAAAGATCCGGAATCGGCCAAGAAACCGTTCATTGAAACCGAGTGGTCGAAACCGACCGACCCGATCACGGTGCCCCTGGATACCCGGGTGCTGGTCAAGTCGGCCAAGCCCTCCCGACGCGCCGACGGCGAGCCTTCCGCCGCCATCGTGCTGGTCAAGTGGATGAAAGATACCGGGGAGAAAGTCTATTACCAAGACGAATCCGTCGATCGCGGACAAGTGTTGAATTACGAAAAAGTCAAGCCCGATCCTTATCCGCAGGGCGGTTACGCTTCCCCGACCCTGCAACCGGAAACCAAGAATGAAGCCAACTTGTTCTCGGACATCCTGGTGCTCGACATCAGCGGGGGCCAAAGGCTACCACCGGGATCGGGGCGCGATTGCGTGACCGCACCGGCCGAAGTGCTGTTGATGGATCCCGGCGGAGGCCTTTCGATCCGTAGCGAACTGAGCGACCTCGGCGAAGTCGCCCTGCTGACCGCGACGACGCCGGATCCCATGAAAAGAGGCCCGGAATTCCCGGATGAAGAACGGCCCCGCTACCCAGGAGGACCGCAGGGGCCTTATCCACCGGGAGTAGGTCCCTACGGCGCCCCGCCGTATGGAGCGGGAAGGGCGCGGCCCCCGCGCGGCGGCGCTTTCGGGGAACTCCTTCCCCAACCAGGGAACCGAGCGCGCCAAAGGCCGAAGCTAGACGATTAATCCTTGCTACAAGCTCTTTTCCGGCTCTCACCCCCTCTCATTGGCGGGCAGTGTTTCCCTTTTTGAAAAAACGGGATGAATTCTCGAAAACTGCCCTTGACCGGAATTCCGGAACCGGGTATTTAACCCGCCCTCTTCGTACCCCCTCCCTGAACACCGAATCCCCGAACTTATCCGTAATGACGAACGACAGGCGATAGGGAGGCCTTGTCCAAAACGTCCAAATCAACCGTACCGACCGCATTACCCGCGGTCGTCGGGTTTGCGCACCTGGAGAGCAAACGGCATGAATTCCCCGCGCCACGTTGCCGGGAATCCATTGCGTCGTACAAGGAGAGCACTTTGAACATGACCTCAACCACACGCATCTGCAAGGCGGCAGTTGTAGTTCTTTTACTCACCGGAACCGCCTGGGCCGGAACCGGTCCTTGGTGCCTGTTTCTTGCGGCGGAGGCCGTCGGACCCGCCAATCCGGCCGACCGTCCTCCGACCGACAACCGGCAGAAGGCCGACGACCTGCTCCGCCGGGCGCGGCAGGCCATGAGCGAAAACGATCTGGCCGCCGCCGAAACCCTGGTTAAGCAGGCCGAGGCCCTGGATGTGAGTTACGGCCCCTTCCACTTGGGAGACACACCGAAGCGGGCCCGCCGCGAACTCGAGCGGAAACGCCGCCTCGCCGCCGCTCCCAAGCCCAGCCGGCTGTTTTCGCCGTTGTGGGAAGGGAAACAGGACGTCCCCGACAAGGATCCTTTCGCGGGACAATCCCCCGATTCCCGGGCCGCCGGCGCCGCGCACACGCGCCGACTGCCGCCGACCGGAGAGCCTTTCCAGCCGATGGTCGCTGCGTCGGGCCGGGATGCCCCCGCCCTGACTGCCCCGGGCGAGACGCCCTATCCGGCGACTCCCCCCGGCGCCGCCGATCCGGATCTCCCCGCCGTGCTGGCCCGCGCGATGAGAAATACGTCTCCTCCCGCCAATCCCGCCGAAGCGGAGGCGGCGCGGAATCCGTTGGGTGACGCCCGCAAGGCCCTGGCCGTCGGTGACGTGCGGCGGGCTGCGACGCTGGTCGCGCAGGCGCAGGCCCAGGGCGTGACGGCCGGTCCCGGAGACGACTCGCCGCAAAAGGTTCAAGAGGCGATTCGTAAAATAACAAATCTCGACGGGGTCGATAAAGGCACCGAGGCCTACCGCCGCGCCTATGCCCGGAATCTGCTCGAACAGGCCGACGCCTTGACCAAGTACGGCGCCCTGACTGAGGCCGAGCAGTTGGCCCACGTGGCCGCCGCGCAGCGGGTGATGTTCACTCCCTATGAAACCAAACCGCAGGACGTGCTCGGGCGCGTTGCGGCGTTGCGGCATTCCGGCGCCGCGATTCCGGAAAGTGCGCCGCCCGGTCCCCCTAACCTTGCCGGCTCCGCCGCCGCGGCGCCGCCGGCCCTGGCCGCCCGTCAACAGGCATTGGACCTGGTGCGGCAGGCACGGGAAGAATTGGCCGCCGGCCGCGTCGAGCGTGCCGAGAAACTCGCCCGAAAGGCCGAAACGCTGCAAGTCCCCCCCGGCGCGTTCGGGCCCCAGGAAGATCGCCCGGACCAGGTGCTGCTGGATATCCATCGCCGCCGCCAACAATATGCGGACGGGAACGTGATGCCGGCGCGGCACGAAGAGCCGACGGACCCCAACCGCCTGGCCGCCGGCGCCGTTTACCATCCAGAAAACGACGGCACGCGCATTGTTGCAACCGGGAACGGCCAACCGGCGGAGGCGCCGCCGCGGCCCTTGCCGCCGACGGCGTCCACGGAGACGGTTCCCCTGCCCGACGCGACCGGGAGCGTTTCCGCCTCGCTGCCGGCCGGAACCTTGTTCGAGCAGGGCGAAGCGGCGCTCCGGTCCCGGGACAAGGAGAAAGCCTACCGGCTGTTCCAGCAAGCCGCGGCGCGTCGGGGCGAGTTGGATCCGCAGACCGCCCAAAAATTGCAGGACCGCTTGCAGTTGCTGTCTCCCACGTCTCGGACCCCGGCGCTGTCTGGCGCGGGTCCGAACCTCGCGGGCGAGACCGCGCTGCGGCAACAGGCGCTCATCAAGCAAGTCGGCGCCGAATTGGCCCATCTCGAAGCCAACGCCCGCGCGGTGCGGAACGTCGATCCGAAAAAATCGCTGACGATCCTGGGCGAAGCGCGGAAGAAGGTGGAAGCGGCGGGATTGGATGCCACGGTCCGCGATCAGTTCCTTCGCCGCGTCGACCGGGTCGTTGCCGAAACCGAGCAATTCATCGAAGAGAACCGTCCCCGCCTGGAACTGGCGGAGCAGAACAACATCACCCGCGCCGACATCGAGCGCGCCCAGAAGGTGAAGCTGAAAAAGCAGGATGAAGTGGCGCAGATGATCGACCAGATCAATCAGCTCATCAACGAGCAGCGCTTCGCCGAAGCCCAGGTCCTGGCCCGGAGGGCCGTGGAAAAAGATCCCAAAAATCCCACGGCGCTGCAGATGCAGAAAATGGCCACCATGCTCTACACCGTCGACAACATCACTCGGCTGAAGGCCGAGAAAGAGGGGGGCTTTATGATTGCGATGGGCAACGTGGACGAGGCCAGCAGACCCTTCAACGACTACGAACCCTACCAGATGCCGCCCCCCGAAGAGTGGCGCGATCTGACGAAACGGCGGCTCCAGGGAGCCGAACGGATGCGGCCCCGCTCGGAGCGGGAGATCGAAATCGAACGGAAACTGAAGACTCCCGTCTCGGTTTCCTTCGACAACGCGCCGCTGAGCGAGGTGATCGAAAGCCTGGCAAAGATGGCCGACGTCAACATCTTCCTCGATCCCCGGGGACTGGCCGAAGAGGCCGTCGCCACCGACACGCCCGTGACCATCCATAATATTCACGGCGACATCGCCCTGGAAAGCGCGTTGAAACTGATCCTCGAGCCCCTGCACCTGAGCTTCATCATTAAGGACGAAGTGCTGAAGATCACCAGCGAGCAGATGCGCGACGGGGACGTGTATACCCGGACCTACAACGTCGCCGACCTGGTCACGCCGATCCCGAACTTCGTTCCGGTGCCGATGGGCCTGGATGCCGCGTATCGGAACGCCATGGCGCAGGTGGGCTTCGGCGGACTGGGCGCCGGCGGCAACAGCGCCGGCTCCTCGCCGCTGGCCGTGTTGGCCAGCCACGACGGCAAGGGAAACAGCGGCGTGGTCAATCCGCAGATCCTGGCCCAAATCAATTCCCTCGCCGGCAACCCGAACAGCGGCAGCCAGCCGCTCGGCTTTGGCCCCGGAGGGGCCGGCGGCGGCGCCCAGGCCGACTTCACCGAACTGATCGAGCTGATTACCTCCACCGTGAGGCCCGATAGCTGGCTCGACTTCGGCGGGCACGGCTCGATCCGCGAATTCCCCATGAATCTGAGCCTCGTGATCACCCAAACCCAACAGGTGCACGAGGAAATCGCCGACTTGTTGGAGCAGTTGCGGCGCTTGCAGGACCTGCAAGTGACTATCGAAGTCCGCTTCATCACGCTCAACGACAACTTCTTCGAGCGGATCGGCGTCGATTTCGACTTCGACATCCACACCTTCGATTGGGCGAAAGTGGAATCGGGATTCGGCTCGGTGGTGGTGCCGGCCAATCCGGCCGCAGGAACGGAGCCGGGGCGGAATACGCTCTCCTCCGAACGCAACAAGCCCGCCACGGTGGGCGTCCAAAGCGTCGACGTCACCCAGGCCAACGGCCTCGGCCTGTACACCAGCGATCTGGACATCCCCTTCCGCCAGAATAGCTACGGTTTGGCCGTGCCCACCTTCGGCGGATTCGATCCCGCCGCCAGCGCCACGCTGGGCTTCGCCATCCTCAGCGACCTTGAAACGTACTTCTTCATCAACGCCGCCCAGGGCGACACGCGGACCAACGTCCTGCAGGCCCCGAAGGTCACGCTCTTCAACGGCCAGCAGGCGATGGTCTCCGACGTCACGATGAGCCCCTTCGTCACCGGCGTAATCCCCGTGGTGGGCGATTTCGCCGCGGCGCAGCAGCCCGTAATCGTGGTCCTCTCGGAAGGCACCTTCATGACCGTCCAGGCGGTCGTCTCCCAGGACCGGCGTTTCGTCCGGCTGACGGTGATCCCCTACTTCAGCAAGATTACGGGAGTGGATACCTTCACCTTCAGCGGCTCCGAAACGACGACCACCGACACCACCCGCGACGGCAATCAGACCATCCCCGACGCCAACACCAAGAATCGCAACTATTCCTCCTCCACGAAATCCGGCGTCGCCGTGCAATTGCCCTCCTTCTCCTACGTCTCGGTGGCCACCACCGTCAGCGTGCCCGACGGCGGCACCGTCCTGCTGGGCGGCATCAAACGCCTCAGCGAAGGCCGCAACGAATACGGCGTCCCCATGCTCAACAAGATCCCCTACATCAACCGGCTGTTTAAAAACGTCGGCATCGGCCGCGAAACCCAAAGCTTGATGATGATGGTTACGCCGCGGATCATTATCCAGGAAGAAGAAGAAGAGGCCCTCGGCGTGTCCATCGCCGCGCGAAGAAAGAATCAGTATTGATCTTCCCGCGGCCTACCGCCGCCCGCACAACCAGGGTGGCGGCGAACGTCACCGGTCCCCGGGCCGACGCCCGGCCCGCGACCTGAATAAAAGCATCGCTCACGTGTGATTGCCCTCCTGGTGCCCTCGCCGGCTGCTTCCCCCCGAGCCGGCGAGGGTCGTTTTTTCTTGCTTGGTTTCCTCAGCAGATCCGCGGCAGTTGCTCGCCGCTCAGCAGATCGAGGATCCGCCGGCCGCCGAACGGATTCTTGAGTACGACCGTCCCGGGATGTTCCGCCGTCACCCCGCCGATGATCGCCGGCTGAAAGGCCCCGGAATGCTCCTGGAGGATCTTTAACGCCCTGGGGGCCGAGGCCGGCGAGACAAAGGCCACCAGCCGGCCTTCGTTGGCCACGTACAACGGATCGAGGCCCAAAATCTCACATGCCGCGGCCACCGGCCCGGTGACGGGAATCGCCTGCTCGTCGAGATCTACTCCCACCGCAACGTCCAGGGCGATCTCGTTCAGCGCGGCCGCCAGCCCGCCCCGGGTCAGGTCGCGGAGGCAGTGGATTTCCGCCCCTTCGGCCAACAGCGCTTCGACCAGTCCGGCCAGCGAAGCGCAGTCGCTGACGATTTCGCTCTCGAACTCCAAGCCCTCCCGGACCGACATCACCGCCATGCCGTGCCGGCCCAGGTCGCCGCTGACGAGGACCACGTCGTCGGGCCGCACGCGGCGGGGATGGACTTCGATCCCCGACGGAATGACGCCGATGCCGGCCGTGTTGATGAACACCCCATCGCCTTTTCCCTTGTCGACCACCTTGGTGTCGCCGGTGACGATCCGCACCCCGGCCTCCCGCGCGGCCGTAGCCATCGACTGGACGATCCGCGCGAGCGTCTCCATTGGCAGCCCTTCTTCGAGCACGAACCCGGCACTCAGCCAGAGCGGTTTCGCCCCGGCCATCGCCAGGTCGTTGACCGTGCCGAAGACCGCCAAATGGCCGATGTCGCCGCCGGGGAAAAACAGCGGGCTAACCGTGTACGTATCGGTGGTAAACGCCAGCCGCTGCCCGCCGATCTCCACCACGGCGCTGTCGTGGGGGGCGGAGTGGGGTTCGTTGATCGTTGGTCGTTGGTCGTTGGTCGAGATCCTCTCGGCTAGACGGTCCACGCCTTTCTCTTCCCCAAAGGCCGGCAGGAACAGCGACTCGATCAAGTCCCGCATCAGCCGGCCGCCGCCGCCGTGGGCCATCTGGACCGTGGGGTGATCGCGTAACGGTAAGGGACAACGGAGTTGGAATTCGTCTTTTTTCATGGTGAGTATTTTATACGATTGATGAAGTTATGTTGAGATTCATCGAGGATGAAATGTCTCATTTTTTTTAGTAGGACAGGTTGGCAACCTGTCCTACGGG
>JAFGPV010000146.1 GCA_016936015.1 Pirellulales bacterium
GAAAGAAAGCCCATCGCCATTGGACTTACGTCAACGACGCAGCCCAAAACCTTGAATTTTATCGCGCAACTCCGTAACTTGGGCTAGGAAATTTGGGGGACTGCGTATAATTATTTATATCGCACGAACCAGCGAGCGGAGGAACGGTGATGCCCAACGACCCGATATGCGGCATGGCGGTCGAGGAGTCCGCGGAATTGCGGGCGGAGCGGGATGGCCGCGTTTTCTATTTTTGTAGCGAGCACTGCCGGCAAACGTTTCTTGACCAAGCGGCATCCCGTTCTGATTCGCCAAAGAATCCTGCCCAACCAAAACCGTCCACAACAGGTCAATATTTCTGCCCGATGTGTCCGGGCGTCGGCTTGGACCGGCCGGGCGCGTGTCCGAAGTGCGGAATGGCTCTGGAGCGAAAGACCAACCTGCCTGCCGAGGAAAAGGTCGTCTATACCTGCCCCATGCACCCGGAAATCCGACAGGATCAACCGGGAGCTTGTCCGAAGTGTGGAATGGACCTGGAACCGGAACGGATCAAAGACAACCGGGAAGAGGATGATCCCGAGCTGTGCTCCATGACCCGAAGATTCTGGGTGTCCGTTGCCTTGGGATTGCCCGTGCTTCTGTTGGCGATGCTGCCGATGGCCGGCGTGCCGTTAGACCGATGGATCGGGCATAAGCCGATTGCCTGGATGGAGTTCCTCCTGAGCACTCCCGTGGTGCTCTGGGCCGGATGGCCTTTTTTCCAGCGCGCCGGGAGGTCCCTTGTCACTTGGAATCTTAACATGTTCACCCTGATTGCCTTGGGAACCGGAACGGCCTATTGCTACAGCGTCATCGTTCTCCTGTTTCCGGCCATGATCCCGGAAACGATCCATCGAGGAGGCCGGGCGGAAGTCTATTTTGAAGCAGCGGCGGTGATTATCGCCCTGGTTCTGCTCGGCCAGGTCCTGGAACGTCGCGCGCATCGCCGCACGGGAAGTGCCTTGCGCGAACTGCTGGCGTTGGTCCCCCCGACCGCTCGTCTCGTCAAGGACGGCCAAGAATGGGAAATACCCGTGGAACAAGTCCAACAAGACGACGTCCTGCGCGTCGTCCCCGGCGAAAAAATACCGGTCGATGGGGAACTCATCGAAGGAAAAAGCAGCATCGATGAGTCAATGATTACCGGCGAAGCCATCCCGGTCGAAAAGGCTGAGGGCGATCCGGTCGTCGGCGGCACGGTGAACCAAACCGGCGCGTTTCTCATGCGGGCCAAGCGGGTTGGAAAAGACACGATGCTCTCGCAGATCGTCGAGATGGTCGCCAACGCCCAACGCAGCCGCGCTCCCATTCAGCGGATCGCCGACGTTGTGGCATCCTATTTCGTTCCTACCGTAGTGCTGGTAGCGGTAGCGACCTTCATCATCTGGGCCTGGCTGGCTCCAAAGCAGCCGGCGTTGGCTTACGCCCTGGTCAATGCCGTGGCGGTGTTGATTATCGCCTGTCCCTGCGCCTTAGGGCTTGCTACGCCGTTGTCAATTATGGTCGGCGTGGGGCGCGGGGCAAAAAATGGCGTGCTGATCAAAGATGCGGCGACCCTGGAGCGATTGGAGAAGGTCGATACGGTGGTCGTTGATAAAACGGGTACGTTGACCGAAGGCAAACCCCGTCTGACCGAAGTCAGACCGCTGGGACGCTTTTCCAAAGAGGAACTGCTGAAACTTGCCGCCTCGGTCGAACAGAACAGCGAACATCCCCTGGCCCATGCCATTGTGCAGGGCGGCCGCGATCGCAACATCGAACTGTTGCCGGTCGAAGGATTTGACTCCGTGACGGGGAGCGGTGTTCACGCGCAAGCGGCCGGGCAAACCGTCCTGGTGGGCATACGGCCGTTCTTGGAGCAGAACGGCATCGAAAACCTTGCGCAAGCGGATGAGACCGCCGAAGCTTTACAGCATCAGGGCCATACGGTGATGTTTGTGGCGGTCGAAAAGGAACTGGCCGGCCTTTTGGCCGTCTCCGACGCGATCAAGGACACCACGCCTGAGGCCGTCCGCGCGCTGCACGACCTGGGGCTGCGGATCATCATGCTCACCGGCGACAACGAAATAACGGCCCGCACCGTAGCCGAGAGCCTCGGCATCGACCGGTTCGAGGCGGGCATTAATCCTCAAGACAAGAACCGGTGGGTGAAAACCCTGCGCTCGGAGGGCCGTGTCGTGGCGATGGCCGGTGACGGTATCAACGACGCCCCCGCACTCGCCGAAGCCGACGTGGGAATTGCCATGGGAACGGGTACGGACGTGGCTATGGAAGCGGCCGGAGTCACGCTGGTGAAAGGCGATCTGCGGGGCATCGTCAACGCGATCGCGCTGAGTCGCCGGGTTATGCGGAACATTCGACAAAATTTGTTTTTTGCGTTCGTCTACAACATCGTCGGCATCCCGATCGCGGCCGGCGTCTTATATCCCTTCTTCGGCATCCTCCTGAGCCCGATGATCGCCGCCGCCGCGATGAGCGCCAGCTCTCTGTCGGTGGCCGGCAATGCCTTGCGGCTCCGATCAGTGCCCCTTGCCTAACCGGAATACCATTGCGAGCGCCGAATTCTAAGTGGCTTAAAATTCCCCTTGCAAAAGGAGGACGCCTGCCTATAATATACACTAGTCCAGTTTGGCTGTTTGGGCCTTCGGATCGGTTCCTATGCCCCCCTCGACGGTTTGGTAGAAAGGCGCCCCCTTCGTCGCCCGACGGCCGCCGCATGACCGAAATGGAAAACCAACATAAAGAAACGTGATAATTCTCATTTTTGTTGAGCAACGTCCTCCTTAAAGAACCAATGATTCCCCAATCCCCCGATCTGAGAATCCCCCCTCAAAACGATCCTCCCCACCCGTCTCCAACCACCCCCCGCCGCCACCCCCCCAAACCGTCCCAAATGCCACTCCCGTTGACCAATCCCATCGCAAAAGAAATGAACAACACACGCCGTTTTCCCCAGCCAGGGAACAGCATTTTCAAGTAATACGTATAACGTCACATCAACATATATAATTCATCGAGGAGTCCCCTTTATGAAAAAAGCCCTTTTCGCTGCCGGGTGTTTTTGGGGGGTGGAGGCGGCGTTTCGGGAGGTCGGCGGCGTGGTCGAGACGGCCGTGGGGTATTGCGGGGGGCGGACGGAGAAGCCTTCCTACAAGGAAGTCTGCACGGGCGGGACCGGACACGCGGAGACGGTTTGTGTGGAGTTCGATCCGGAAAAAGTGGCCTACGGGCAGTTGCTCGACGTGTTTTGGGGGATCCACGATCCGACGACGCTCAACCGGCAGGGGCCGGACGTGGGAACGCAGTATCGGTCGGCGATTTTTTATCTCTCGCCCGAGCAGCAGCGGGCGGCCGAGGACTCGCGGGAGAGGCAGGCAAAGAGCGGGCGGTTCCGGCGGCCGATCGTCACCGAGATCTCTCCGGCCAGGCCCTTTTACCGGGCTGAGGAATATCATCAGCGGTACATCGAGAAGAACGGACCGGGCGGCTGTGCAATCCGCTCTCCGTAGGGTGCGTAAGACGCACCATTCACGAGATCAAGCGGTGCGTTTCACGCACCCTACAATCGGAAGCGCCGAGCGATAGGCCGTGACGGCCAAAAGGAGCAGCAACATCATCCACGTGGACGGCTCGGGGACGATCTCGATGATTTCTCCGTTTTCGTAGGTTCCTTCCAGCAAGCAGCCCGTGCCAACGATGCCGTTGTGCTCGACGCCGTCGCGGAGGTAGTAGATGGTCCGCCCGCCGAGGTCAAGGTGGGCGTCCTGCTGGACGTGCAGGCCGTAGCAGTAGATCGTGGTGTCTCCTACGAAATCCACGGGGTCGCTATCGGGCATTCCCAATCCGTCGCCGAAGGTGAGCAGGCCGACGGCCAAGTTGTCGTCGAGTCCGTTGAGCTCAGCGCCCAGGTCCTCGGCCATCCACGTCATCTTGTGGTTGATACCGACGATGCCCAGCCCGTAAACCGTCAGGGAACTGTGCTCGATATGAAACTCCTCGGCCGCACCGGAACGGTTGTCGAGGTTTCCTTGAACCAGGATTTCGGACAGGACGCCGTTGTCCTGGATGCGTCCCTCTCCGATGAATGTCAGCGACGAGCGGACGGTCATCATCGCTTCGTCGAGGGAAATTTGGCCGGAGTCGGTCACGTTGATCGTTCCGCCGGCGAGCGAGGCGCCAGCGCCGATTTCCACCGATCCTTGGTTGGACAATTGGCCGGTGAAGTTGATCGCGTCGCCGGCGGAGTCGGCCCGGACGGTATTGCCGGGATTAGTGACCGTTCCGTTGACGACGAGGCTGCCGTCAGCCTCCAGCAAGCCGTTGTTCTGGAGGGATTGGTTTGGTTCAAGGAGCGTGCCGTATCCGCGAAGGATTTTTCCGGCAGCGTTGGTCATCGCCCCGGCCGATTCCACGAGGGTCAGAGAACCTCCTGCAAGCCGGAGCGCATCGGCGGCGGTCAAGTTGGCATTGGTAAACCCATTTCGCAAGTGGATCGAGCCATTGGTGTTGGCCGTGAAGGTGCCGCCGCCGGACGGCGCTGGATCAGAAACGGTTACCACGCCGCTGCCGCTGGTAGCGATCTGGCCGTTGTTGGTCAGCGTGCCGGCCAGAGTCAACATGCCGCCGGCGACGGCCTCCATGACGTTCCCATTGGTGATGGCGCCTTGGACCGAGAGCGTGCCGTTTTCGCCCCGGACCGTGCCCTGGTTGACGAGGTTCCGGCCGGATTCGAGCAACTGGCCGTTGCCGGCGACGGTCTTGCCGGCCGCGTTAGTCAGGGTTGCACCGGAGGCTTCCAGGGTGATCGTTCCGCCACGGGGCAGCAGGCCGTCGCCCTGGAAGAGGGACGTGTTCAGGTCGCCGGGGAACGTGACGACGCCGTTGCCGTTGGCGGTGAATGTATTGTACAGGCCGGTTTGTAGCGTGGCTGCAACGCGCAGCGTGCCGAGCGTGGCGCTGAAGTCGCCGTCGTTGGCTACATCGGCCAGGACCGTGCCGCGCAGCTCCAGGGTCCCGCCGCTGGCGTCGACGGTGCCGCAATTGGCCAGACTCCGCCCACCTTCCAACAGGATGCCGTAGCCGGCGATGGTCTTGCCGTCGCCGTTAGTGAGGGTGGTCCCGTTGGGTACGTTGATCGTGCCGCTTCGCGGCCGGAGGGCGTCGTTGACATACAAGTTGGCGGTGGAGAGACCGCCGGGTAGGGTGATCGTTCCGTTGCTGTAGGCGGTAAAGGTGTTCCGCACGGCACTTTGGAAGGTTGCGGCGGAGAGGTTCATCGCGGCGGAGGTGGCGGAAAAATCGCCCGTGGCGTCGGTAGCGGCCTGGATCGTTCCGGTGACGGCGACCGTTCCGCCGTTGGCCTTGACGTTGCCGCGATTCAGAACGCTGCCGTTCAGGCTCAGCGTGCCGCCCCCCTCGGCCTTGGCCTGGCCGGTGGGCAGGACGGTCGTCGCCCCTTCGACGATAATGGAGTTGCCGCTGGAGTTGGCATTGAAGGTGCCGGCGACGTCCAGGTTGGTCTGAACAGTTCCCCGGCCTTGAACAGTCGCGCCGGAGGCGACGCTGAATGTGCCGCTACCCGAGCCGGCGTAAATGGTGGTGCCCACCATGTCGCCCGTGCCGGTGATGTTCAGCGTGGCACCGTTGCTGATGCTGGCTCCAAAGGGGGCGGTGAACGATACGTTCTGGACGCTGCTGGTGCTCCCGGCGGTCACGATAAGGCGATAGGAAATGGCCTGCACGAGGGTTTGGCCGATGATGGTCCCCCCGGTCATGTTGATATAACCGTAGTTGGTCCAGGAGGCATTGCCGACGGAGAGGGTCGCCCCCGAGGCAAGGTTGATCGTGCCGTTGTTTTGATTGCTGGCAAAACCCTTGTTGAGCGTCAGGGTTCCGCCGCTGGGGGTGATCACAGCATCGACGTTGTTCTGCACGTAATAGCGATCGATCGTCCCCCGGCCGCTAATCAGGCTGTCCTCGTCGTCGTTGATGAGATTGTAGGTGGAATACTGATAACCCCAGAGGGTTCCGCCCTGGAGGTCGATGGTGGCGCGGTTCGTGACGTCGTGAGTGTCGCGGATGTGGAGGATAGCGTTCGTGGCGGCCGAGAGGGTTCCGTAATCGTGGTCGTAGCCGTTCAGGCCGATGTTCAGTTGGCCGTTTTCCGCACGGATTAATCCGTTGTTGGTCGACAGGTCGTCGTTGATCGTGCCGTAGCCGAGGATCTGGGAGCTGGAAGAGGTGTTGACGCTTCCGGCGATGACGGCATTGGCCATTTGCAGGGTCCCGTTGCCGCTGCTGCCGGTCTTCAGCGCCACGGAAGATCCCGCGGTATAGGTGGCATCCTCGACGCGGAGCGTTCCGTAAATATCGCCGCCGTTGTTGACCTCCAGGTTGTATCCGTTGATGCGCGCCGTGGCCCACTTCCCGACCTCGAGGTCGTCGATGTGCCAGGCCGCGTCGGAGGTCACGGTGTAAAAGCCGCCGATGTTCGGCAGGATGGCGGTGTCGAATTCCCCGGGCACGCCGTAGGGTGTCCAATAGTCCGGAACGGCTCCGGATCCACCGCCGCTTTGGTTCCAGGTTTTCTCGACGGCCCGGGCGGCGGGGGTGGCCGCGAAAAAGAAGACAACGGCGATCGCCAGAACCGACGTCCAAATACCGGGGTATCTCATGGAAGGGATCCTTTCAGTCATAACGTGCAGCAGCGACATCACGAATGGATTTTGAATTTTAAATATTTCTCAAGGGAAAAGCCTCTTGACCGACGGCGCGCACACCATCGGCCGGTTGAAAAGCCAGGGAGGGTTGTCCGGCCAAAAGAACAATCCGCCGCCCAGCGGGCGTTAGCGGCCGGATGAAGGTAAGCGCTACCTCAAATAACGACGACCAAGCGGCTCTGTTTCCCCATGAGCAACGATATACACGCTTTGGACTGGAGAGTCGACCCGCACGGATAAGTAATCCAAATATCAGCAATGAGCTTACCAAATTGAATTTTTTTTTCAAGGGGGGGCATGCGAAAAACGCGGGGAAATCGTGAAAAACTCCATGAAAAGGTCATTCTGAGCGAAACGAAGAATCTTCGTAATTCCAGGTAATCCCCCTTGCCAAGGAGATCCTTCGCCGATCTGCACCCACCATCTGTCGATGGTGCCTGATCAGAGCGCGTCAGGAAGACAAAAAACGGTTTTCTTCAAGAAGCACTACCCCATCAAACCACCGTTGCGGAGGGTGAGGATCCGTTGGCCGAGGACCTGGGCCTCCATCGGATCGTGAGTGACGTAGAGCATGGCCGTGCCGAGGCGCTGTTGGACGCGGAGGATTTCCTCGCGGAGCTGGCCGCGAAGCTCGGGATCGAGGTGTGCCAACGGCTCGTCGAGGAGAAAGAGTTGCGGCCGGCGGACCAAGGCCCGGCCGAGGGCCACCCGCTGCTGCTGGCCGCCGGAAAGCTCCCAGGGCCGGCGGTGGAGCAGGTCGCCGATCCCCAGCCACTCAGCCGCCTCGCGGACTCGGTGGTCGATCTCGGATCGGGCGGCGCCCCGCATTTTCAGGGCGAATGCCAGATTACCGTAGACGCGGAGGTGCGGGTAGAGCAGGGTTTGCTGGAAGACCATTGCCACGTTGCGCCGCCGGGGCGACAGCCGGGTGACGTCCCGGCCAGCCAGGAGGATTTGTCCCCGGCTGACGGTCTCCAATCCGGCGATCAAGCGGAGGATCGTGGTCTTGCCGGCGCCGGAGGGTCCGACCAGCGCCGCCCGCTGACCCGGCGCCAAGTCGAAGCTCACCTCCTCGACGGCACGCACGCCGCCCGGATAGATTTTCGTCACGTGGTCCAGTTGCAGGGCGGTCATAGGGGCAGGGCGGAGGAAGGAATGATCTTCATCGCGGATTGGGTATCAGATTTTTCATGCTCCATCAACGCCCCGCGACGGCAATCGCGGGGGTGGTGCAAGGATCCCTTTTCACCCCCGCGATTGCCATCGCGGGGCGTTGGATGATGCAACAGGGGCATTCGGGATCAGTGCACAATTTTACCAGAAAACGGCCGGGGAGTCGGAGGGGCTGGTCCTGCGGGTTTGCCCGGCGTACAATCGGCCTAGTGAACTTGCTTTCCCGCCCGTTGAACGCCTCGCCCTGGACTCCCGCCCGCTGGGGCATGATCTGCTGCGCCCTCTCCGCGGTGAATTACACGGCGGCCAACGTCTGCCTCCGCAAGCTGACGGCGCTGGATTGCGATCCGACGTGGGTCGTCTGCAACAAAGAACTTGTCACCGTTCTGGTGATCGGGCCGTGGCTGCTGTGGTGGTTTGCTCGAGGCCTATTGCGGTTGCCTCCCGGCAGGGATTTGGGAATCATCTTCGTCACGGGACTGTTCGTCCAACTGGTGGGGAACCTGGGCGTGCAGTGGTCGCTGGGGGTCGTGGGCCTGGCGGTGACGATTCCCGTCTGTTACGGGCTGATGTTGCTCGGCGGCGCCGCGTTGGGCTGGTGGTTTCTCCGGGAGGGCGTTTCGCTCCGGGCGGCGGGGGCGATGGGACTGTTGCTGGTTGCCCTGATCCTGCTGGGCGCCGGCGCGAAGGCGAGTAGTCCTCCGGCAGATGAATCGGCCGCAGCCCTGCCCGGGGCCTGGCGGGCGATCGGGGCCGTGGCGGCGGCCGGCACGGCGGGGGTGATCTTCGCCGTGTTGGCCATTGTCATCCGGCACACGCTCCGGCGCACGACTCCCACCAGCGTCCTGATGGTGTTGATCACCGGGGCGGGGGTAATTACCTTGGGGCCGTTCTGTCTGTTGCGGGAGGGCGGACAGATCGTGCGGACCACCACGCCGGAACAATGGGCGTGGATCGCGGGGGCGGGGATTTTCAATCTGCTGGGCTTTCTGTGTCTCACCAAGGGACTGCAACTGACCCCGGTCGTTCACGCCAACGTGCTGAACGCCTCGCAAGTGGCAATGGCGGCGGTGGCGGGGATCCTTTTCTTCCGCGAGGCCTTCCCTCTTTCCCTGACCGCCGGCGTGATCCTGACCATCGTGGGCATTCTACTGATCGACCGTCCCAAAACCGCCAGCGAAACGGTCGATGCCGCGGTCTGAGCCGGCAGCAATCCTTTTCTTCCTTATAACCGGCAGAAGCGGCGGAGAGGGCGCATTTTCTATGCCATATTTAATGGGTATCAAATTGCTGAGGATCGGGAAACGAGTGTCAGGCAGCCGGCGGCTAACAGCCGCCGAGCAGCAGGGGAAATCCCCCTCGGCGGCTGTTAGCCGCCGGCTAGTGATTTAAACTGAACCTTTCTGATTCCTAGTACGCAACAACAAGACTTAGACCACGACCCCCTCATGTTTTTCCACCGCCGCCGTTTGACGCCTTTGGCCGACCGCGGGCCGTTGCGGGTGATGTTCATCACCACCAGCCTGCCGGTGGGCGGGATGGAACGGCTGTTGGTCGAGTTGATCCGCCGCCTGGATCGCACGCGGGTGCTGCCGGAACTGTGCTGCTTGAAGCGCTTCGACGCCCTGGGGCAGGTCCTGGCCGAGGAGGTCCCGGCGTTCTCGGGCCTGCTAAAGAGCAAATATGACGTTGCTGTGTTGCGGCGGTTAACAAGACTCCTGCGCGAGCGGCGGATCGACGCGGTTGTGACCGTCGGCGCCGGCGACAAGATGTTTTGGGGTCGGCTGGCCGCCGCCTGGGCCGGCGTGCCGGTGGTCTGCTCCGCCCTGCACTCGACCGGCGAACCGGACCGCGTGGAACTGCTCAACCGGCAATTGGCGCGGCTGACCGACGCCTTCATCGGCGTGGCCGGGCCGCAGGCGCGGTGGCTGATCGAACGGGAGGATTGTCCTGCGGAAAAGGTGGTCGTGATTCCCAACGGCGTCGATCCGGAACGCTTCCATCCCCGCTGGCCGGACGCGTTGCTCCGCGAAGCGCTGGGCCTGCCGGAGCACGCCCCCATAGTCGGCATCGTCGCGGCGCTGCGGCCGGAAAAAGATCATGAGTTGTTTCTCCGGGTGGCGGCGCGGGTCCAGCGGGACTTTCCCGCGGCAAAATTCCTTGTCGTCGGCGACGGGCCGGAACGGGCGAATTTGGAAAACCTCTCGCGAGCGTCGGGGTTGGAGGACGCGGTGCTCTTTCTGGGCACGCGGGAGGATATTCCCGAAATACTCTCGCTCGTCGACGTCGTGGTTTTAACCTCGCGACGTGAAGCCAATCCGGTGTCGCTGCTGGAAGCCATGGCCGGCGAGAAGCCGGTGGTGGCCACCCGGGTCGGATCGGTCGCCGAGACGGTTCTCGACGGTCGGACCGGTTATCTGGCCGACGCCGGCGACGCCGAGGCGCTGGCCCGAGGAATCGGGGAACTGCTGGCCCATCCGGACCGTGCGGCCGCTTTCGGCCGGGCGGGCCGCGAGCAGGTCCTGATGTACGGATCCTTGGAAGGGATGGTCCGGGGATACGAGGACCTGATTGTCGGCATTTACGAGGCAAAGACCCGGCGGCGGCGCCGGCAGGGGGAGTGGGGAAATAGAAAGACCGGGAATTGGAATTCCGGCACGTTTGCCGATAGCGCCGCAAAACCAGGTCCCTAGGAAATTGAAAATGTTTATGGTTACTCAGATTGTTCAAGCTCCGTCAACGCCCTGCGATGGCAATCGCGGGGGTGGATGGTTCCGCTGGACCCCCGCGATTGCCATCGCGGGGCGTTGAATAAGGTACCAATCCGAGTCTCAATCCACTGACAAGCCTTCGTGATCCTGTTTAGGGAGAGAAATCTCATGCCTTGGTTTATCATCTTTGCGGCGATGTTGGGGAGTCTCCTTCAGATTGTACTGGGGATAATGCTGGGCTTGTACGTTGCCCGGTGGCGGCGCGGCGGCGCGGACGCCGGAGAACAGGATTCTCACTTGGTGCGTCTGACAGGCCGGGTTTACGCACTGCTGCAGAGCATGAAGAACGACGTGGGCATGCACCACGGTGAAATAACAGCCATCGAAAAGGAGCTGGTCGCCGTTTCTCCGGCGGGATCCGACGGTGCAGGCGACCTGGTCACGCGGATGGTGCGGAACATCCTCCAGAGCAACGCCCGGCTCCGAGGACAGCTCCATGCCGCGGAGGAAAAATTACATGAGCAACACGTCCAGTTGGAAGAGTATTTTTTGAAGGCCCGGACCGATCCGTTGACGAACCTGCCGAACCGCCGGGCGTTCGACGAGACGCAGGCCCAGTGGATGGAACAGTGGCGGCGGGGGGAGAGGAAGTTCGGGCTGATCCTGATCGACCTGGACCAGTTGAAAATGCTCAACGATCAGGGCGGGCACCTGACCGGCGACTACGTGCTGAGGGGGCTGGGCGAACTCCTGCACGAGGGACTTGCCGCGGGCGAATTTGCGGCCCGATTGGGCGGCGACGAGTTCGCGGTGCTGACGGCGAACCGGGATTGCCAGGAGACCTGCCGGCGGGCGGAAGCGATCCGCCTAGCGGTGGCCAAACGACGTTTCTATTCCGAGCAGCGGCAATGGCCGGTTTCGGTAAGCATTGGGGTGGCGCAAATTGGTCCCGGTGACCAGGGCACCAACTTGATCCGCCGCGCCGATTATGCTTTGGTCGCCGCTAAACGCGCCGGCCGGAACTGCTGCTTCTTTCACGACGATCAACTCTGCCGGCCGATCTCCGCGGCGGATCAGTCCGTAGAAGAGGATGGCCTCCTGCTGCAACTATGCGATGATTTGCGGCAACGCGTGGCCATAGTGGCCGAACAGTAATAGGAGAAGCGGCAAGATGCCGCTTCTACAGTTACCAAAGGGGGGGTGATTGCCCGTTGCCGACAGTCGAGGAAGTATGAAAAATAGCAGGAATTCCGCCGGAGCGGCAACTTTCAGGAAGAAAAACTGCCGGGAGACGATATTAGCATTCGATCTTGTTTCCGTGGATTGACCCGAGTAGTATAAATGTAATTCTTTAGAATAACCGCGAATAGTCACATATTTTACCTAATTTAACGGAGTGCTCGCATGTATCGTGTGAAGCTTTTTTCTTACCATCGGTGGCTCTTTATTGGATTGATCGCCACGTGTGCCTTGACGTGGTCTCTGTCTTCGGCAACGTGGGCGGACCCGCAAGGCCCGAAGGAATCGGACTATGAAATCACCACGATGGTCACGCGGCTGCTAAAACGGGACCATATATCGCGCCACCCACTGGACAAGGAAATCTCCGAGCGGTGGTTCAAGATGTTTTTTGAAGACTTGGATCCGCGGAAGATGTATTTTTATCAGTCGGACGTGGACGAGTTCGCCCGGCAGAAGGACCACTTGACCGAGCTGGCCTGGAACGGCGACGTTACGTTTGCCTACAAGGTCTTCCGGCGGTATTTACAGCGAGTGGACGAGCGGGTCCAGACGGCCGAGGAGTTGATTGCCGCGCCGCACGATTTCACGCGCGACGAAAACATCGTCGTCGACGCGGACGAGTTGGAGTACCCCAAGACCCCCGAGGAGGCCCGGGATCGACTGCGGAAGCAGATCAAGTTGGAACTGCTGCTGTTGAAAACCACGAAGGACCCGAAGGACCGGAAGGAAGGGGCCGAGGCCGTCAAGAAACTCCAGAACCGCTACCGGAACAAGTCGAAATGGCTCCATCAGACGAGCGACGACGAGTTGCTGGAAATCTACCTCAATGCGCTGACCACGTCCTTCGATCCGCACACCGGCTACTTGTCGCCCGAGACACAGAAGAATTTCGAGATCCTGATGCGGTTGGAATTGGAGGGGATCGGCGCCACGCTGCAAAGCAGCGACGGGGAGACGATCATCAAGGATCTGGTGCCCGGCGGAGCCGCGGCCAAGAGCGGGTTGCTGCACGTCGAGGACAAGATCGTCGGCGTGGGCCAAGGCGAGGAAGGCCCGATCGTCGACGTGGTGGACATGAAACTGAACAACGTGGTGAAGCTGATCCGCGGCACCCCCGGCACCACCGTCCGGCTGGAGATCGTCCCCGCCGACAACTCGGGACAAAAAGTGATCAAGATCGTCCGGGAAAAGATTGAACTGAAGGACAGCGAGGCAAAGGGGAAGGTGTTCGAGGTCGGCCGGCGGCCCGACGGCAAGCCGTATAAAATCGGCGTAATCGACCTGCCCAGCTTCTACGGATTGGGTTCCTCGCTGGCCATCAACGCCCTGGGCGGCGACGTGCGGATCACCACCGAGGACGTCCGGGCGATCCTCAATAATTTCAAAAAACAAGGCGTCGACGCCGTGGTTCTCGATCTGCGTTTCAACGGCGGCGGGTTGCTGAAGGAAGCGATCAACCTGACGGGCCTCTTCCTCCACCGGGGACCGGTGGTGCAGGTCAAGGACGCCGACGGCCAGATCGAACCGTGCGAAGACAACGATCCCTCGATGACCTGGAACGGGCCGCTGATCGTGGTGGTCAACAAGTTCAGCGCCAGCGCCAGCGAGATCCTGGCCGGAGCCATCCAGGATTACGGCCGGGGACTGATCGTCGGCGACCCGGCGACCCACGGCAAGGGGACCGTGCAAAGCCTCCGCGACCTGGCTCCCATGATCTTCAGCGGCATCTACCACACCGATCCTCTGGGCGCCCTGAAGATCACGATGCAGCAGTTTTACCGCCCCTCGGGCGACAGCACCCAGAAGCGCGGCGTGCTGTCCGACATCGTGCTGCCCTCGTTGACCTCGCAGTACGAAGTCGGCGAGGGGGATCTCGATTATCCCCTCGAATTCGACAAGGTTCCTTCCCAGGACTATCAGCGCTTCAGTTACGTCACCTCCGCCGTCCGCGACCAGTTGAAAAAACTCTCCGCCTCGCGGGTGCAACACTCCGAAAACTTCCAGAAGTTGGAGCAGATGATCACCCGCCGCAAAGAACAAAAAGAACAGAAGGTCATTCCACTAAACGAGGAAAAGTATCTCGCCTACCGCGGCAATTATGACTCCGACGCGGAGGAGAAAAAAATCATGGAGGTCCTCTCCAACCCCTCGGGCCAGGACACTATTGAACGCGACTTCTACCTCGACGAAGTCCTGGCAATCGCGGTGGATTATCTCAACCTGCGTCAGGTGGCGCAGACCCAGTAAGGTCCGGATCAATTGACGCCCTCCGGACGGTCGAATATATTAAATCTCCTTCATGGTGGCTGTAGCTCAGTTGGATAGAGTACCAGATTGTGGCTCTGGGTGTCGGGGGTTCGAATCCCCTCAGCCACCCCTGTTTGCAAGACGTTGACAAGCCGGGACTTATGCTTCCCCTTCCCGCCCGGACACGGTTTGATGCGACCTGGGGATCAGCATCTGCCGCGAACTGTTTTTTTCAGGCCGTCGGTATCAAATCCCTTGATCCGATCTCCAAGGGAGGGATTCCAAATCAGGGCGCCTACCGGCCCGACTTGAAATCGCCTCGCGCGGTTGACGCTCCGCCTCCGTTTTCCGATGCCCTCCGTCGGCACGCCCCTGCATGGAATAGTGCGATTTCCATGGTATAATATTGTCCGATAACAAGGGTCTTTTATTGATTGTGACCTGCCGTTTTTTCGGTTATGATAGAGGAGGACGGAGAGAAAAGACACAGGGTTCACCTCCCGGGAAGACTCTCCGACGGAGCGATCTCTCCAGGGACTGCGAAACGTTTAAACCACGTAAATCAGCGGTATTTTGCGTTCGCGCCTCCGGGATTTCCAGGAGGCTTCGGTCCCTGATTCCCCGCTCTGCCCGGGAACCGGCAAGGGGTCGAGTCCCTTGCACCAGAGAACGACGCCGAGTGTCTGATAACGCGGGTTTCCATGTGGAACCCGGGAACCCCTTCGGGATGCCATGCAACCGAGAGAACGAATCCTGACCACGCTGCGGAACGGGCAGGCCGATCACGTGCCGGCCTGTCCGGACCTCTATGAGATGATCCCCGTGCGGCTGACGGGCCGGCCGACGTGGGACGTGCTGGTCTATCAGGACCCGCCCATCTGGAAGGCGCGGATGGACTCCCACGCCTACTACGGCACCGACGCGTTCATCCCCCTGTTCGTCCCGATGAGCGAGCGCCAGAAGATGTCCGTTTTGTATCGGAGCGACGAGAAGCTCATCGTTCGGGAATTCGTCGAGAACGACGACGGCGTCGAGTGGTCCCCCTTCGCCCGGATTTATGAGAAGGCGCCGCCCCACGCCCGGGTCGAGGCCGATTCGCTGAAGATGGACATTACTTCGCTGCGGGAGGTTGTCCGGCCCAACTACACCAAGGTCGGCCGGGATTATTTCGAGGACGCCCGCCGCTACGTGGGCGAGCGCGGCGTGGTGGCCCCGGTCGTCCGCCTGCCGTGCATCGACCACCGCCCTTGCAGCACTTATCAATACTACGACGATCCGGAAGCCACGTTCCGCGAGATGCACCGCCTGGGCGAGGCGATGATGCGGCAGGCCGAGGAGATTCTGTCGTGGGAGCCAAAGGTGATGATGATCGCCAACAGCGGCCTGATGATCTTCAACCCGGAGCCGGTCTTCCGGAAACTGTCGCTGGAGTGGCTGAAAAAGGTGACCACGCTGGCCGACACCCACGGCGTCGTCACTCACATGCACTGCTGCGGCCCGGAGCGGAAACTGGTGGAGATCGCGGCCCGGGAGACGGACCTCTCGAGCATCGAGCCGTTGGAAAGTCCCCCGATGGGCGACTGCGACTTGAAGGACCTGAAGCGGGAATGCGGCCGGAAACTGGCGCTGAAGGGCAACCTGCACACCACCGACGTGATGCTCCGAGGCAGCGTCGCGCAGGTCGAGGATGCCTGCAAACGGGCCATCGACGACGCGGGAGAGGGCGGCGGATTCGTCCTCTCCACCGCCGATCAGGCGCCCCGCGACGCGCCCGACGAGAACATCATCGCCATGCAGAGGATCGCGGAAACCTACGGAAAATACCAGTAGTCCGACGCAATTCAATTGTCGGGCGCCATGGTTGGCTTGCCCAACCGTGTTTTCTGCACTGCCGGACAAGCCAGCAGTGGCACCCAACTTCACGGTTAAAGAGCGTCGGACCACGAGGATGAGTTGGCATGCCACCGGCACGACGCGTCTTGTTTTTTTCTTTTTTTCCCGGGGAATAATTTCGCTCTTCTCCGAGGTTTGAGAGAGCCGTGTTTTTACGGTGTTTTTGGAAGCCGGTGACGGGTACATTGCTTTAATCGCCTGTTTTTCGAATTGTTGCACAATGTGGGGTCTGATGAACCGTGTTTTTCCGTGTATTCCGCGAATTGTTAAACACAAAAATTCCTGAGGTGCGCAAGGGGGTGCTGAAAGTGGTGTTTCGCAGGGTGCAAAAAATAAAAAAACCATGACCTCTCGCGGCATGGCCGCCCCGATCGCGGAGCTATCGCGGGCACCCGGGAGTTGGTCATCAAAAGTCGAAAAATGCACGGGAGGCTCCCCGGACAGGGGGCTTTTCTTTCTTTTGGGGAGGGCGTTGTACATCAAATTTCGATTTTTCCACGTTTTTAAAATGGGACCGTATTCTTATTGTTTGGAAACTGGAGTTTCGGAACGAGTTGTTGAGGGTCGGCGCATATTTTCCACGTAAAGGACGGGTGTTCGGATCGGATGGCCAAGGAGTGAGAGTGGACTTATGTACATTATATAAGCGGGGCGGCCCATTTGCAAGAGGTTATTTCAGGCCGGGTTGGATTTTCGCATCGATCTTGAGCGGCCGGGGATGGCTGGTCCGCCGGGTGAATGTCAACAGGGCTTAGTAGTTCTTCTCTCTCCCCAATGATGTCATCCTGACGGGCACCGACCGGGCAGCATCGGCAGATTGTGCTCGTCGGGATGACAAATGCTCCGGCAGTGCTTGTTGTCTCGGGGCGTACACGATAGAATGGGCGGTCTTGAAAGCCTCCTTAGCTCAATCGGTAGAGCATCTGACTCTTAATCAGCAGGTTGTAGGTTCGAGTCCTACAGGGGGCACTTACAAAGCCTTGCGTAGCATGGAGTTATGCAAGGCTTTTTCTTTTTCCCCATAAGAAGTAAATGCCGCGGGTCACCTCGGGGCTACCTTTGAAAAAATCCAGGAAAATTTCTCCCGAGATTATGTTGGGCTACCGGATTGACTGCCGGTGAGTCCACCGTAGAATACCAGTGGTGGGGCAAGTGAAGAAGTTAACTCAACACCCCACCCATTCTTTGCCCATCCGGTTCCTGCCCCGCCGGGTGGGCTTTTATAATGCGCTGAATTCATCTTCCGCGGAGATTATTTCCACTGTATTTGATTTCAAGGCATGATTGCCCGGTTTAACTCCAAGAGCCGATCGCCTTCCCTGCCTTTCCACTGAAAGGTGTCCTCCAACATCAGCGTCAGGGAATCTCTCCGTTCGGCATCGCCGGACATGTCGTAGCGAAACACGAGCGTGGCTGGCTTCGAGGATTTCTTCGTGAGGGCCGGCGATATTTCGGCCGTCGCGAAGATCGTCGAGGGGGTCCAGGCGTAGAGGTTTTTTCCGTCGGCGTCCTGGACGATCATGTAGGGGCTCCCCGCGCCGTCTCTTTGGTGGATCGGTACGGCCATACGCATCGTATGTTTGCCGGGTTGTAGGGGTTTTAAAGGTTTGACGTCGGTGGTCATCAGGGCGTAGCTGCTCATCCAGGATTCGCCCCGGCCGTCTTCCTTGGGGGCAACATGCCGGAGACTGACGAGCCCGTTCTCCAAGACCAGTCGAAAATCAAAGACGTGCCGAACCTTTTCAGTTCCCGGCCTGGTCGGGGCATAGATGGATCTATACTCCCAGGTCGTTCGCATGAGGTGATAGGTTTGACCGTCGATTTCCAAGAGGAAATTGTCCATCCCTTCCGTCCCTTGCGGTTGATTCGAGAGTTCCTCGGGGGTGCAGGAGTTCTCGACCTCAAGAATGAAAGGGGAGCCCTCCGCGAGGTTCTTCATTTTCCGCTTGACGATCAGCCGGGCGCGGATGTCTTGGACCGGCTTGCCCCATGCCGGTTTCTCCGTGTCGGAGGCGCCTTTTTTAACGCCGTCCTCCGCAAATGGCCCTCTGAACCAGACCAGCCAAACTCTTTGTTCGGGCACAGGGGGAAGCAGCCAGGTTTGTTGGGTCCATGATTTTACGGATTGAAATTTCGCGCCGGAGTGGGACCAGGCGGCAAACTCCAACGGCTTGTCCATGCGAACAATGACCGGCGCGGGCGCATCCTCCCAGGTGTAGAAATTCAGCGATTTCTTTTTCCCATCCGGCGTCAACAGCAGATCGTTCAAGTTGTATTTTGCTTTCCAGACGAGGTCGATCTTGCCGAAGAGCGGGGCGTTCTTCGCAACGTCGATCGAGATATCGTGCATTCCATCGCCTCTCGGTTTCCACGACGATTCCAGCCGCGTTCCGTCGGTCCGATAGAAAACGGCCTGGGCGTCCGACAATCGACTGGACCCCCATTCCACTTTTCCGTCGCGCAGTTGAAATTCCCTGATCTTCCATTCGTCTATTTCCCGTTCAGAGCGGACGTGGTAGAGAACCGCCTGGCATTTTACATCCGGGAACTGCTTCTTCGCCCTGTTGTTGAGCGCCACGAGCGTGTCCAGCAGATCCCGTTCTTCCTTATCCAGGGGTTGCGTTTGCTCGTCATCCGCCGGGGCTTTCCCGGCTTCGGTTTCTGCGGCGACAAATCGGCCCCATCCCACCGTCAATGCGGCCCCCAGGAAAACAAGCACGAGCAGCGCGGCCCAGGCCTTCGAAAAACGGGGCGACTCGGCCTGGGTGTCCAAAAGCCGGCGCACTCGGCAGAGCACGCCGCCGGGACGGTTGCCCGAGACGGCCAGTGCGGGCTTCATTTCCAGACGTGCAGCAGCCACCAACGTCAAGGCCTCGCCCAATCCGAGTTTGCTGCCACAGGCCCGGACCGCCGCGTCGTCGCAGCAGTGTTCGCGTTCGGTGCGGATCCGCCGCGAGACCCACCAGACTGCCGGATGATAAAAGAGCAGCGTTTCCACGACCGTTTGCAGCAGGTTCAGCAGGTAATCGTGCCGGCGGACGTGTGCCAACTCGTGGGCCAGGATCGCCTCCAACTGCTCGATCGACAAGCCGCTCAGCAGACTCGCCGGCAGGAGGATCGCCGGCCTGAGCCAACCGACGACGACGGGCACCTCTACCAGGGCCGATTGCAGGACCCGCACCGGCCGGCTGATTTTCATCCGCGCGACCAGCGATCGGGCGCAGAGCGCCAGGCCGGCCCCCACCGGCGTCACGCCGCTCCGCCGCAGCCGCCGCACGCCGATCCAGCCGCCCAGGTTCCGCACCGAGAGCGCCGCCACGCCGACAAGCCACGCCAGCGAAAGCCACGGCATCCACGGTTCAAAAAAATCCCTGAAAACGGTTTCCCAAGAAACGGGCGGCTGTTCGTCGGACGAAACGGTGGATGGATCTTCGGATTGAGGTCGAAGGCCGGGGGCTTCCCCCGGCAATTTACGAGGTAAAGACGGCGGCGCGTCGATTGCCGGCAGAGGCGGCGGCTCGGCCGTGGAGACCAGCAGGCGGCTGGACGCGGCAAGGGGACGGCTCGAATCCGCGGCGCCGGGCAACACGTAAAACGTCAACACGCTGACGGCCAACATCGCCGCCAACGCGCCGCAGGAGACGACGTAACGAAGATTCGCCGATCGGCGCCGCAAGAGCGCCAACGTCCCCCAGAGACAGAAACCGATGACGGCGAACTGCCAGAGGGAATGGAGCAGCGTCCAGCCGAGTTGCCGACCCGGCAACAAGGAAAACATCTCGGTAAAGAGCGTCATTTTTTGCACCCTTTCGCTTTTTCCACGAGTTGCTGCATTTCGCGAACATCATCGAAGGTGACCCGCTCGGCCGACAACAGGCTCATCACCAGTTTTTTGGTGCTGCCGCCGAAAGCTCGCTGGGCTAGGTCTTCCAGGAGGTTCAATTGGGTCTGTTTCTTTGTTTTCGCCGCCGCGTAAAGCTGCGGCCGGGCCGATTCGTCGCAAACGACTAATCCCTTGTCGCGCATCACCTGGATCATCTTCCGGGTCGTTGAATAGCTGCGGTCGCTGTGTGCGGAAACTGCCCCGTGAACCTCCCCCAGGGGGCACGGGCCGTGCTCCCAGAGCAGATGCAGAATTTCCAGTTCCACTTTCGTCGGCTGAGCGGACGGATGGCGGGGCATAAGGCGATCTCCTCGGAGGAATCCATCACCAAGACGAACGAATTAGTCAAAAAGTTTCCCGCATTATGACGAAAAAATTAGTCCTGTCAAGAAAAGTTCGTAAAATTTTAAAAATCGGCGGCCGGATAGAGTGCCGTATCGTCTTGCTAATAAGGAAGTTACGATTTCGACTTATTGCCCCGCAGGCGGCGGGGCGGGATGCAGAAAAGCGTGATCAGCACGGCGAGGCCGAAGAGGCAGTAGATCCAGGTCAGCGTTTTTGGGGGGATATCGACGAACAGGATATTCGAGGCCAGCCGGCCGAGGAAGGTGCCTTGCTGGATCGTCTCGCCGGCCTTTTCCCGGAGGGCGGCTTCCCAGTCGGTCAACGGGCACATCATCCCGACCAGCGCTTCGAGAACCACCACGCCGATCATCGCGAAATGAATCACGCGAAACCAGAAATTCCGCACCCAGCGCCAGTTCAGCAGCCAGCCCAACAGGATCGCCAACAGCCCCAGCACCACGAACGCCACGTAGGCCAGGTGGATCACGACGACCGTATCGGCCAGGAGACGGTAAACGTTCATTATTCCAATATACCGTATTTCCGCAGGCGGAGGAGGAGGCGTTTGGCCATCGGGCCGGCGGCGGAACCGCCTTCGCCGCCGTGCTCCAGGGCGATGACGATAACCACTTTCGGATCGTCGGCCGGGGCGTAGCCGGCAAACCAGGCGTGCGGTTGGCCCGCGGCGGTCTCGGCCGTGCCGGTCTTGCCCGACACCGCAAGGTCCTCCATGAAGACGGTCTCGTGGGCGGTGCCGGCCGGGTCGGAGACGACGCGGCGCAGACCTTCGCGAAGTCGCGCGACGGTCTCTTCGTGCAAACCGGGAACGGGTGTTGCCGACTCCTCCGATTCAAGCCCTGGGAACAAGTGCGGCGTAACGCGTTTTCCGCCGTTGGCCACCGCGGCCAAAAGCACGGCGACTTGCAGCGGCGTGGCCGTGAGCGACCCTTGACCGACGGCCAGCGCCTGCGTGTCGCCGACGGTCCAGTCGTGACGCTCCAGGCGGCGGATGTTTTCGGGATTCGGCACAATCCCGGCGGATTGGCCGGGCAGATCGACGTCGGGGGGCCGGCCGAAGCCGAACCGCTCCGCCCAATCCAGCAGCCGATCGCAGCCCAGCCGCGGGGCATGATGGAAAAAATAGACGTTGCAGCTTACGCAGAGGGCGTCGGCCAGCGTGGTTTCGCCGTGCCCAACCCCCTGCCGGACGAAGATGTCGCAACGCTGCCGGTCGGGCCGATCCAGGTATCCGTTGCAGAAGAACGGTTCCTCGGGATCGACGGTTTTCGATTCGAGCAGGGCAGTGGCCGTGACGATTTTAAACACCGAGCCGGGGGCAACCGCCATCCGGGCGACACGGTCGAACAATGGGCGCCGCGGATCGTTCAACACCGCGGCCGCCGCCGGATTCTCGCCGACAAAAAGGTTGGGATCGAAACGGGGGGCCGACGCTGCGGCCAGCAAGGCGCCGGTCCGCGGGTCCATCACCACAATGGCCCCGCTGGAAAAAGAGTGCGGCTCGTCCAAAAGTTCCTCGGCCGTTTTTTGCACGCGGGCGTCCAGCGTCAGTCGGAGGTCGCGGCCGTCGCGAGGCGGATGACGGTAGTAGGCAGAAAGCAGCCGCCCGCCGCGCTCGGAAATTTCGACCCGGACGCCGCGCCGGGGGCGGAGAACCGATTCATACTGCTTTTCCAATCCCATCCGGCCGAGGAGGTCCTCGGGATGATAAACGTCTTGTGGAGAATCCTGATCCTTGAATCCAGCCTCTTCTCCGGTTGCCGGGCCGAGATGTCCGAGCAGGTTCGCCGCGAGGGTTTTTTGGGGATAGACGCGGCGGAGTTGGGTGATGATTTCCGCCCCGGGGAATTGCTCGGGATGCTCGCGGACGGCCGAGACCAGCGGCGGATCGGCGAGTTCGACCATGACGTGGCAGTCGCGCTGTTCTGCAATGATGATCCGCGGCGGGGGCGGCGGCTCCGACAACTCTTGGATCCATCCTTGCCAGCCGTGATCTTGGCCGGTAGGGGTGACTGCTTCGGCTTGTGCCGAGCGATTGACCCGTTCGGCGATCCGTTCCACCCGATTTTGAATCGTTTCGGCCCGGGCTTTCCACTCCTCGGGCGTCATGCCGGCCAGTTCCGCCAGGCGGCGCTGCGCGGCAGTGCGCTCGGCAAGCACGCGCCGCTGCTCTTCGGTCACCCGACCGGGATTTTTCCGCTCCTCCGGTGTGAGCCTCGCTCGGGCGGTCCTTTTCAGCCATTGCGGATCGGGCGGCTCTTCCAGCCAGCGATAATCGACGGCCAGGGAGAGGATTTTCCGGTCGGCGGCCAGGACCGTGCCGTCCCGGGCGAGGATCCGGCCGCGACGCCCGGGAACGCTGATTTCCTTTTCCAGCGGCTGAGAAGCTTTATTGCGGTACGCCGCCCCGTACGATACTTCCAACTGCACGGCCCGCGCGAAGATCGCCAAGACCACCGCCAGAAACAGACCGCCGCAAATGCGAATCCGCTTCCGCGAATTGACCGCCGGCGCCGGCGAACGTTCGTCGTGTTGGAATTGGTGCCAATCGAACATGGGGGGGCAATCGGTTAGCCGCTGGTGGATTGTAGCAAGTACCGGGGTTTTATTCCAAGAGAACTCTAACGGGAGTATAATGGGACCCTTTGAAAAACTTTCAGGAAAAGAGCCTATGAAACGCAAATACCTGGCTTTCGACATCGAGACGGCCAAGGACCTACCGGGAGAAGATTTCGACTGGCGGGCGCACCGGCCGCTGGGGATCTGCTGCGCCGCCGCCTTGCCGGAGGGCGCCGAGCAACCGATCGTCTGGCAAGGGAAGACCCCGGAAGGGACACCTGCCGGGCAATTGTCGCGCTCGGAAGCCCGAAGCGTGGTCGATGAATTGGTGGATTTTCTCAAGAATGGTTACACCTTGCTCACGTGGAACGGACTCGGTTTTGATCTCGACGTGCTGGCCGAAGAATCAGGGGACCGCAAGCAGTGCAAGGCCTTGGCGGTGGGCCACGTGGACATGATGTTTCACGTCTTCTGCGACCGCGGCTTTCCCGTCGCGCTGGATAAGGCCGCCCAGGCCCTGCGGATTCCCGGCAAGCCGCCGGGCATGTCGGGCGTCCTGGCCCCCGGGCTGTGGGCCGAAGGGCGTTATCAGGAGGTGATCGACTACGTGTCGGGGGACGTGCGGATCACGCTGAAAGTGGCCGTCGAGTGCGAAAAACGGCGGCGGTTCGATTGGATCACCCGCCGCGGGACGACCAGTTCAATGAACCTCCCGCGCGGCTGGCTGAGCGTGGAAGAGGCCCTGCGGCTGCCCGAGCCGGACACTTCATGGATGGACAGCGCCATTCCCCGGCATCACTTTACGCGGTGGATCGATAAACGGTGAATTCCCGTTCAACGCCGTTCCGAAACCGGAGTTTCGGAACGAGGAGTGAAATATTCAACGGCGTTAAAACGCCCTGGGATGGCAATCCCAGGGGCATGAAAAGTCGCAATTCACTCCCGCGATTGCCATCGCGGGGCGTTTGAGGCGTGAACTTTCAATACACGTCGTCTTCGGAAGACCGCATCAGGGGGCGCCATTTGTCGAAGTGTTCGAGGCAGACCAGCAGGCCGTGGACCACGGCGGCGGCCGGCTCGGTGGCCAGCCGGGCGGGCAGGCCGGTGTGCTCGTTTAGGTAGCGGTCCAGGCGGCGGAGCAGGGCGCCGCCGCCGCAGAGGACCAAGCCGTTCTCGACCAAATCGGCCGCCATCTCCGGCGGACACCGGTCGAGCGTCAAGCGGAGGGCCTCCACGATCTTTTCCAACGGCTCGGCCAGGGCCTGACGGACTTCCTCGCTGGTGACCGTCGCCCGGCGGGGCAGACCGCTGACGGCGTCCAGGCCGCTGACCTCCGCGGTTAGTTCCTCCTCCAGGGGAAACGCGCTGCCGATCTCGATCCGCAGCCGTTCAGCCGCCGGCAGGCCGACCCGGAGGCTGTAGTGCCGGCGGAGGTAATCGACCAGCGCCTGATCGAAAGCGTCGCCGCCGACGCGGATCGACTCTCCAGCGACCCGATCGCCGAGACTCAGTACCGCCGCTTCCGTAGTCCCGGCGCCCAGGTTGCAGACCATGCCGGCCGCCGGTTCCGCCAGGGGCAGTCCCGCGCCCACCGCGGCGGCCATGACCTGGGGCAGGATCCATACCCGGCCAGCCCCGGCGCGCAAGAGGCTGCTCAGGAGGGCCTGCTTTTCCACGGGCGTGGCGTTGCCGGGGACGCCGGCCAGCACGCGGGGCCGCAGCCGCCAGCCGGGGCGCCGGGCCTTGCGGAGATACTGGCGGAGCATGGCCTGGCAGAGCCGGAAATCGGCGATGACGCCCTCACGCAACGGGCGCCGCACGGAGAACGCCTCGGGCATGCGGCCTTCCATCTGCTTGGCGAGATGGCCCACGGCCGCGCCCCCGGAAAGAATCCGCCCCGATCTTTTTTCCACGGCCGCCAACGACGGCTCGTCGAGCACGAGTCCCTCGCCGACTACGCCGATCCGGGTTTGCGAGGTGCCCAGATCCACGACCAGGTCGTTGCGGAAGTGATCGAACAATCCGGCGAGCATCCGTGCCTCGGTCGCTTGGAGAGTCGTGGAACCGGCGGAAAACGGCCGCCGGTCAGTTCGTCAATTTTCCTCGGCGGCTGTTAGCCGCCGGCTAGGGAATAGAATGTGATTTCGAGATTCAAACAATCGCACCGTTTAATATACTCCATTCAGGCTTGAAAAACCGGAATCCTTTCTCGTTCTCGACCGCCAACCGACGCTCGATGAACACCGGGCATTCACTCTGCCCGATGCCGCCCAGCGCGATGCCTTCCTTCGCCTTATAATCGTAGGCGTTCAAATCCAAGTGGAGATAGAGAATGCCGACCAACAGCGCCAGGAGCGCGAAGATCAGCAACACGGTATAGAGGTCGGCTTCCGGTTTGCGGGTAAAGCCGTTCGGTTTATTGAAGTCTTGAGTAGACACGGTCATCCACCTGCACGTCGCTTTTCTGGAATTGGGGAATAATCCGGCAGACGGCGCGGTCGGCGGCGACGTGAACCACCTCGACGCGGCCGACGTACTTGCTCCCGGCCGGGCCGACGCGGACCACTTCCAACCGGTGACCCTTCATCAATCCGTCGTCCGTTCCCAGGTTGACCTCGACCAGTCCTCCGCCCTGCACGGCTTCGACGATGCCGTCCACCGGCGGGGGGCTGCCGGAAATGTCGGTGTCGAGGTTCATGCCGAAGTGGCGGAGCACCGTCTGGGCCTTCGCCAGATCGGCCGAGAGGATCGTGCTCCGATCTTTCAACAGCCGCAGGTCGTTTTTCAACTGGTGCGCCTCGTCGGTCAGCCGGTTGACCTCCTGCTCGTGCAGACGGCGGTCCTTCCGGGCCGTTTCCAGGTCGAGGCGAAGCGTCTTCGCTTCCTCGCCGAACTTATTCGACTCGTCCTGGGCGGCCTTCATGGCGGCCGTGGCGCGCCGCCAGTCCTCCGTCAACGTGGCCTTTTCCCGTTCACGCTGGACACGCTCCTCCTTCAACTCGGTAAGTTCGTTCTCCAACTTCGTCAGCGCATCGATCTTGGCGGCCTTTTCCTCCGTGAAATCGCGTTCAATCTTATCCTTTTCTTCCTTCAGCCTGGAATTCTCCGTCCGTGCGTCCTCCAATTGCCACTTCAAGCCGATGGGATTCTGGATATTGGCTTTGTCGCGCGGGTTGAGAACTACGGTTCGATAGTTTTTGTGCGTCGCATAGACCATTACCGCCAGGGTCATAAAGACCAATGACAATACGAAGATCAATACCGTGAAAATCTTGCCGACGAGATTCATAGATGTCCTCTTCACGTGGGGGCCGGAAAAGGGGGCTGGCTCATGGATGTGCAGCGCCCTTTGGGCCTTTTAGGCAAACATTGCCTGTCACCCATTCCGGCAGGCAAGTCCAGTCAGTGCATGATTTTAGTATAACTTCCACGAAAATCGCATGTCAACGAGAAGCGGCGCAGGTGAGGCAATTTCGATCGGTTGTTCAAGGCAGCACCCCTCCTTTCATGGGGTCGCACACACGAATTTACCGGATTTTCGGCCTTGAGGGATAATTTTCAGGTGTCATCCCGACGGGCACCGACGCGGAGCGTTGGTCGGTGAAGGAGCTCTCGTCATCAGAGATTTGCCGTTTACGAAACCGCAAGCGGCTTTTTAGTTCCTTTTCTTCCTCGACTCCTGTTCCTCCAACCCTGGAGAATCCCCCCCAGGACGAAAAGGATGCAGGCCCATAGGCAAGCTCCCGCAAACCAATCGCCGTGGTCGAGGTACCAACTGCCGCGGGGGTCGCGGCGGACCTCGGCCAGGAGGATATCGGTGTCGCGGCGGCGTCCTTTTATCAGGATCCGGCCGTCGCCGTTGATGACTGCCGAGAAGCCGGTGTTGGCGGCGATCAGCAGCGGCTTGCGGCACTCCACCGCGCGGAACACGCCGCAGGCCAGGTGCAGGTCCAACTCGCTGGAGCCCCAGTACCAGCCGCCGTTGGTCAAGTTGACGAGGAAGTCCGGTTCTTCCCCCTCGGCCCGAAGCGTCAGGATTTGCCGGCGGATCAGGTGCGGCAGCACGCTCTCGTAACAGATGTCCGGCGAGAAGCGGAGATTTTTCAACCGAAACGATTTCGGCCTCTCTCCCGGCGTCAGGCCTGCGCTTAAGGGCGTGATGCGATTCAGCCATGCAATCCGGTCGGCCAGGGGGATGTATTCGCCGAACATCACGGGGTGCATTTTATCGTAGCGGCCGATCAATTCTCCGTTTTTCCCGATGTAGGCCGCGGAATTATAAAAGAGGATGCCGTCGGCCGTGTAATGCCAGGTGTCAAGACCCGTCAGCAGCGGCACGTTCCACTCTGCGGTAATCTTGCGGAACTCCTCCCAGGTTTTTTCGGCCTCCGCCGCCAGATTCCGCCGTCCGTTTTCGGCCGAGCCCTCGCCGCGTAACACCTCGGGATACCGGTCGAAGGCGTCCCGATCCCAGGTGAGGATCGGATACCGAAAAAAAGTCTCCGGCCAGACGATCAGGTCGAGGCGCTTGTTTTCCCGAACCGCCTGGGCAGTGAGTACGACGTAACGCCGGTAAATCTCTTCCCGGTCATTCTTGCCGAATTCCGTGTCGATCGACTCCTGAATCAAGGCGATCCGCAGCGGGGGATCATCCTCATGGAAATGACGCATCAATGCTCCGTCGAGAAGCTGGAGATATCCGTATCCTAAGACAACGAGAAACGCCAAGGCGATGTAGAACAACGGCAGGAAATTTTTAACTCGAAACTTTTCAGAGACGGGCCGTGTCAGCCCGGTTGCATTGCCGCTCTGCCGGACCGGCACGGTCCGGCTCTGACGAACAAGATTGTATCGAAAGAAAAAAACGGCCAGGCACGCGGCGACGAACATCACCAGGAAACTCACGCCGTACGCACCGGCCAGGTCGCTGATCTGAATGAGCATTACCCAGCGATACTGCGTGTGGCCCAGGCTGGCCATCGTCATGCCGCTGAGCAGGTGCCCGCGGACGAGTTCCAAACCGGTCCAGACGATCGGCGCGGCCAGGATTGCCGGCACGCGGAGCCGGTGGACCGCGGAGCGGCTCACACCGACGAACACCGGAACGTAAAAAGCGAAATAGAAGGCCAGCGCCACCCAGCCGATGCCCGTCAAGGGATGCGGCAGCCGCAGCCAGTGCAGCACGCCCAGCCAAAACGTAAAACCCGCCAGCCAGATCGCCAGGTAGGGTTTTGGACCCTCCAGCTTCTCCCGGCGGATCAAGAGCACCCACGGAACCGGCGCAATCCACGCCAACGGCCACCAATCGACGGGCGGAAACGAGAGATAGAGGAGCAACGCGCCGAGAAAGGCAGAGAAGAAAGTCGGTGAATGGAAAAAGGCGGCGATTTTTTTCATTCATCCCAAATCCGTTTAGCCCGGCCGCTTGCGGCCGGCGGGAGTTCCCAGACAACACCGGGCACAAGTGCCCGGGCTAAACCGGGCTTGTTTCCATACTTATGAAACTTTTCAGGATTGCGGATCCGCAGTCGGTCAGGAAGCTTTCGGGATGGAATTGCACGCCGAAGAGCGGATATTTTTTGTGGCGGATGCCCATGATTTCCCGGATTCCCTGCGGGTCGGTGCTCCAGGCGCAGACGTCGAATTGGTCGCTGAGCGTATCGGGTTGGATGACAAGGCTATGGTATCGGGTGGCGACGAAGGGATTGGGCAATCCCGTAAGCAAACCGCGGCCGTCGTGATGGATCTGGTCGGTTTTGCCGTGCATCAGCCGGCCGCAGCGGACGATCTTCGCCCCGAAGGCCTGCCCGATGGATTGATGCCCCAGGCACACGCCCAAAAGCGGAATTTTCCCGGCGAAGCGTTTCACGCAGTCGACGGAAATGCCGGCCTCGTCGGGGGTGCAGGGGCCGGGCGAAATAATCAGGTGCGTTGGCCGCTTCGCCTCGATCTCCTCCGGCGTAATCTTGTCGTTGCGAAAGACCTCCAGGTCGAGCGTCGGATCAATTTCCCCCAGCCGCTGCAAGAGGTTATAGGTGAACGAATCATAATTGTCGATCAGGAGGATCATCCTTAAAGTTTATCAAAATTGCCCGAACAAGGCCACGGAGGGCCCGGCGGGAACGACTCATACGGGAAATCGAGTGATTTTATCATCATTATTGTTCCGAGAAGCTTGGGAAATTTTATCTTTTATGGAAATTCTCGGCCGGTGAAAGGGGCTTCGAGAGGGCCTACAACCGATAAAGTTTAACCGCCTTCCAAACGTGGAATTGTTTGCGCAACAGGAGAGGTAAATTCTTTTGGCGAAATACTTTTCGTTCGCTCAAGGCGACCTTTTCGGCGCGCCGATAGGGTAAACTGACCCTAAGCAATTTGCGCGTGTCGTGGTGGCACGCGTTTAAGGGTGCGTCAGGCAACCGGATCAGGTAGGAATCGAGTCAAGGAACGGCTCGACGGCCCTGGCGCAGTACACCGTGCGAACGGCATCCGTAGAGGATTCCTTCCACCTGCGATCGCCCAGCCTTCTGATGGTTCCCTCCCGGAACAGCGGCGTCTCTGGGAAGGCGGACTTCAGCGGCCGCGCGATGGTCTGTCGTCGGTTTGGAATGTTCTGCTTTCGCCGTTCACTGTAAAGGAGTTGTTGCTCTAATGAAAAGCAAAACCATGCTAATTGCGCTCGTCTTGAGCGCCGCCCTGGGCGGCCAGGTGTTCGGTCTCGAACTCCTGGACCGAATGCTCGGGCTGAACAATTGCGGTGGCTGCGGCACATGCAACGCCTGTGAGCCCGCAAAGGCTTGCTGCCCTGAGCCGTGCTGCCCGGTGAAATGCTGCGAGCCGGCCTGCTGCGAGAAACCCAAATGCTGCGATCCGGCCTGCTGCGAGAAACCCAAATGCTGCGATCCGTGCTGCGAAGCGACTTGCTGCAAGACTTGCCGGCCGACTCCGGTCCGCGACCTGTTCGCGGGCATGAGGGACATGCTCTGCTGCAAGGTCTGCTGCTGCACTCCTTGCAAGTGCGATCCCTGCTGCCCCGCTAAGGCCTGCTGCCCCGAGCCGTGCTGCCCGGTCAAGGCTTGTGAGCCAGCTTGCGATCCGGCTTGCGGCAAGTGCTGCAAGAAACGCTGCTGCAAAAAGGTCGCCTGCGACCCCTGCTGCCCGGTGAAGGCCTGCGAACCGGCCTGCGATCCTTGCTGCCCGGTGAAGGCCTGCGAACCGGCTTGTGAACCGGCTTGCGGCAAGTGCTGCAAAGAGCGTTTCCGGCCGCTTGCTTCCCTGTTAGACAACTTGTTTGGCTGCAAGAAGTGCTGCTGCGGCTGTGAAGCCGAATGCGGCTGCTGCGGCTGCGGCGCGGCTCCGGCCCCGGCGGGCAAAGCCACCGGACCGGCTCCTGCCGCCGCTCCCGAGCCGGCCCCGAGCGCCTACTTGCCCCAAGCGCCGAAAGCCGATCCTTCGGCCTCACTAAGCAACGCCGCCGGTCGCAATCTGGTTCGCAACTAACGCGAACGCCAACGAGATCAAGCGATCCTCAGGTCTGCCCAAGCACCACCTTGGGCAGGCCTTTTTTATTACCGATACTCCGTCGGCTCCTGGCCGGAGATGAATTGCCGCCAGCCGTCGAGGTGTTCCTTGGAGAGGCTGTTTTCGCGGTGGATTTCCGTGGTCACCTGGCGGTCGGTGCCGGGGACGATCACCCGGACCTTCAACCGGCCGGTCGGTTCGTAGTGGAACAGCACGTCCACCGGCGAGCCGGCCGGCAGTTCCGTCGGCAGATGCCGCACCGAGCACTTGCCGATCGGCTGGCAGTCGTCGGCCGAGGGGCTCTCGCCCTCGACGATCGGCACGAGGATCGAACGCTGATCGTCCTTCTGCGTGCGGAAGGTCCGCCGGGCGGTCACCGGGATCCGCGTATTGCGGGGAATGAGAATCCCGTTGCGGCGGCGGCGCGTCTGCGGATCGGTTCCCACAACCCCCAGGCTGTGCGAGTTGACGTTCTTGATCTGGAAGACGGCGGGTTTTCCCTCGGCCTCGGCCAGGATCAATTCCGCGCGGAGCGCGGCGCCCATCGCCACGGCCTCGTCGGCCGCCACGGCGGCGTTGGGTTCCTTGCCCGAGAGCTGCCGGAGCATGGCGCGGACCATCGGCATGCGGGTCGAACCGCCGACCAGCAGCACGTGGTCGAGGTCCGGCCAATCCAGGCCCGCCGCGGAGAGCGTCTGCACGGTGGTGAACCGGGTGCGGTCGAGCAGGTCCCTGGTCGCTTCTTCAAACTGCTCCCGGCCGATCTCGCTCCGGGCCGACAGGCCGCGGTAATCGAAGGTGACGGTGGCCTTGTTTCGGGCCGAGAGCGTGCGCTTGGCGTCTTCGCACTCGTGCCACAGCTTGCCGGCGGCGACGGGGTCATTGCGGGGATCGATCCGGTGCTGGCGGAAGAACGCCTCGGCGGCGATGTCGACCAGCCGCTGGTCCCAGTCGTAGCCGCCCAGGCGGACGTCGCCGTCGGTGGCCAGGGCGATGAACTCGGTGCCGCGGATTTCCATCACCGTCACGTCGAAGGTGCCGCCGCCGAGGTCGTAAACCAGGAGGTGTTGCGGCTTTTGGGTGCTCCCCCCCGCGTTTAAAAAACCCTCCTGGTAGCCGAAGGCCACGGCCGCCGCGGTCGGCTCGTTGATGATGTCCAGCACCTCGAAGCCGGCCATGTATCCGGCGTCCTGCGTGGCCTTGCGGCGGACCTCGTCGAAGTACGCCGGCACGGTGATCACCACCTTCGTAAACGGCCCGATCACCCGCCCCGCGTCGCGGCGGAGCTTGTTGAGAATGAACGCCTCGATCACGTCCGGCGGATACTGCTTCCCGCCGATGACCTTGTGAAACACGCGGCAGCCCACGTCACGCTTGGAGCATTCGGCGACCTTATCGGCCTCGGTGGCCAGCGCCTTGAGGGCCTCCTTGCCGACGACCACCTCCTCGCCGTCGAAAAGGACCACGCTGGGCGTGAGATGATCCCCCTCGGCGTTGACCAACGTGACCGGGATCCCCCGATCGTCGATCTTCGCCACGACCGAGAAGGTCGTTCCCAAATCGATGCCTACGGCGGAAATGGAAGAAGGAGTCATGGGGCTTGCCAAGGCCAGCGAAAAATCTCGGGATGAATCCAATGTAAAACCAAATATCCCAATCCCAGGCCGAGGAGGGCAAAAATCACGTGGCCGATTACGCGGAACAGCCATCGGGACCTGGGAGTTACATCGCGAACCGGCAATTGTACCGCACCCGGCGGATCCGGCTCAACGGCGGATTTCGCCTCGGGAACCGCCGGGGAGGTCGAATCGGCCGGCTCGCGCGACGGCGAGGGGCTGGCCGAAAACGTCCCGGCGGCTCTCCGCCCCGACAACTTCCGCGCGTCGGCGTCTTCGTTGTCGGCGGGATCGGGCACCGGGGGAGCCGCTTCCTCCGAGTGCGGCAAATGCGTCGCCTCGGACGTCGCCGCCGGCGTCTGGGGAAGCGACTCTAAGTCGAAGACCTCCTCCAACATCGACTCGAATGCGTCGAAGCCGGCGGCCTCGCCGACGGGCCGCTTCCACCGCGCGATGCCCTCGCCGGAGATGCCCGAGGCCCGCTCCAACAGGAGCGTGGCCTCCTGGTGGGTACCCGGCACGACCGCATGGATGCTCAACCGGCCGTTGGCCGCGTATTGAAAGGTGATGTCCACCGGCCAATTTTGCGGCAAGCCGTCGGGCAGATCGCGGATTACGGTCCGGCCGATAACGGTGCATTCGTTGGGGAACAGGCTCTCGCCTTCCAGGACCTGCACGACAATCGAGCGTTGGCCTTCGCTCTTGGTGGCAAACCGCTCCGTGACTTCCGCCGGCAGGGGAGTATTGCGGGGCAGGATCACCACGTTTTTCCGCCGCAACGAGACCGGCTCGATCCCTTCCACGCCCAGGCCGTGCGAATTGACGTTGGTAATCAGCAGTTTTTCTTCTTCCCCGCGCTCCTTGGCCCGGAGATAGGCGGCATACAGGGCCGCCCCCCGGGCGACGGCCTCGTCGGGATTGACCGTGTGATCCGGCTCTTTGCCGCTCATTTCCCGCAGGAGGCCCACGACCATCGGCATCCGCGTCGAGCCGCCCACCAGCAACACCCGGTCGACGTCGTCCCACTTCAGACCCGCCGTTTGCACCAACTGCCGGACGGTATACGCGGTCCGCTCCAGCAGATCGGCGGTCATCTCCTCGAACTGCCGCCGGGCGACGGTGATTTCGGCGCGGCGGCCGCCATGCTCGATAAAGATCAGGGCCTGGCCGCGGGCGCTGAGCGTGTGTTTGGCCTCGACGACCGCCATCAGGATCCGGCTCAGGCCGGCGGGATCCTCCCGCGGATCCGATCCGTATTGCTCGCGGAACCGGTCGGCCGCATAGTCGGCCAGGCGGAGATCCCAATCGTAGCCGCCGAGCATCACGTCGCCGTCGGTGGCCAAGGTCTGGATTTTTCCCGGGGCGAGCTTCAGCAAGGTGGCGTCGAAGGTGCCGCCGCCGAGATCGTAGACGAGGATGGTCATCTCGTTCTGCGGCATACCCTCGGGAGAAAGATATCCCAGGCACTCGCCGAAGCTCAGCGCCGCGGCCGTCGGTTCGTTGACGATATCCAACACCTTCAAGCCCGCCATCTCGCCGGCGTCGGCGGTGGCCTTGCGGCGCGGCTCGTCGAAATAGGCCGGCACGGTAATCACCACGCGGTCCTGCCCGCCCAGCGCCTGGTGGACGTCGTGCTTCAACCGGCGGAGGATGCACGCCTGGATCACTTCCGGCGGCAACTGCCGCCCGTGGATCGGCTGGTGGTATAACGGCAGTCCCATGTCCCGCTTGACCCACTGGGCCACCAGTTCGGGCCGCACCACCGTTGCCCGGCGGGCCTCCTTGCCGACCACCACCTCCACGTCGCTGAACAGCACCACGCTGGGCGTGAGGATCTCCCCCTCGGCGTTGCGGACCATCTGCGTCCGTCCCGCCGCGTCGACGTACGCCACGGCCGAAAACGTCGTGCCCAGGTCGATGCCGACGGGGAGTTCGTGAGTCATTTGACTTGGATCAGTTTTTTGAAACCCGCTTGTTCAAAATGGTGATCGATGGCAAAGGCGTCTTGAATCGATCGTTGGCTCATAATGGAAAAGCTTATACAATCCGTCACCGACCACTCTTTATCAGGGCGATTACGATACAACTGCCATCCCGTTGCAATTAATTTTGGAGTTGGGGGGATAATTTCCACATTCTGATATTTCGAGAGTTGATCGTAGATTTCAACTGCCAAGGATCGTTGGTGAAATCGAGATAAAGTGTCGCCGATCTCAAGCAAAATCAAATCAGTGGTCATCAACGAAGTTTTTTCAGCGATCAGTTTTTCCCATACTGATTCTGCTTGAGAATGCCATTGATCGTCAGTAACAATGACGGCGATCAGTCCGGAAGAGTCGAGAAAAACAGGATTCACGGTCGTCGTCCGAAACGGTACTCATCCATGTGTTCCGATAAATCAAGTCTTCCCAACGAAACCCTCAACCCCCGGAGAGGATCTTCCCAGGATTTCTCTTCAGGGGCGACATTTTCAGAAGTGGTTTCTACGGTGACTTGAACCTGTTGGTGATCGTGGAGATCGAGTGCGTCCAAAGGTTTTAAAACCCCGTCTTCATAAATGGCTTGAATGATTTGAGTCATTGCTCTCCCTCCAGCATTTTCTATTTTGCCTGTTTTCTTGAGAGGTGTCAAGGAATCGAAAAAAACCGCGGTCCGGGGACCGCGGCTCGGGGATGGGAGATGAATTCGTAAGGTATCACGGGGCCGCGGCCGCCAGGGATTCTTCGGGCTGGTGAACTCTTTCGGCCCGGGAGGTGTCGATCGCCAGTTGCATGGTGACGCTCCAGCGGCCGTCCTTGTCGGGCGCGACGTGCCAGTGGGGCAGCACGGCGACCGATTGGTGGACCAGCTCAAAGCCGCTTTCCGAGAGGCTGACCGTCTCGACGGGGAACGCCCAAAAGTGCGTCGGCCGCGACGTTTTCAAGGCCGCGTCGATCCCCAGCCACTCGTCCGTGAGGTGGAGGCCCTGGGCGTCGTTCAGTTCCAGTCTCGTGCCGAGCTGTCCCAGGCGATTGCCGCCGAGGTCGGAGAAGTAGCGGTCGTCGGCTCCGGCGGGCAGTCCGGCGAAGTTGAACTCCACCGCGAAGTGCAGGCGCTGCTCGGGCGGAAGGTTCTCCAGCAGGTACGCGACGTGCAGCGTGGAACTGCCGGCCTCCAGGGTCAGGCCCTTGGTGATCCGCACGGGGACGCCGCCGACGGAGCCGTTGCGGGCCAGTTGCACCTGGATGCGGTCGGGATTGCGGCGGAGCCGGGTTTCATACATGCCGTCGGCAAAGTCGCCCCGCTGCGGCGCCGCGCCCGAGGCCACCGCCTCGCACGTGGCGTCGGCGTCGTAAAACAGGTCGATCAGGCTCTTTCGCGCGTGATCGTCGTACTGGAGGCGTTGGTCCAGGTCGGGCTGCTTGAAGGTGACCATTTCGTGGATACTGGCCACCGCGTCATGATTGTGTTGTCTGCCGGCCAGCACCTTGGCATGATACGCCTCGGGCCGGCGGGCGAGCGTGGCCAGCAGGTTGTGTTCGATGGCCCGGACGTCGAGTTCGTAGATCTGTCCGCCGCGGCACGGCGCCAGCAGAACCGACAGGCGGTCGTTGGCCAGGCGGACCTCCTGCCGGCCGTCGAAATTGTAGTCGTCGGCGGCCGCCTCGACCCAGACCTCCGGGCGGCCGGCGGCCTTCTCCAGCAGGCCTTCCGCGGCGATGAGGTGCTGATAGACCGCGTTGCGGAGGTGCGGCAGGTACAATCCGCCGAACGTCCCGTGCCAATAGGCGCAATTGCACTGGGCGCGGTAGAGTTCCGAGCGTGCGCGATCCGGCAACTCGCCGACGGCGCCGCCTTCGAGCATTTCCTGCAACCGCCGACTGACGGCCATCATCCGGCAGTACATTTCGTTGGCCTCGGGGTACTTGATCCGGAAATTCCGCCAGGTGCCCCCGCGGATGAAATTCCGGATTGTCGACCATTGCGGATGGTCCTGCATCTCGTGGGCGACCTGCTCGTAAGCGGTCAGCGTCGCCGTCGGCAACGCCCATTCGGTCATCTCACGATAGCTGCAATCGGGAAGGTAGATTTTCCCGGCCGGCGGAACGTTGTCGAAGGCCTCCGCCAGCGTGGTCACCTGGATCCAGTCCTGGTTGCGGACCAAGGCGTCGAAGAACCGCTCCAGCCAGCCGTCTTGATAAACGTGCTTGTGGGTCCCCGGCCAGGTGCCGAACTTCTCGCCGTCGTCGCCGCAGACGGCGATCGTCTCCGGATGCGCCTCGGCCAGTTGCGCCAGGTAGTCGATCGTCTGCTGCGGATCGGCGAAGGGGATCAGGTACCGCAGCCGTTCGCTGCCGGGAAAGACCGAAAGCAGCCGGCCTTCGTCTTCGGTGATGAAATGGCCGGTGAGCCGTTCCTCGGGCAGACCGGCGCACTTGAAATGAAAATCGTCGAGCACGGTGTATTCGATGCCGGCGTCGGCCAGGTCGCGGGTATAGGAAGGCTCCCAGACGCGCTCGGAGACCCACATCCCGCGGACCGTCGCTCCCAGGCGGTTTTGCAGCCAGCGGGTGTAACTGCGGATCTGCCCGACGCGGTCCCGCTGGGGGATCATCGCCAGGATCGGTTCGTAGAAGGCCCCGCCGAGGATTTCCAGCCGGCCGTGGTTGACCAATTCGGCAATTTGATCGAGGTACTGCGGCTGCCGGGCGGCCAGCCATTCCACCAGCGAGCCGCTGACGTGAACGGAACTTTTCAGCGTCTCAAAACGCCGAAAAACGTCGAGAAACGGCCGGTAGCTGTCCTCGAAGGCCTGTTGAAAGACGAAATCGAAATTGCCGACGGGTTGATGGTTGTGCAGGGCCAGGACGAAACGGATGCGGGGAGGCATGGCAGTTTATTCACGGGGCAGGAGGAAAATTCTCGGGAACCCTTTCTTCATCGGCACGCATTTCCGGATTTATACAGTTTACCCAAGCGGAAAGACTTCCGGAGCCGGGAACGTTTTGGCAACCGTTTGAAACAATACCTACAAACCTTTTTATTGATTCTCCGAAATCTCGATTCCCCTTTCCTTGGGCAGAATCCACTGTGGATTTGCTTCGTGGATTTCGGTCAATCAACGGCGGCCGGACGACCGTCGGGCGGCCATCGATTGGCAGGAACTCCCAATTTAGCGTCTCCGGCAATTAATAAAACTATAAAAACCGGTGCCTCGCTCAAATCCCCCTCTCTTCGTAAAGCCCGGCATAACCTCTATAAGGCAGTCATAATGCGCAAGTTCCCGCGTGTCAAAGGGTCTGGAGAATGATATAATCCGGTTAATCGAAGGAACACAATTTGTACTCCTCCCCCGAGATTTGCAAGAAAAAATGAACGGGACACCTCCGAAAAGAGTGATTATTTTCCCGGGCGGAATCCTGTCGGGGGGACCCGCTGTTGTTTTCTTTATTGCCCTAGTTTGCTCCCCGGCGCCGGCCGCGGACCTTGGACGCCCCAGGGAACAAACGCCGGCGGCCGTCGAGGCCCGGCTCAAGGAGACGGTCGGATATCTGGCCTCCGACGAACTCCGGGGGCGCAGCCCGGGGACCAAGGAGATCGACCTGGCGGCCGACTACATCGTCAAGCGGATGACCGGAATCGGATTGAAGACCGACCTCTTTCAAGGAACTCCCTTTCAGCACTTTCGCGCCCGGGTCAGAAATTTTCAGGCCGAAAACCGTTCCCATTGGCCGGGTCTGTTGGACTACGTCGGCCGGAGGGTCTATGACATGCATCGGAGGCAAAATGGTTCGTCTCCGGCCAGACCGGCGGTGAAAGAAGCGGCGCCGTTTCCGAGCGGCCCGGTCGAAATGAAGAACGTCGTGGCGATGCTCGAAGGCGCAGGCCCCCTAGCCGAGGAAACCATTGTCGTCGGGGCGCATTACGATCACCTGGGAGTGCAGAAAAATCTCGCGGGCCAATGGGAAATCTACAACGGCGCCAACGACAATGCCTCGGGCGTGGCCGTGATGCTGGAGACGGCCGAGATCCTCGCGCGGCGTCCGAAAAGGCTGCCGCGCCGGGTGGTGTTTGTCGCCTTCAGCGGCGAGGAATCGGGCCTGCTGGGCAGTTTCCATTACGTCAGTGATCCGCCCGTCCCCCTGGAAAAGACAATCGCGATGATCAATCTGGACATGGTGGGATCTCTGCAAGGCGAGATGCTGATCGCCCTGGGCACGTCCACGTCGTCCCGGCTGGCCAAGCTGGCCAACCGGTCGGCCAAGCGCCATCAACTCCGTCTGCTGAAAATCCCGTTTGTTTTGGCAGGCAGCGATCACGTGCCGTTCTACGCGCATCGTGTTCCGGTGGTGTTCTTCGTCACCCGCGGAGGGCGGGCCGACTACCATCGCCCGACGGACGATCCCGAGAAGCTCAATTATCCCGGGATGCGGAGGATCGCCGCCGTAACGGCCGACCTGGCGTCGGCCCTGGCCGAAGCGGACCGTCGTCCCGAATTCGCCAAAGACGGCCCGATCAGCATCCTCGTCCGCTACGCCCTGCGCCTTTGGAGTCGGATCTCCGGCAATTGACTTCCGTCACCTTGTCCCAGTGAAGATGTTTGCCCATTTCCCGATAAAATGAAATCAGTTGGCTTCCTATCCGGTTACCGGGGTTTTTAAAAAAGCCGGTGATCGGGCTTCAATCCTTCTCATCGTCTCGCGGTCGTACAATTTTTCTCCACAGGCGGGACACTCAAAGAATTCGAGATTTATTACTGCAAATTTCCGCCCTTCGTATTCTCCTTGCCAATCCTTCCGGACTTTTCGGATGCGATCGCTGCCGCAGGTTGGACAGGTGGTAATCTGGAACATCTTACAATGCCTTTTTCGAGGAGATCCTTCGCTCCGCTCAGGATGACATGTATCCCTGATCCTTACCCCTTCGCCCCCAGCAGCCAGGCGAGGATGCCTTTTTGGGCGTGCATGCGGTTGGCGGCCTGCTGGAGGACGACGCTTTGGGGGCCGTCGATCACCTCGTCGGTGACCTCCTCGCCGCGATGGGCGGGCAGGCAGTGCATGAAAATCGCCCCCTTTTGGGCCTGAGCCATAAGCTCCGCGCCAACTTGGTAGGGGGCGAAGGCCTTGCGGCGGGTCTCCTTCTCACTCTCGAAACCCATGCTGTACCAGACGTCGGTATAGATGGCCACGGCGTCGCGGACCGCTTCGACGGGATCCTCGGTCAGGATCAGTTCCCCCTGAGGCGCCTCACGGCGGATCCACGCCAAATCCCTCTCGCTGAATTGATAAGATTTGGGCGAGGCCATCACCATCCGCAGGCCCAGCTTGCCGCAGCCGACGGCCAGGCTCCGGGCAACGTTGTTCGCGTCGCCGATCCAAGCCAGCGTGTGTCCCTCCAGCTTGGGGACCAGTTCGCGGATGGTGAACAGGTCGGCCAGCGCCTGGCAGGGATGGCTGAAATCAGTCAGGCCGTTAATCACGGAGCAGGAACAGAAGGGGGTCAGTTCGGCGGCGGTCGCGTGGCGGCCCACGCGGAGCACGACGACGTCGACGTATTCGCTCAGGACGCGGCCGAAGTCGGCGAGGCTTTCCCGCTTGCCGAAGCCGGTGTCGCTTCCCAGAAAGAGCGTGCTGCCGCCGAGATGGGCCATCGCCGCCTCGAAGCTGACCCGGGTCCGCAGCGAGGGCTTCTCGAACAACAGGGCCATCACCCGGCCGGGCAGCAGCGGCTCCCGCAATCCCGACTCGTACTTGCTCTTCAGGTCCTCGGCAATCGAGAAGATGCGTTCGATCTCAACCTTCGACAAATCGGCCAGCGTCAGTAGGTGTCTCATGGGAACCTCAGAGGTCAGAGGTCAGGGGTCAGAGATGAGGAAAAAGTTCCTTGCTTTCGTGTTTCCCTGATCTCCGACCTCTTCTATCATGACGAAAAGTGATTCTTTGCTTGTTTCTTCAATACGTCGGACAAAATATCCAGGCCCTCGTGGGCTTGTTCTTCCGCGAGGTTCATGGCCGGCAGCAGGCGGAGCACGGTGGCGTTGGTGCAGTTGATCAAGAGCCGGCGTTCCATGCAGGCGCGGACGGCCTCGGCGCCCTCGACGGACAGTTCGATGCCGATCATCACGCCGCGGACGCGGACCTCGCGGATCAAGTCGCACTGCGATTGCAGTTCCCGAAGCCGTTTCTCAAAGAGATCGCCGAGCCGTTGGGCGTGCTCCAGCAGCCCCTGGCTTTCGATCATCTCGATCGTCGCCAAGCCGGCCCGGGCGGCAAGGGGATTGCCGCCGAAGGTGGCGGCGTGCATGCCGGGCAGCAGGCTCTTGGCCGCGGCCGGCGTGGCGAGCATCGCCCCGCCGGCCAGTCCGCCGCAGAGCGCCTTGGCCAGCGTCATCACGTCGGGCTGCACGCCGAAGGCCTGATAGGCGAACCACTGCCCGGTCCGCCCGCAGCCGGTCTGCACCTCGTCGAAGATCAGCAGCAACTCGTGCTGGTCGGCCAGGTCCCGCAATCCCTTGAGGAAGCCGTCGGGCGGGATCCGCACGCCGCCTTCCCCCTGGATCGGCTCGATCAGAATGGCCGCCGTTTCGGCGTCGATCAGGCCTTTGGCCGCGTCCAGATCGCCGAAGGGGGCATACACGAAACCGGCCATCAGCGGCCCCAGGCCCCGGTGATACTTGGGCTGGGCGGTGGCGGTGGTCGAGCCGAGGGTCCGCCCGTGGAATCCGCCCTCGAAGGTGATGATTTTATAGCGGCGTTTGCTCGATCCGCTGAGCCGCGCCAGCTTGATGGCGGCCTCGTTGGCCTCGGTGCCGGAGTTGCAGAAAAAGGCCTGCCCGCCGAAACTCCGGGCGCTTAAGGCCTCGGCCCAGCGTCCTTGCAGTTCGGTGTACCAGGTGTTGGGGACGTGGATCAGCTTGCCCAACTGGTCGCGGACCGCTTCGACGACCGGCGGGGGACAATGCCCCAGCAGGTTGCACCCCCACCCGTTGAAGAAATCCAGGTAGCGGTTCCCTTCGCTGTCCCAGACGTACGATCCCTCGCCGCGGACCAGCGCCACGGGAAAGCGGTTGTAGTTCGGAACGACGCACCGCTCGAAAAGCTGGATTGTCTCGGGGGAACTGAGGGGGGAAACGTTGGACACGGCAGGGGACTCCTTGCGGAAATAATTATTGCAAATTGGCCATTGCAATTTGCAAGTTGCAAATTAAACGACGATAAAAAACAACCAACTGATATTCCATCATTGTCCAATTTGCAATTTGAAATTTGCAATTATCAATTTGCAATCACTCCTTCGCGATCTGTGTTCCCACGCCTTTCGTGGTGTACACTTCCAGCAGCAGCGAGTGTCGCAGTTTGCCGTCGATGATGTGGATTTTGTTGACGCCGCGCTGGAGGGTTTCGAGGCAGGCTTCGACCTTGGGGATCATGCCGCTGGCGATCGCCCCGCTGGCGATCAACTGCCGGGCCTCGGCGGCGGTCAGGCTGTGGATCAAGGAATCGGGATCATTCTTGTCGCGGCGGACTCCGTTGACGTCGCTTAAGTATACGAGCTTCTCCGCTTCGACGGCCTGGGCCACGGCCGTGGCGGCGGTGTCGGCGTTGACGTTGAGTTTCTGCCGCTCCTTCGTGACGCACATCGAGGGGATCACCGGCACGATGCCGGCGTGGCAGAGGTGCTCGATCGTCGGCCGGTCCACCCGGGTGACCGTGCCGACGTAGCCGAGGTCGATCGGCGCGCCGTTTTCATCGGGCAGTTGGATGCGTTCGCCGCGGAGCACGTTGGTGGTGCGGAAGTTCAGGGCCTGGGCCCGGCCGCCCAGGTTGTTGATCTGCCGGGCCAGCTCCTCGTTGATCTCGCCGGCCAGGACCCGCTCGACCACCTCGAGGGTGGCCTCGTCGGTGTATCGCCGGCCGTGGACGAAACGAGGTTCGAGGCCGATCTCGGCCATCGCTCGGCTGATCCGCGCCCCGCCGCCGTGCACCAACACCGGCCGCATGCCCACCGTCTCCATGAAGACGACGTCCACCAGTAGGTGCATGAGCGCCCGCTGGTCCTCGAGCACGCTGCCGCCCAGCTTGATGACGGTGATCTTGCCGCGGAACTGCCGGATCCATTGCAGGGCCTCGATCAGGACGTCGGCTTTCAGGATCGCTTCTTCCAATGCCTTGCACCTCCGGTTTTTCCAACCGTATGCTCCAACGCCCCGCGAGGGCAATCGCGGGGGTGCCTCCGGGAAACCGCAACTCCAGGAGGACGGGTATTCTTGCCCTTCTTTCCGCCTGACAGGATGTCCGGCTCCCTGGGGGATTCCCGAAAAACGCAAACCCCCGGCAGAATCATCCGCACGGGGGAAACCCCGCATTTTATAGTCTTTTCCCCGGTTGTCAACGGAAAAGAAGCCCCTTTCGGCAAATGCACACTCGTTTGACCCCATCTTTCAGGGGGGGGATTGACATTTGAAATGATCTTGATTAACTTACGATTAAATCAATTGACCTGTTTGATGGAGGCAGCGGACTTACCTCGGCGAAATTATTCGATTAGTGCTTCGCAGGGGTACATTCTTACCCGACGCGGGATCTTCTTTCCCCGGCGTTTTTTTCGCTGGTTTTCTCTCCCTGCTGAATGGATGAGTGCGCTGATTTCCGGAAGGCGCTCTCTTCGGTTCAATACGCGGCAGGGAAAAAGATATAGATGCCACGTATTTTTAACAGGTTTTTCGACACAGAATTTGAAAGCTCCTCTTGCTTCGGAGGCAGCGTTTGCCTTGGTGTTCACGTGGGAATTGGGAATTGATTGCGGTCGAAAACGGCTGGCTGCGCTAATTCCTGGTTCCATGTGGATTCCCCGTTAAATAATCGCTACCCGAAGTGCATGTTCCGGCAAGATTCCGTCGGAGCCCCCAAATTATAGGAGCAATCATCATGAGATGGGTTCGCTGGCAAGGTTTTTTCATCATTGGTTTATTTAGTGTGATTTTGTTGGGTAACGCGGCGGCGGTCTTGGCAATCGAGCCCGTTACAACCTTTTTCGATGAGCAATTGGGCTGCGAGATCGGCATTACCCAAACCACAAGCGGACCGACGGTACCGGAGGGGACGGGACCATCTCCCATCTCACAATCCGCGGTGATGCTTTCGAATGTTCCCACTTCTTCGTGGACGTGTGGATGTTCCGCCACCTCGGCGGGGATGATGTTCGGTTATTATGACCGGACCGGCTATAGCAACATGTACACCGGTCCGTGCGGCGGGGGCGTGGTACCGCTGACGCATTTGGGGCAGGGCGATCCCACGAATCCCATCGCCGGCTCCTGCTCAATCATCGCCACGCAGAACGGCTTCGACGGCCGGGTCACCAAAGGCCACGTCGACGATTACTGGATCAGTTCTGGCAGCCCCGGTCCCGACCCCTGGGTGGGCAATTGGACGGAACATACCTGGAGCGGCTGCACCGCCGACTTCATGGGCACCAACCAATGGAAATGGGATTACGACTTAAACTCGTCGATCGATTCCAACGTCGACGGCTCTACCACGTTTTTTTATAATCCCAGCGGCACCAAACTTTATGACTATACTCCCTCCGCTGCATACGGCCTGCCCCGGACTGAAGGCTGCCACGGCATGAGGCTCTTTGCCGAATCCCGCGGCTATACCGTTCTGACAAATTACACCCAATTGATCGCCGAGCAAGTCACGGGGGCATTCTCCTTCGCCGATTACATGAATGAAATCAACAACGGTTATCCGGTAATGATCCAGGTGGAAAATCATTCCATGGTCGGCATGGGTTATGATGCCTCCACAAATAAGGTCTATCTCCACGACACCTGGGGCGATTATACCGCCTCGATGACCTGGGGCGGCTCCTACAGCGGCCTGCAGCAATGGGGCGTCACGGTCATTCACCTGGCGCCGGTTCCGGAACCCGCCACCTGGGTCATGCTCGGCACAGGCTTGGTGGGCTTGCTGGCGTTTTATCGCCGCCGCCGGAGGTCTTGACCTTCCCCTTCCAAAGGGCTTGCCTTGCCCAGGACAAGTCTCCCCGGCCGGGGTGACTTGTCCTTTTTTATTCATTCCTTACAATGTCTCTCATGGACGCTATGAAACTCTTTACCGGCCGCGCTCATCCCCGATTGGCTAAAAAAATCTGCGAGTACCTCGGCCTGCCGCTGGGCCGGGCGATTTTGGGGAATTTCCCCGACGGGGAGATCTCCTGCAAGATCGACGAGGACGTCCGCGGGCGCGACGTTTTTATCATTCAGCCAACCTGCCCGTCGGTCAACGAAAACCTGATGGAGCTGCTGATCCTGATCGACAGTTTCAAACGGGCCAGCGCCGATCGGATCACCGCGGTGATTCCCTACTTCGGCTACGCCCGGCAGGACCGCAAGGACGAGGGCCGGGTGCCGATCACCGCCAAGCTGGTGGCCGATATGATCACCCGGGCCGGCGCCGACCGGGTGCTGGCGATGGACCTCCACACCGCCCAGATCCAGGGATTCTTCGACATTCCCGTCGATCACCTCTACGCCGCCCCGGCCATCGACGAGCAGTTAAAAAATTCCCTCGAACTCCGCGACGACGATTTCGTCGTGGTCAGCCCGGACGAGGGGAGCATCAAGCGGGCGCTGGAGCACATCAAGCGGCTCGGCGGCCGCCTGGCGATCATCGACAAGCGCCGCAGCAGCGCCGAAAAGACCAAACAGGCCCACGTCATCGGCCAGGAGGTCAAAGACCGCCTGGTCCTGATCTGCGACGACATGATCACCACGGCCGGTTCGATCTGCGGGGCGGCCGAGATGATGAAGCGGAGCGGTGCCCGTGAAATCCACCTTGCCGTGACCCACGGGCTGTTCTGCGCCGGGGCCGTCGAGCGGCTCCAGAAGGCCCCCGTCGACGGGCTGTACGTCACCGATTCCGTCCCCATGCCCGAAGATCAACAGATCCCCAAGCTCCATCTCGTCTCCGTCGCCCCGCTGCTGGGCGAGGCCGTCAAACGCATCCACCGCAACGAGTCGGTCAGCCGGCTGTTTGTGTGATCCAAGAGGGAAAAAGAAAAGGACGCTGCTCTTATCCTTTATCTCTCATCCTTTGATCTCTTATCCATTTGCTCCAGGGCCTCGCCGGTCATGGGGACGAAGACCACTGGGGCCACGCTTTGGCGGCGGATGGAACCGTCGGGGAGTTTTTCCAAGAGGAGCAGATCTTGAGAATAGCGGCCGACCGGAATCACCATCCGCCCGCCGACGGCCAATTGATCGACCAGCGGCTGGGGGACGTGCTCCGGCGCGGCGGTGACGAGAATGACGTCGAAGGGGGCGTGTTCCTTCCAGCCTTGATAACCGTCGCCGCAACGGAGCGTGACGTTCCGGTAGCCCAGTTCGGCCAGGCGTTTTTTCGCCGCCGCAGCCAGCGGTCCGATAATTTCGATCGCATAGACCTCTTTGGAAAGTTCGGCCAGGACCGCCGACTGATATCCGCAGCCGGCGCCGACTTCCAGCGCCCGATCCTCGGGCTTCGGCCGGGCCAGTTGCGTCATCAGGGCCACGATGTACGGCTGCGAGATCGTTTGCCCGTAGCCGATGGGCAGGGGCCGGTCGTCGTAGGCCGCATATTTTTCGTTTTCGGGCACGAAGCATTGCCGCGGCACCTTGCCCATGACCTTCAAGACGCGCGGATCGTCGATGTCCCGCCGCCGCATTTGCGTTTCGACCATCCGCCGCCGGGCTGCGCGGAACGACTCCGGCTCTTCCTCGGAGGTCCCGGCCGCGGGAACCGGATCCGTCGCCGGCTCCGCCGGTCGGTTCCCCCGCTTCCAAGAAAAGAAAGACGTCATCGCCAGCACCATAATCAATCCCGCTACGCCGATCCCCGCGATCCTCCACCCCGGGCATCCGTATGAAAACAGCCTGTGGTTTTCCATGGCGGATCGTCTCCGAGAGATTTTCGGTGATCGCGCCGTCGATTATTTTCGCCCCCTTATTGAGTGTAGCTCGAAAGAGACTTCCTGAAAATAGCCCAAAAGAAGTGTTCTTCCTTAGGCTTCCAGGGAGAGATCGGCGGGCGCCGTCGGGGAAAGGGCGTCGGAGGGGAAGAGGGGGACGGAGGACGGCGGAAAAGAGCGGCTTTCGTCGTTTCTTGACGAGGAGGGGATCGTCTCCCGTTGGTCGGGAGAGAGGCTGCCGAGCTTTTCGCACAGTTGCCGCCAGGTTTCCCGCTCGGTCTCCAGGATTTTTTGCGCCGCTTCGATTTTTTGTTCGTCCCGCTGGAGAGCGGCCTCCGTCAGGGAACGATAGACGAAGAGGTACACGCCGGCGACTTTTTTAACGAGTTCCGTCTTCGACTCGAAATCGAGCGCGGCCAGCAGTTGGCCGACGATTTGCTGCGCTTGGAGCAGGGACTCACCGCCCGGTTCGTTTTCTCCCGCGCGCCAATGCTCCCGCGTGCTGCGGCAGGCGCGGATCGCCGCATCCAGCAGCATCAGTTGCAGTTTCTGCGGCGGGGCGGTGAGCACTTGGGTCTCGAAATAACTGTCCGTGGCGGTGGGATTCATGGCTTAATCGAATAATTGATTCTGGGAATTGGAAGAATCGGTGATCCACTGGATCGTTTGCAAAGCGTTGAGGTTGTTTTGCAACCTGGCGATGGCGCTTTCCATGTTATAAAACTGCATCAGCAGCCGTTCGGACTGGTTCTTTAACCTTGATTCCATGGCGCTGATGCGCTGATTATTGCCGTCAATGATTGCTTGCAGGCTCTTGATTTTCTGGTCCAGCAGGGAATCGCCCGATCCGGACAACTGCTCGATCAGGTTGCTGAACCGCTCCGAGAAGCCGGTCTTTGTCGTCGTGAAGAACTCATTGACGGCGTCGCGGTCGGATTGCAGCAGGTTGTCGAGTTTCGATTCGTCGAAGGCCAGGGAGCCGTCGTCCTTGAAGGAGACGCCCAGTTGAGCCAACGAGTTGATCTTCCCCGCTCCGAAGAACGTTCCGCTTAAGAACCTCGATAAATCGGTGTCCAGGCGCAGCGCGGCGCTGTCGCCGTTCAGCGCGGAGCGCGTGTTCGATTCTAGGTCGTAGGCGGTGTATTCTTTTAGCTTGGCCCGGAAGGAGTTGTAATTGTCGACCAGGGTTTTGACGCTGGCCTTCAGATCGGTGTTGCTGGGGGCCACTTGGACGGTGACCGGTTGGCTCGAAACGCCGAGAAGATTGATCGTCACGCCGGGCAGGACGTCCGTAAAGGCGTTCGTCGAGGATGAGGCCAACAGGCCGGTGCTTCCCGAGCCGATCAGGAGCAAGGCGTCCTGAGGCCGGGTCATTTCCTCGAAGGCGACCGGGGTGGCGGAGGCGTCGATTTGGATCTGGTTCAAGCGGCCGGTGCCGTTGCCCGACAACATCAGGTGATAAGGCTGGCTGGAACCGTCGGAAATAATCGAGGCCGTGACGCCCCACTGGAGTTGGTTGATTTTATCCCGCAGGGTTTGCAGCGAATCGCCGGCCTCCAGGGTGACGGTTTGGGCCATGGCGCCGTCGATGACCTGGACGGTCTCCTCCCCGACCTCGACTTCCACGGCTTCGCCGAGCAAGTTCAAGTCCTTCGCCGTGGTGGAGCCGTCTTCGGCCACCTTGAGGTTTCCCTCTCCCCCGCTGAGATCGCGGAGCAGCAGTCCGTCGCCGGTGTCGTTCAGGTCGGCTTCCACGTCCAGCGAAAGGGCGTTAATCATCTCCAGGAGATCGCCGACCGTTTGAATCTGTTGATTCTTCAGGTTGACCAGTTCGGTGTTGCCCCGACTGTCGGTAATGGTGAATTTCCCCGAAGCGACGCCTCTGCCGCCGTTTAAGGTGGAGAGCTTGGTATTGTAGCCGACGACCTGGAAGTGCAGATCGCCGCTGTTGACGGCGCTGACGTCGTCGTCGACGGCAAGCATGAGTTTCTCCGCGGTTTCGGTCGCGTCGCCGCTGGCGATCGTCAGGTTATGGTCGTCGGCGCCGCTGGTATCGAGGACTTCGATCCCGTTTTTCGCCGCGTTGACCCGGGCCTCAACCGAGAGGCCGGCGCCATTGATTGCGTGAACCACGTCCTCGAGGGTCTCCGCCGTGGAAAGGTCGACGGAAGCGGGCTGCCCGCTGCGGTCGGTGATTTCCAGGAGTCCCAAGGGGCCTAATCCCTTCCCGCCGTTGAGACTGGTCAGGAGGACCGACTGCAATCCCCCGAGCAGCCGCCGGCCCGTAATCACGCCGTTCTCGGCCGTCCGGTTCAAACCGAGGTCGTCCAGGGCGTGCGAGCCGTGAAGCGCTTGGAGCTGGAAGTCGTTTTCACCGGCTGTCAGGTCGGTAAGGACCAGCCGCTTGCCGTCGGGTGCGATCTCGGCGTGAAGTTTGCCGGGCGCCGCGGCATTGATCTTTTCGAGCACGTCGCCCAGGGTCCGTTCGTAAATCACGGTCGAGCCGCCCGACTCCAGGACGTCCAGGTCGATTTGGCCCACGGTTCCGTCGCGGAGCGTGTATTGCACGTCCGGCAGAACGTCGCTGAAATACGTGCCCCGGCCGTCGTTCAGGTCGCCGAGAAAAGTGCTGCTTTGCAGCTTGACGATGTCCTGGCCGTCGGCGTTCCCCTCGGCGACGTTGATCCCGGCCAGTCCCAAGGCCGCGGCCGTCGTGCCGGCGCCGATTTCCTGCACCATCAGCGGCGAGGCGGTCTGCCCGGTATAGTCGATCAACCGGATGTGGTCGCCGACGGCCTCCGCCTGGACGTTGACGCCCGAGGTGTTGTTAATCGCCGAGAGGACGTCCTCGATGGTTTGCACGGACGTCAGATCGACTTCGGCCTGGGCGCCGCTGTGATCGGTGATGCGGATCTTTCCCCGGGGAAAGACCGCGCCGCCGAGGAGCGTCGTCAGCGGAGTGGTCCGGAGGACGTTTTCACCATAGCGGAGCGTGACGGTTCCGCCGCCGAGCGCTTCCTGATCGGACGCGAATCCCCCGCTTAAAAACTGGTGGTTCTGGGCCTTTCGCACCGCCGTGAACGTGTAAGTGCCCGCCGCCGGCGAACCGGTCTGGGTGGCGCTGAGAATGCCCGGCATGCTGCTGGTCACCGCGGTTTTATTGAATAGAGCGGTTTTACCAAGGTTGCCGGAGACGTACTTGATCGAATACAGCAGCGCCGTCAGTTGCGTTATGGCGGATCGTTGCGTGGTGAGCTTGTCGGTCCGCGTCTGTAATAAATCTCTCGGCTTCTGCTCGATCTGCATCAACTGCGAGACAATGTCGCTGATGCCCAGACCGGTGATAATTCCGATGTCGCTCGTAATGGTTCCCAAGGCACACATGACAACACCTGCCAACGGTGACGACTAGCTGGACTCCGAGCCGATGCGGAATACCGCGACTTCGGATTACATCGGAAAAGTAAACGGGGAAAGTTTAGCAAATAGTGCGGCGCCGGGTCGCCTGGGGGAAAATGTCGTGAGTCGGCCTCGGCAGGACCGGTCAAACCGGGCGAAGCGAAGAATCTTGACGGAACGCCGACGATGTTTCTCCACGTCATGGCGAGGTCCTTCCACTTCGCTCAGGAGGACACCGCTCGTCCCTCTTTTTTGCCCATTCCGTCTTCCGTCCCGCTCCCCCTACCTAAAAAAGCCGGTCCGCCCCTCTTGCGAGAGGCGGACCGGGGGACATGTTGATAGTTGTCTGGAAGAGGCGGGAAGCCTCTTCGCGGTCGCCGTTCCGAAAAACCGGTTTCGGAACGAGGCGTTTATTAGCCGCGCAACAGGGCCAACACGTTTTGCGGGTTCTGGTTGGCGATTTGCAGCACCGAGGTGCCCGACTGGACGAGGATTTGCGCCCGGGTCAGGTTGGCGGTCTCGGCGGCGAAGTCGGCGTCGCGGATCGTGCTCTCGGCGTCGGTCAGGGCCAACAGGGTGTCGTTCAAGGCGTCCAGGTTCGTCTGGAGCGTCGTCTTTTGGAAGGCGCCCAATCGACCGCGGAGCGTAACCACCTGGCTGACGACGTTCTCGATGATCCGGCCGGCCTTGCCGATGTCGGTGTACAGGTCGGCGGCCTGGCCTTCGCTAAGCTCGTAGAGCACGCCGTAGGAGGTCCGCAAGCTGCCGGTGTCCAGGGCCTGGATGCCGATGTTGGCCTGCTGGTTGGTCACCACGTTGGCGCCGAGTTGGAACATGGCTCCGCCGCCGGTGATCGTAAACTCGATCGTGCTGGGCGTCGGGAGGGCTTCGGTGGGATCAATCACGGTCATGGTCATGGCGAGCGTGCTCGTGTTGATCGAGAGCGTGTTGCCCTTGCCGGTGGCCTGCACGCCGTTAATGGTGGCGGCGATGTCGGTGCCGGCCGAATTCAAAGCGGCGCTTCCGTCGCGGTCCACCATGCTCGCCTTGAAGGTCGCTCCGCCTTCGACGATATCGATGGTTTCCGTGGCGTCGGAGCCGAATCCGGTGGACTCGAACACGACGTAGGTGGTGCCGGGCGCGGTGGTCGTATCCAACCGGGCCGAGACTCCCGTCGAGTCGGACACGAGATTGACCGAGTTGACCACGTCCAGGGCCGAATTGGCCGTCGTGAAATTGAACACCTTCGAGCCGGAGGCGCCGACGACGCGGAACACCACGTCTTCCGTGAGAGCCGTCAGGGCGCCGGTGTTGCTCAGCACCCCGACGCCGGTCATGGCATTCGCTCCGCCCGTCAGGGTCAACACCGAAGTGTCGGTGTCGGTGCCGGCGGTGTCGTTGAGAATGCCCATATAGGTCCCGGCCACCATGGTTAACGTGTTGATGGCAATAGCGTCGCCGGCATCGGCGCCATTACCGGCATTGAGCGTTGCGCCAAGCGAAGCGCCGATGGCGTCATTGATTGCGGTCCGCAGCTCAAGAACGGTATTCGTCGATTGGTTGCTGATATTGACCGTCAAATTGCCGTCGGTGTCAAATTCCGCGGTCGGAGTGACGTCGCCGCCGGCGGTAACGTTGAATTGGTACCGAATATTCGTGAAATCAGCACCGGGAAAGAGCGACGTGAGATCCAAGATCAACGTATGGTCCGCATCCGAACCCGTTAATGTCACCACACCCACGGCCTCGGTGCCGGTATCGGAAGCCGTGAACGTTCCGGCAGCTTTCACCTCCGCCGTAAAGTTGGTGTTGTCATTGATGTAGCCCATGATGTCGGCGGTGGTGTCGGCGGCGGTATAATGGACCACCATGGTGTTGGCATTAATCATTTCCGCGGTGTCACCGCCGTCATCCGTCAGATGGATGGTGATATTTCCCGCGTAGCCGAGCGTATTGGAAGTGATTTCCAGCAACCCGTAATCGGCGGATTGGAGGAATCCGCTGGCCTGCGTGGCGGCGGTGTTTGCTCCCGTCACGTCGTTCAGGGGATTGAACTCGACGCCCTGGGTGGCGTCGGAAAGGGTGAAGGCGATGGTGGGACCGGCGCCGTCGACGGTGGTGGTCGCCAGCGCGGTTTGGATGGCGGTCCAGGAAGTGGCTTCCGTGTCGTTGACGGTAATGGTCAACGAATTGGCCGTGGTGTCGTAGTCGGCCGTGGGCGCCACGGCGGTCGTGCCGCTGTCTTTGGCAAAGATGATGTCCAGATTGGTGAAATCGTAGTCCGTGCCGGTGGGCGCCGTAATGTTGAACGAGCCGGAGGTCGTCGTGACCTTGTAGGTCCCTGCGTCGCCGCCCGTGCCGACGGTCGCCCGCAGATAGGCCTGTTGGGCCTGCTGCGAGACGGAGACGGTCACGTCCATGCCGGTCGACGCATTGACAACCGCCTGGTCGATTTGCAAGACCGAGACGGAATTGAAGGCGACGTCGGAAGTGTCGTAGCTATAGTTGAACGCCAGGCTGCCGTCGAGCAGCTTCCGCCCTTGGAAGTTGGTCGTCTGTGAGATCCGGTCGATGGAGGCCAACGACGAATCAATTTGCAGTTGGTTGGCCGCGACCTGGTCGGGGGTCATGGCGCCGTCGTTGGCCGCCTCGGTGACCAAGGCGCGGATGTCGTTCAATAGCGAGCTGATCTGGCCGATGGCGCTGTCGGCCGTGGCGATAATCTGGTCGGCCCGCTGCGTGTTGCTGATCGCCTTCTGGGTGGCGGCGATGTCGCTGCGCAACGCCTCGCTGGCAATCAAGCCGGCGGGGTCGTCTTTGCCCGAGTTGATCCGATAACCGGTGCTTAACCGAGTCAGAGCGGTCTGCAACTGGGCGTTCGATTTTGCCAGAGAGTTCTGGGCAAGCAAGGAACTAATGTTTGTGTTAATACGAGTCATGCCATAACACCTTTCATGAAAGGTAACAGGGTAGGCGGGCCCGGGAGGCGGGGAGGTCAGGTTGCCGGGTCAGGCCTCGCTGCGGGCCGCTCACACGGGGTGAGAGGTGCGAACGGCCGACAGTGTACTTCTTGGTGGGATTAAAGTTGGTAGGTTCGTACTGAACAGGTCTTCGCGCGGAGGCGATACGCGAACGGGGATATCCGCGTCCGGCGCAACGTCCTCGGCCGGTCGCACCCCTGCGCGAAAACCTATTCGGAGCCACCCCCCGGCAGCCGGGGGAGTTTTTCTACTCCTCCTTCGCCGCGGTAGACTCCTTGCACCCCATTATCTTCCTCTCGGCAGCACTTTTCGCCCGCCACATAAAAAAGATTTGAAAACCAGAAGAGATTTCTTTCCTGCCTTATATGATCATTACGGTCGTTAAAACTCGGAAAGTTGGGGCGAGATTTCGGGCAGGCTGTATGCAAAAAAATACATAGATAGCTTCTGTTGCAGAAAATAATTTCGCGGGATACTCAACCTATTCCATACGGCCAATATGCGTGGATGCGTGGTTTGTGTGCACCTTCATCGGCTCTCTCGAAAACCTACACCCCTAGTCGCGCTGCTCGACAATACCGGACAGAGCCACTTTCCTCTTGACAACCACCAGTCGCAGTTTTCGGCTTGCCTTAAAGATCAGGACGAAGAACGCCCCAAAGGAGCAGGAGATTTTTCAGAAAACGCCGAGGGGGGGATGTTCGGATGCTCACGGGGGACTGAACGTCGGCCCTCCCGTTGGATCGCCTCATAAACCTCCCGGCGATGGACGGGAATTTCACTCGGCGCTTGAATGCCAATGCGGACCTTGTCGCCTCGGATGTCCACAATCGTCACAACGACTTGGTCCCCGATCATAATGCTTTCGTCACGTTGTCGAGAAAGGACAAGCATTTTCGGCTCCTTCCACTGATCGTTGATTGGCAGCGGACTCTTTGAACGTGTAAAAACACACAAGATTTATCGGAATGGTGAAACAGCGTCGAAAAGAAAATATACGCAAAATACATGTTGCTGGGCATCTTTTCACGATACTGGCCGCCATAAACACCTTATGCCTCCCATTTTAACAGTACGGTTATCCGGCAGAAGTTGCTTTTCATGAAGGCAAATCCTGCCGGCAACGAAGGTCGCTCGTCAGTTGGTTATCCCGAATGTCGGTCGAGCTTCTCTAAACCCAACTCTTTGATCAATGGGCATTTATAGTTTTATCTCGAAAAAATCCGGTTGATTTTCTGCTTTGGCGCACCGCTTGCTCAGCCGTGGGACCGCTTCAAAAAAACAGTAGGAACACTCCATGCCTTACGGTCTCTACGTTTCCGCGGAAGGCGCCCAGGCCCAATCGACCCGTTTGGAGGTGATCGCCAATAATTTGGCCAACATCGACACGGTGGGTTTCAAACGCGATTTGGCGATTTTCCAGGCCCGGTATGCGGAAGCGGTTTCGCAAGGATCGGTTTCACCGGGTCTGGGCAAACTGGAAGACATCGGGGGGGGGATCCTGGTTCAACAAACCAAGACCGATTTTTCGGAAGGGCCGTTGAAACACACGCAAAATCCCCAGCACCTGGCCATCCGCGGCGAGGGTTTTTTCGTGGTGCAGAAAGGCCAGGAGACCTTTTTGACCCGGGCCGGGGATTTTTTCTTTTCAGCCCGGGGGGAATTGGTCACGCCCCAAGGCTACGCCGTGCTCAACGAAAGCGGCCAACCCGTGGTCATCAACCCGAGCGAAAAGGATTTCCAGTTCACCCCGTCGGGAGAACTCCAACAGAAGGATACGATGCAACAATTGGCACTGGTCAAACCGGCGTCGTATCAAGACCTGATCAAACAGGGGGAAAATCTCTTTCGGTGCGTCAATAAGCCGCAGCCGCTTTCGCCGGGCGAACGGTGCGTGGCGCCGGGTTATTTGGAATCCTCCACCGTCCGGCCCACGATCGAGATGACGTCCATGATCGAAGCCTCGCGGTTTATGGAGGCGAACCTGAACCTGGTGAAAGCCCAGGACCAGATGCTCGGATCGTTGGTGGGCCGGTTGATGAGAGTGTAACCCTGGAAACGCGACGCGAAACCGCAAGCGGCATTCCGCGAACTTCCAATCCCTAATCCCCAATCCCTCAATCCTATGGTAGTTCAAGCACTGTATTCCGCCTCGACGGGCATGTCCGCCATGGAAACCAAGTTGGACGTGATCGCCAACAATTTGGCAAACATGGAGACCACGGCGTTCAAGAGCGCCCGGGCAAACTTCGAAGACCTGTTTTACCGGCAGCAAAAATTCCCCGGCGAGGAGGACACGGCCGGGCAGTACACGCCCACGGGCGTGGCCATCGGCATGGGCGTGCGGACGCAAAGCACGCAGACGGACTTCACGCAGGGAGCGTTCCGCAACACCGAACGCCCATTGGACGTGGCCATCGAAGGCCGGGGATTCTTCCAGGTGATGAATCCCGACGGCAATATCCTGTACACGCGGGCCGGCAATTTTTCGGTCAACTCCAACGGCGACCTGGTCGTCGGGTCGGCCAGCACGGGCCGGTTGATCGAGCCGCCGATCAACATTCCCGAGGACACCCTGGCCGTTGTAATCAGTCCCGAGGGGATTGTTTCCGTGCAGCAGCCGGACAACAACAACCTCTCGAACGTGGGCCAGATCGAACTGGCGACGTTCATCAATCCCGAGGGCCTGCTCAAACTCGGCGAGAACTTGTTCGCCGAGACGGACGCCTCCGGGGCGCCGATCCTGGGCAATCCGGGCCAGGACGGCATCGGGTTGGTGCGGCAGAACACGCTGGAGGCGTCGAACGTCGAGCCGGTGCAGGAACTCATCGACTTGATCACCACGCAGCGCGCCTTCGAGATGAACTCCCAGGCCATCAAGGTCGGCGACGAACTCATGCAAAACATCGCCAACTTGCGGCGATACTGATTCCAATGAAACCATCCATTCGATACATCATGGGGACCATCGCGATGAGCCTGACGGCGGCTCTCCCGGCGGCGGAGTTGCGGCTGTTGCCCCAGTGCTCTCCGCGCGGAACGTTGGTAACCCTGGGCGAAGTGGCCGAGATCTCGGCGGCAGCGGAGCAGGCCCGGCAATTGGCGGCGATCGAATTGTTTCCCGCTCCGCCGGCCGGCGCGTCCCGGTTGCTGCGGGTGCGAGAACTCCAGGACTTGCTGCTGTTGCGCGGCGTGAATCTGGCGGAGCACCGCTTTACGGGATCGAGCGAGGTGACGATCGCCGCGGCAACATCTAAAGCCGGTCTGACCGGCGAGGCGCCGTTGTCGCTTCCCACCCAAAAAAGGTCCCAACGCCGGCTGGAAGAGGCCTTGGCGCAATATCTGAAGCAAAAGACCGGCGCCGAAACGCCGTGGCAATTCCGCTTTAAATTGACCGCCGAGCAGGCCCGGGCGTTGGCCAATCCGGCGCAGACCCTGTCGCTGCAAGGCGGGCAGGCCCCCTTTACCGGCGCGCAGATTTTTCAGCTTACGGTGCAAACGCCGGAGGGATGGAAGCATTTTTCCGTACCGGTGGAGGTAACGGCTCCTACCCCGGTGGTCACCGCCGTGCACTCGCTCCTGCGGGGCGCGATTATCCGCAATACCGACGTCGTGCTGGTGCAGGCGGAGGTTCGGGAAGGTGACAACGGCGCTTTTCACTCGGTCGAAGAGGTCCTCGGCAAACAGACCACCCGCGCAGTTCCGGAAGGGAAAATCCTCACGGCCGAGGCCTTGCAGTCACAGTCGTACGTACACCGGGGAGAGGCGATCACGGTCCATGCACGGACCGCCGGCATCCGCGTGCGGACCACCGTCCGGGCAAAAGACGACGGCGGACTGGGCGATCTGATCGCCGTGGAAACACTGACCGATCGGAAGACCTTTTACGCCCGGGTATGCGGCATCCGCGAGGCCGAGGTACTCGCGCAACCGGTGACGGCGGAGAGAAACTGGTAGGAGAAATTATATTGCAAATTGCATATTGTCCACTGCAAATTGCAAATTGAAAACAGGAATGGCTCATGGATTTTAACCGTTTACACTCCGTACTCCGTACTCCTCACTCCTCACGAATTTCCGGAGCCGAGGACGGCCCGGCTCGGTCGCCCGGCATAATGGGCTTGTTCAATATGCAATTTGAAATTTGCAATTTGCAATTTGAAATTATTTTCCTTGTGCTCGCGGTTTTCACCTCAGCGCCGGCCTGGGGACAAAGTTCAAGTCTGTTCGGGCCCTCCAATGCCCGGCGTCCGATGACCTTGGAGAATTACTCCTGGACCTACCTCAAGCCGGTCGAGCCGCAGCCGATCCGTTTGCATAGTTTGGTCACTGTGATGGTCAACGAGATGTCGGTGTTTATCAGCGAGGGGCAGATGGATCGGAAGAAGAAAGCCCACGGCGATTTGAAGCTGCCGGACTGGATTTTGCTGAAGGGTTTTTCGGTCATTCCCGATCCGCAATCGAAGGGCGAACCGCACGTCCGCGGCGAGGTGGACAACAAGATGCGGTCGCAGGCGAACCTGGAAACCCGCGACGAATTGAAATTTAAAATGGCCTGCGAGGTGGTCGACATCCGCCCCAACGGCGTGATGGTGCTCGAGGGACGTCGAACGATCATGAACAACGACGAAGTCTGGGAGTACACTCTGACCGGAGAGATCGAATCCCGGGACATCCTGCCCGATAACACGGTGCGGAGCGAGAACATTTCGAATTTGCGTCTCTTCAAGCGTGAAAAAGGCCACGTCCGCGACGGCTACCGCCGCGGCTGGATGTTGCAGTGGCTGGATCGATACCAACCGTTCTAAAGGGAAATTGCAAATTGCAAATTGAGCGACAGGAAGCACTCATGGATGGGAACCGGTTGCACTCCGTACTCCGAACGCCGTACTCCGTAGTCATTTCCGGGGCCGGGGACGGCCCGGCTCGCTTGCCCGGCGTAAAGCGGTTGTTCAATATGCAATTTGCAATCATTGTCCTTCTCGCGACGATCCTCCTGGCCTCTCCGGCCTTTGCCCGGACGACGCTGAAGAGCATCTGCCGGCTGAAGGGACAGGAGGAAAACACGCTGCAGGGACTGGGGATCGTCGTGGGTCTGAAAGGGACCGGCGACGGGAGCAACTTTCTGCCCACTCTGCGGAGCCTGCAGAAGGCGATGAAAGTGCTGGGCGAACCCTTGGGGCCCGGCCCGAATCCCCTGAAAGAGATCAAGGACGCCAAGAACGTGGCCCTGGTGATGGTCACGGCCACGATCCCCGCGGCGGGCGGGCGGCAAGGCGACAAGATCGATTGCGTCGTCAGCTCGATCGGATCGGCCAAGAGTCTTGTCGGCGGCCGGTTGTTCCTTACGCCGCTGATCGGACCAGACAAGAATAATCCCCAGATTTACGCTTTTGCCGAGGGATCGATGACGATCGACGACACGGCCGTGCCGACCACCGGGCGGATCTTCGAGGGCTGCCGCCTGGAAGAGGATTTCTTCAACGCCTTCATCAAGGACGGCATCATCACCCTGGTGCTCGACAAGAATCACGCCGGCTTTCAGGTGGCCCAGGACGTGGCCTCGCTGATCAACAACCAATTGAGCATCCAGAATCCCTCCGGCCCGCTGGCCCGGGCCGTCAACCAGGTGAACGTCGAAGTGGCGATTCCCCCCGCCTACCGCCAGGCCCCGGTGCAGTTCGTCGCGGAGGTCTTGGCCCTGCCGATCCTCGAGCCGCAGACCGTGCCGCGGGTGGTGATCAACGAGCGCTCCGGGAGCATCGTCATCAGCGGCGACGTGGAGATCGGACCGGTGGTGGTCACGCATAAAAACATCGTGGTCGAGACGGGCGGCGGCGCGGCGGGCGGAAGCCGTTTCGTGCCTCTGGATCCCAACGAACCGGACTCTCCGAAACTCAAGGCGCTGGTCGAGGCGCTGAACGCCTTGCACGTTCCCCCCGCCGACGTGATCGACATCATCAAGGGCCTCGATAAAAACGGCAAACTTCACGCCGAACTCATGATTGAGTAATCCCCCATGCTCCAAGCCATCCTCCCCTCCCCGAATCCCTCGGCGCCCTCCGCACTGAACGCCCTTTCCTCGCCGCCGGCGGACCAAAACGCCGAACTGCGGAAAGCGTTCGACTCCTTCGTGGGCGAAACCTTCTTCGCCCAGATGCTTAAGTCCTTGCGCCAAGCCCAAGGCAAACCGGCGTACTTTTACGGCGGGCCGACGGAAGAAATCTTCCAGCAACAATTGGATCAGGTGCTGGCCGAGAAACTCAGCCACACCAGCGCCGAGAAATTCACGGGCCCGATGTTCGAACTGTTTACCATGCAGCGGAAATAAAGGATTTGCCATGCACACTCCCTGGGAAGCGGAAATCGCGCAACTGCTGACGGACATCTCTACGGTGCAGGACGAAATCTTCATCGTCCTGAATCAGAAACGGGAGATGCTCTTGAAAACGGACCTGGAAGGCTTGAGCGCGTTGGCCCCCCGAGATGAAGACCTCATTGCCCGATTGCAGGCCTGCCTGAAGCGGCGCGAAGAATTGCTCACCGAGGCCCAGCAGGAGGGATTGCCCGGCGACAGCATCCGCTCCTTGACCGGGGCGCTGCCTCCCAACCGGCGCGGCGATCTGCCCCAACGGCTGATGCAAACCGGCGCCCGGGCACGGCTGCTCCAACATCAGAGCCTGACGAATTGGATGGTGACCCAATGGGCGTTGATTCATCTTTCGCAGTTAATCGAGATTATTGCAACCGGCGGTCATCTCCAGCCGACATACGGTGAAAGAGAGCCCGTTAATGCAAGCGGCGGCCTGGTAGACCGGGCAGCTTGAAGGAGCTGGGGGAGATGGGCGTTAAAAGGTCAATAGTCGAGACATGGTATTCGACTTGAATCCCTCTCACCTGTAATCCATTATGTCACTTTTTAGTTCCATCCGGATGGCGGGCAACGCCCTGCTGGCCAACGAGATTGCCCTGCAGGTGGTCGGTCAGAATATTGCCAACGCCAGCACTCCCGGCTACATCCGGGAGGAGGTGATCCTCTCGCCTTCTTTCGCGCAACGGCAGGGCGGTCTCATCCTCGGAACGGGAGTTCAGATCGATGCCGTCGTGCAGAAGATCGACAAATTCCTCGATGAACGTCTCCGCGCGTCGGTCAGCACAAGAGCCAACACCGAAGCCCTGCAGCAGACGTTCGCTCAACTGGAAGGGATTCTGGGCGAGTTGAGCGACACCGATCTTTCCACCGCGATGGACAAGTTTTTCAACAGCATCGCGGACATTCTCAATCAGCCCGAGGATGCGTCGGTCCGCAACCTGGCCGTCCTCCAGGGACAGGTGCTGGCCCAGGATATTCAACAGATTACTCAACGGGTGGAGACCTTGCGGTCCGACCTCAACGACCGCGTGCAGGGCATGGCCTGGGACATCAACCGGCTGATCGAGGAGATCCGCGAACTGAACCAGCAGATCGCCGAGGCGGAGGGCGGCGGGGTTTCCTTGAGCGACGCCGTCGGTCTGCGCGATCAGCGCTCCCAGGCCCTGGAAAGTCTGGCGGAACTTATCGGCATCCGCTCCGTCGAACAAAGCGACGGCACGGTCTCCGTCTTTCTCGGCGGCGAATACCTCGTTACCGGCGTCATGAGCCGGTCGGTGGACGTCGTGCTCAACAGCAACAAGGGCCTCGCCGCGGCCGAGATCCATCTCGCCGACACCGACAACCTGCTGCAATGCACCTCGGGGGAGTTGCGGGGACTGCTCGATTCCCGCGACGAGGTCCTGGGCGGATTTCTCGACCAGTTCGACGACTTCGCCCGCTCGCTGATTTTCGAATTCAACAAGATCTATGCGTCCGGACAGGGATTGAAAGGCTATTCGGAACTGACGAGCACCTACCACGTCGACGACGCCACGGCCGCGTTGAACGCCGCCGGCTTGCAGTTTACGCCGCAGAACGGTTCGTTCCAGGTCCTGGTGCGCAACATGACCACCGGTTTGACCAAAACCACCAACATCACGGTCGATCTCAACGGCTTGGGTAGGGACACCACCTTGGAGGATCTTCGGAATCAGCTCTCCCAGATCGACGGCCTTACGGCGGAGATCACGCTGACCGGAGAATTGAAGATCCGCAGCCTCTCCCAGGACATGGAAATCTCCTTTGCTCACGACACCAGCGGCGTGCTGGCGGCCTTGGGATTGAACACTTTTTTTACGGGCACGTCGTCGCACGACATCGGAGTCAACGCCGCCGTTGCGAAGAACGCGAACCTGTTCGCCGCCAGCGCCGAAGGATTGGGAACCGACACCCTGACGGCCCAGGCGTTGACTCAATTCCTCGACCTCCCGCTCAGTACAAAAAACAACCAGACCCTGGCGGTGATTTACGATCATATCGTCAGCGACGTCTCGCAGGGTTCCGCCGTGGCCAAGGCCACGGCCGATGGAGCGTACGTGTTCGAAGAGACGCTCCGCGGCCAAAAAATGTCGATCAGCGGCGTCAATCTCGATGAAGAAGCGATCAACATGCTCGCCTACCAACGCGCCTATCAGGCTTCGGCAAAATACATCACGGCGCTGTCCGAGTTGTTTAATATTTTAGTGCGTATTTAGCGTTGATCCTCAAACGAAGGCCCGGCTTCCCTCCATCCTCTCGCCGACACCCGCAAATTATGGCGTCTTCCATCATCGGCATTCCGACCACCCGCGTCAGCAACATCTTCATCCGTCAGCGGCTGCTGAGCCAGCTCCAGTTCGACATGACGGATTTGCTGCACATCCAGATGCAATTGAGCACGGGACGCCGTTTCGAAGCTCCCAGCGAGGATCCCGTGGCCGCGCTGCGGATCGTCGGTTTGCAACGTTTGCTGGAACGAAAAGCCCAGGTACAAAGTAACCTGAACAACAATCAGTCCTACCTGACCACCGCCGACTCTTCCTTGGCGAGCATCTCGGAATTGCTCTCAGGAATCCGCGGCGAGGCGATCAGCGTGCTGGGCACCATTTCGGGCGACTTGGAACGTGAAACGGTCATTCAGGAAATCGACAACGCCCTGCAGCAACTGGTGCAAACCGGCAATCAGCGGTACCGGGGACGGTATCTGTTCTCAGGCTCCGAAGCCTCCCGCTTGCCCTTCCAGATGACCGGCTCGAGCTTGGTCGAGTACTTCGGCAATTGTCAGCACCTCTACAGCTATTCCGACATCAATCAACTCTTCAACACGAACCTGACCGGCGACGAGGTCTTCGGCGCGTTGTCCTCGGCAGTCATGGGCACGACCACGATCACGCCCACGTTGACCTACGACACCCTCTTGGCCGATTTGCGGCAGGGGGAAGGAATCAGCAAGGGAGCGATTCTGGTCTCCGACGGCGTCCATCCCCCCGTCACCATCGATATCAGCGGTGCGGAGACCATCGGCGACCTGGCGGAATTGATCAAGTCCCATCCCCCGATGGGACGCGAACTGTTCGTCGACGTAACCGCCGACAGGTTGACGATTCGACTCGACCCGGAGGGGGGCGGCAACCTCTTCATCCGCGAGGTCGGTAGCGGAACCGTGGCCAACGAGCTCGGTATCCTTTGTGAAACCGGCGCAGGAACGGATCCCATCGAAGGCCGGGCGTTGAACCCCATCCTCCGCGGCACCACGGCGCTGACGCAACTGTTCGGCGCCTACGCCTCGACGGTGGTCCACTCCCACGGCGTCGACAACGACGTCCGCCTGACGGCCGACGTCATGGGCGAGCGGACCGCCGACGAGGTGAACCTCAACGGCGTCCGCGTGGAATGGGTGACCGATCTGGCCGTCAATCCCGGCGGAGAATTCGTGGAGTATGATCCCGGCGTTTCGCTGCGGGTGCACGTCGCCGGCAACGGCACCACCCGGGCCAGCCGGGTGGTCGAGGTCATCAACGACGCCCATGACGCCGGGACCATCCCCTTTACCGCCGAGATCGATCCTTTGGACGACGTCAACGGAGGCCACAGCTTCGTGCAGGGAGGGGCTTGGGCCGATACCCGTGACGGCGCCAATGAGGCCCTCGATCAGACCAGCGGATTGCGGATTACCAATCGCGGCCAGGAGTATACCATCAGTTTGCTGTCGGCCCAGACTCTCGAAGACGTGCTGAATATCATTAACGGCTCGGGCGCCGGCGTCCGGGCCGAAATCAACGCCGCGAAAAACGGCATCAACCTCCGCTCCCAGTGCAGCGGTTGCGACTTCTGCATCGGCGAGAATGGCGGCCAAACCGCCGCGCAACTGGGCATCCGCTCGATGACCGAGGCCACGCTGCTGTCCGACTTGAACTTCGGCCGCGGCGTCCAACATGCCGCGGGGGGGGATTTCACGATCACCCGCTCCGACGGCGCCGTCCTTTCCATCACCCTGGGCGACGTGCGGACCCTCGGCGAAGTCCTCAGTCTGATCAACGACGATCCGAACAACGCCGACGGACTGCTGGTCGCCCGGCTGGCTCAATACGGCAACGGAATCGAGTTGATCGACTCCAGCGGCGGCGCCGGCGACCTCCTCGTGACGCGGGAATTCATGAGCAGCGCGGCGAGCGATCTGGGATTGATTCCCCCGGGAGTGGATCAAAGTGCGCCGGGGACCGGCGATCCCAAAACCTTGACCGGCAGCGACGTGAATCCCCGGGAAGTCGAAGGCATGTTCACCGCTTTGACGCGGCTCCGCAACGCACTCCAGAACAACGATCTCATCGAGGCTCAGCGGGCGATCGGTCTGCTGGACAGCAAAACGGTGGATTTAAACTTCGCCCGCGCGGATCTCGGCGCCCGGCAAAACAGCCTCGACGTGATCAAAGAACGCCTCGATACGGAAAACATCGAACTCCAGAAGATCCTCTCGCTGGAATATGATGCGGATATCACCGAAGCAGTCACGCAATTGACCGCCCGGCAGGCGACGTATGAGGCTTCGCTCCAGTCGATCGCAAAAATCTTCCAGGTGACCCTGCTGGACTATCTGTAACAATCTCCGGGAAGCAGGGTGACGGGCGAAGAGAAGTTTTCAAGACGCGCTCTCCAGGAATCCTCCTGCATTTCCTTTCCGCCCGAAGAACCGTCAACCTCGCTACAAGGCGCATAAAGCGCCGCAGGGGGGCCGCGGTTCTCGCGCCGCCGGCAATCGACTTCCCGAAGTTGTGGCATAGACTCTTGTAGTGTCCCTTGGAAGAGGATCGTTGATCCTCAGAAAAGGAAAGACCTCACGGAAAACGCCCCGCGACGGCGGTCGCGGGGGGAGAAGGCGGTCTCTTCCGCTCCTGGAACCGTGTGGTTCCGGGACATTCAGAAAACTTGATTGACTTGAGCATTAATTTATAGACGCGATGCAGATGTAAGAGACACGCACGACGATGTCGACGATGGCCGTGGACAATATCGAGGAATTATCCGCCGCGCTGGGGGTTCCGGCGGACGAGGAATCACAAAACCCGTGCGCGCGGCAGGAAACGGCGCTGTTGTCGCTGGGGCGGCGGTGCAACGCCCCGCATTCCCGGGCGGAGTTGATGCAGGCGGCGGCCGATCTGCTGGCCGGCCGACTCGGGGCGGACTTCAGCGGCGTGGGCGAAATCTCGCCCGATCAGAGCGAACTGCGGCTGCGGCTGACGGCCGTCGGGGGCGACAACGCCGTCGACGAGCCCCTGCTGTACGGCGACCCGCTCGATCCCGAGAAATCCCTGAGCAGCTACGCGCTCCGCGAGGCCGCCCCCGTCGCTTCGGAAGATCTGTTCCAGGAAAAACGCTTCACCGATTCCTTCCTCCGCGACCACGGCCTGCGCGGCGCGCTGGCGGTCCCGCTGCTGGTCGACGGGGAGCCTTACGGCCTCGTGGGCGCCTACAGCGCGCAACCCCGGCCGATCGCCCCCGGTGAACTGCAATTCGCCGAGACGGTCGCCCTGATGCTCTCCGCCGGATTGGCCCAGAGCCGGGCGGAGGAGCGGTTCCGCCGCGAGGAGAAATTCTCCCGGGCGGTGCTCGGCCTGATCGACGCCCTGATCCTGGTTCTCAACCCGCAGGGACACGTGGAGCAGATCAATTCCTTCGCCATGCAAGTCAGCGGTTTTACCTGCGGCGAAGTGCAGGGGAAACCCCTGGGAAGCGTCTTTTTCCAGCCCCGCGACGAGCAGCAGTTCCGAGAATGTCTGCGCCGTTGCGTGCGGGAGAATTCCACGGAAAAGATGGAAAACGAACTGCTGGCAAAAAACGGCCAATGCCGCCGCGTCCGCTGGTCGCTGCAAGCGCTGGCCAATGACGAGGGATCCATCTACGCCGTGCTGATGCTGGGCGTCGATTGCACCGCCGAGCGGGAAAAAGCCAACCAGACCGAGCGGCTCCGCTTGGTGGCGGAAGAGGCCGCCCGGATCGTCCGGAAAAACGGACTGCCCGAGGAGAGCACGATGCGGCTCCGCGGGCTGTTGGCCAAGGCCCCGTTGGCCGACCTGTCCGACGACGCTCTTCCCGACGACGCGACGGAACCGCTCCGGGAAACTCCGGCCCCGTCGCCGAACCGGATCGACCAGCGGCGGCATCCCCGCCGCTCCTACCGCTACTGCCAAAAGATCGCCCCCTTAACCGGCAACGCCCCGCCGTCTCCCGAACAGTTTTTCGAAGTCGTCTGCGAGGACATCTCCGCCGGCGGATTCTCCTTCTACTTCGAACGCGAACCCGATTTCCAACAATTGGTGGTGGCCCTGGGCCAGGATTCGGACACCTCGTATTTTATCGGCCAGGTGGTGCGGAACGTGCCGAAAAAATTCCAGGGACGCGACATGTACCTCATCGGCTGCCGGTTCAACGGCCGATTGTAGTTCTAAACAATGGTCCCCTCTCCCCGACCAACCTTCGGTCGGTGCCCGGAGAGGGTTAGGGTGAGGGCAATTTGCATGGAAAACAACTGATTTTCAGTGATCTATTCCTTTCTCGCCCTCACACCCTGCCCCTCTCCCAAAGGGAGAGGGGAGAATTTCAGGACGCGCTCTCACGCCCCCCTACTCCACGAACTCCGCCGTCACCCGGCGGGGAATCACGCCGCCGCGGCAGCCGGCGTCGAGCAGTTCCGTCACGGCCTTCCGGCCCCGTGGACCGAAATCGAGCGTCCAGTGGTTGACGTACATCCCCACAAAACGATCGGCCTGCCTCGGATCCAATCCCCGGCCGAACTGCAAGGCGTAGCGGAGCGCCTCGTCGCGGTGCGATAAACCGTACTCGATGCTCTGCCGCAGCAGCCGCTGCACCTCGACCATCGTCTGCCGGCCCAGGTCCTTTCGTAAAGCGTTCACGCCCAGCGGCAACGGCAGCCCCGTCTCGTCGAGCCACCACTGGCCCGTATCGACGACCAGTTCCAACCGCTGATCGCCGTAGGTAAGCTGCCCCTCGTGGATCACCAGCCCGGCGTCGATCGGTTTTCCGTCGTATTTTCCCGAGACGACGGCGTCGAGAATCTGATCGAAGGGGACGACCACAAACGGAAAATCCGCCTCCAAACACAGCCGCAGGGCGAGATACGCGGTGGTCAACGCCCCCGGCACGGCAATCGTCGCGGTCTTCAGTTCTTCCAGCGACATTTTTTGCCGGGCGACCACGATCGGCCCATACCCGTCGCCCATACTCGCCCCGCAGGTGCAGAGCGCATAGCGGTCGGTCAGATGGGCGTAGGCATGGACGCTCAGCGCCGTCAATTCCAACTCGCCCGTAAACGCCCGGCGGTTGAGCGTCTCAATATCGACCAATTCATGCGTAAACCGATACCGCCCGGTATCGATCTTCCCTTCCGCCAGCGCCTGAAACATAAAGGCATCGTCGGCGTCCGGACTGTGACCTACGCGAATGTGCATGGGAGGGAGGGGAGGGATTGGGGATTAGGGGTTAGGATTACTCTCGTTCCGAAACTCCAGTTTCGGAACGAGGGAATTTTTCTATTGTCAAGGAAGAAGCGGGACGCCTCTTCGACGTTGAAGTGCAACGTGCTTTTTGGGGGCCGAATTTTTACGCCGGTGTTGCACTTCGGAAGTGTATTATTGTTCATGTGTTATGCAAATTGTCGAAATCGTAACTTCGCACGGCCCGCCAGGGGGGCGTTGCACTTGGGATTGTGGCGGAAATAGGCGGATTGAATGGATCGTTGGCGGTAAGTGATTAGCGGCCAAAACATTACCGTTTTTCACGGGCCAGGCTGTTTCTCCAGGCGCACTCGTTGTCGGGTGGATTGTAGCAGATTGGGTGGCCCAATTTCTACTGAAAAAGCTGATTGCCAACAAAATTGTTGCCAACAAGATTGTTTTTTCTTGCCCGTGGTTTTGGCTATGTTTTCAGATCACCCGGCCAGGCGTATGTATCTTCTTTGACGCGGCGGTAGTTCTCGTCCAAGGCCGGTTGCAGAAGGACGATCGCCGCCAGCCGCCGGGCCATGTTCATCACTTCGCGGACATCCTCCGGCGTGAGCGCCCGGCCGAGGAGTTCTTCTTCCCGGTAGCTCAACCACTTTTTAATGACCTGATAGCCGCCGATGTAATATCCCCACACGTTCGCCGGAATGTTTTTCCAATAGGCGACGTCGTTCAGATACACGTCGCACGTGGTCTTCCCGAGCAGTGAAAGCATTTGCTCGACCGTCAATCCGCGCTCCTTGGCGGCTTCTCCGATGGCGTCCCTTTCCGCCTTGTCGTATTCTCTGGAAACGATCCGTCCCTTGCCGGGCATCGTCACGCCGCCTTTGCCCGCGTGCCCCCAGCCGGCCGTTACGGCCAAGTCGCTGCCGGTTGAGTTGAGTTGCCCCCCTCCGGCTTTGCTGATCTGCCCTATGCTCTTGAATAAAGTAGATTGCTTTCCGCACGTTACGCCGGGCACCTCGTTCTCGGTGTCCAGCAACGCCGCGAGTTGCCCGCCCAGCGTCGCCGACGCCGTGAGGGCCTTTCCGGTGCCGGGAAGCGGAATCCGCGGCCAATCGCGCCGGATGCCGTCGGCGTTCTCGTTCAAATAGGCCGGGCTGTAGCCGACGGCCAGGGCATTCAGCCAAATCATACCTGCCGTTCGCGCGTCGGAGTCTGGATTTATGACTTTTAATTCTTGCAGGTAATCTCGGGCCTTTGCCGACAAATTGGCGACTGTTTCATCCACCTCGGGTTTCTCGCCCAAGGCGGCAAAGAGCGTGGCCTCGGCCTCCTCTTCCAATCGCGATCCATTCTTCAGCAAGATGGGAAAATGGCGGGCATGGCCGGAAATTGCGTCGTAATCGCACACGAGCCGGGAAAAGAAAAACGGCGGCCCTTCCGGCGATTTGTCCGCAGTGTCGCGCGTGATGAAAAATGCGTTCTCTGCAAACCGTTGTTTGAGAAGTTGAGGACTTGGCTCACTAAACAACGGGCGAATATTGGCGAGGTAACTCCACCTTATATCAAACGCCTTGAATGGGTATCGCGCCAGATGAGTCCTGCTAAACCTATGTTCCTTCAACAATTTTTCACGAGCCTTGGGACCGACGATCCGGTTTCCTGTCATCATTAACGATGAATGGAGCAGTGCGACCTCGGAGTCTCCAACGGCAGGATCAAAATAAGCCGCCATCCGCTCTTCTAATGCCTTTTGATCGATTGAGATGAGTGAACATCCTCTACGCTCGACTGGACCGTTGAACGGCGACACCGCGCAAAAGTCAATAACCTTGGGCCAATCCGTGTAATGGGCGGCCACGTTTTCAGGTAGAAACGAAAAACGATTTTCCGAACATGGATGGGCTAACTCATAGGCTTTGTCGAATCGCTTCGCGGCAAGACTTTTTAAAAGATCGGCACGCTTGCTTACGCCCCAAAAATGCCGGAAACGGACGGTCGGCTTACGCTTGCACTTGCCCTTGCAGACAATAACGCAGACCGCCGTCCCCACGCGGATCCCTTCACGGTTGTATTCCGTGGAAAATACCGAAGGATCGGGCTTGCCCTCGGGCGTCAACTTGCCGGTCTCTCGGCTGTCCCCGTTCAAACAGTCCAGCCACAGTTTGTCAAACTCGGACAAGAACCTCTGACGCATCACGACAAAGGAAGGATCGCCAAGATAAGAAAAATTGGAGATAAACGACACAATGCCCTTGCCGGTCATCTCCGCTATCCGCCGCTCGGCCAAACGGAAAAAACGGATGTACAAATCGTCAAGGTTGAACTTTTTGATGCCCCAGCCGCCGGCACTGACGGGCGTATTGAGGTTTTTCTTGTACGGTTCGACCAGCCCTTGTTCCTCCTCAGGGCTGACGCCCGCAAAGGCGTTGTAGGGAGGATTACCTAGGATAACAAGTATTTTTTTGTCTCGCTTGACGTGCTCGGCAGCGTCGCGCTCCTCTTGTAGTTCGGCCCAGGACATCACTTGTTGTTTGGGACCCTTGGGCGGTTCCCAGCCGGTCAGGGCGTTGGTCAGATAGACGCCAACTCGCTCATTCCTCTTTGGCGATAATGGCGCCCCTTGGGCTTGCAGCATCAATCCCAATTGCAGGTGTGAAACCACAAACGGCGCAGGCAAAATTTCAAATCCAAATATGCGGCCCATTGCCGCTTCTTTCAAATCCGACGCCACCAAAGCGTCCCCCCCCTTGTCTCGCAACGTGTCCGCGATGCTGTGCAGTACTTCGATTAAATAAGTGCCCGTTCCGCAGCAGGGGTCCAATACAATGACCTTCGGATCGGCCAATCCGTCGGGCAAGTCCAATTCCTCCCGCAAAACCCGATCCACCCGGGCCACCTGATACTTGACGATCTCCCGCGGCGTGTACCAAACGCCCAATTCCTTCCGTAACTCCGGATCGTAAGCCTCCAAGAACGGCTCATAGAAGTACTGAACCGCGTGCTCGTCCTCAAACCGTTGGAAAAACTCGCCCCGTTCCACACGGTTCAGCACACCCGCCGCCCAATCCAGCACCTCCACCAATCCTAATGCTCCTAACCGGCTCGACTTGGACACCTCTTCGTACAAAGTCCGGATGAAGGGCACGTGAAGCGTCCATTCCGCAGTCCGCCAGTCATATTTCGCTTTAGCGCTGGGATTGTCCTTGTGCCAGCGGACCCATGCCGAAAACACCCCATAAAAAAGCGTCTGCACCAGCGTGGACCGGAAAAAATGCTCCCCCTTCTCCTCGATAAACTTCATTCCCAGGGCGTCTTCCAGTGCGGAACGGACGGTTTGCAGTGCGGGAAGTTCCTTTTGTTGCTCGACCCGGTAGAGGGCGTCGCGGGCGTAGGAAGCCAGGAACCACGCCACATATTTTGGATTGCTCAGCGGGGCGGCGTGCAAACAGGCCCGCTTCAGGAACTCGACAAACTGCTCCCCCTTCGCCTGGGCCGTCGCCCGCGGATGCGCTGCCTTGTTCCGCCAAAAATCCTGCTCGCTCTCGGCCAGGGCGAACGACTCCCGCTCCGCGAAATGCCCGTTCCCGCCCCGCTCCACAATCAAAAACTCCCGCAGGTTCGTCACAATAACGATGCCGTAAGTCTTCAAGTATCCCTTGACCTGTTGGCTTGCCGCAATCATCTTCACTTCGGGTTTTGTCCCCTTGACCTCCATCGCCCCCCGTGCCGGAAGCTGCCCCGCCCTCGGCTCGTTGTCCGATTGACGCTGGAACTGATCGGCCGTAAACAATCCGCCATCCGGCAGGCCCGATCCCCGGTTGGCAATGTTAATGATGCACCGGACCTTGGGCTTCAGCGTCTTGCCGATTTCGTTGAAGAGGTTCGACAGCGCGGGGTAGAACGACGTTTCGGGAACGTTCGCCCCGGTCGATCGAATGTCGCGTAATTCCGCCAAATACGCTTCCAGAGGACTCATGCCGGAGTTATACCGAAAACGGGGGGCGGACGCAAGAAGGGGAGAGGACTTTTTCCACGAAGGACACGAAGAGCACGAAGATGGGATTGGACGCAGGGGACGCAGAGCGTGCAAAGGAGTTTCAGGGATCGTTGATCATCGGCGGGGCGGGAGCCAGTGCCGCGGCGGTTTCCGTGGCGGAGCCGGCGGCGTTGGTTCTCTTGGGGAGCGGTGTTATAATGGCGGTGGTATGCACTTGGCGGCGAGGGAAGAAGAGGCCGCACTGAAAACCGCTCCCCTTTAGAGCTGTCAAAAAACAATATTAGGGTTTTTCCGCAATAGGCCCTCGCCCCCTGCCCCTCTCCCGTAACGGGCGAGGGGAGTTTTTTCCCCAGGGCGCTGCCCAGAACTGGGTGAGCTTGCCGGCCTCCGGCCAGGAGCTTGGCGTACATTTTTCTCTTTTTTCTCCCTCAATAGAACCATGAAAAACCGACAGATTATGTCCGGCACTTGTGCCGGGTGGAGGGCGTCTTGCCATGCACGCCCGGCACAAGTGCCGGGGCTAAACAGTTTCTGGATGGCCGTGTTTCTTTTGGCCGTTGGCTGTTTCCGGCTGTCGGCTGCCGAAGAGGGGCCGGTGGTCGTGTTGATCGACCTGCCGGATCCCGCGGTGGTGGAGGAACTGGATCTGGTAACGCGGCAGAAAGAGGTCCGCTGGTTTAAGGATCGGCTGGAGGAGATTTCGGGATTGAAGTGCGTGGTGGTCCAGGATTTTCAAGCGGGCAAGGGGGACAGTCCCATTTTATCTGCGAAAAAATTGGGACAGTCCCCGGTGGTGAAGGCCGTCGTGGTCGCCGCGCCGCTGCAACCGGACGAGAAACAGGCCGGGGAGGTTGCCCGGTGGATTCGCGAGACGGATAAGCCGCTGCTGGCAGTCTCCGGCGGGATGCGGCTGCTTTGCCGGGCGGACTCGCCCAACTCCCCTCTCCCACTGGGAGAGGGGCAGGGGGTGAGGGCGAATGTGAAGGAAAGCAGCCCTCACCCTAACCCTCTCCCAAAGGGAGAGGGGACTACCAGAACAGCTAAGCCTCCCGTTTTGGGAGAGGGGAATATGAACAAGACGGACTGGTCCTTTGATCATTGGGATTGCAAATGGATTAAGGTGCACGTCAGAACAATAAAAGGGGACAGTCCCATTTTTTCTACGAAAAAATTGGGACAGTCCCCTGAAAAATCGGGACAGTCCCCGCGCGATCCGCTTTTTGCCGGGATGCCCGACGAGCTGCTGATGCCCGAGGAGCAGGCGATTGCGGAAATTAAAGTGCCCGGGGAGTTCGAGGTACTGGCCGAATCAAAGGGCGGCAAGCCGCAGGTCGTGCGGGTTAAGGACCGGCCGGTCTACGGCGTCCGGTTCCAGCCCGAGTTGTACGATTATTATCACACCGACGGCCGGGCGCTGCTGCAAAACTTCTTCCGTCTGGCGGGCATCGACGTCGAGCGGACGGCGCCGGCGTATTTGCAGGCCCTGCGGGCCAAGGCCGACGCCAAGCTGAAAGACCTGGTCGATCCGCCGGAGCGGCTCCGCTCGGCCGACCGGCCCGTGGTCTGCGGCATCGACATGGAGAATCCGGACCTGATTTTGCAGACCGAGAAGGAACCGGCCGGGAAGCGGCACAGCGACGGGCTGCGGCAGTTCCGCCGGCGGATGGAGAAGCTGTCGGGCACGCCCTGCCTGATCGTCCACTATACGCAGATTGTGCGGAGCGATTTCGACAATCCGAATATTCGCGCCGTCTTGATCATGGGCCAGTCGGGCAAGATGATCGAGCCGCCGAGTTGGGAGCTGATCGACGTGATCCGCCGCACCGACAAGCCGATCCTCGGTTTGTGCCGCGGCCACCAGTTGATCGCCGAGGCCTACGGGGAACCGGTCGCCAAGATGCGGCGGCTGAAGCCGGGCGAAAAGGATCCCGACCCGGAGTACATGCCCGGCTATTTCAAGGAATCGGGTTTTTTACCCGTTCCCATCGTCCGGACCGATCCGCTGTGGGCCGGGTGCGGCGACCCGCCGGTCTTCCACCTGGGCCATTGTGCCGAAATCAAACGGCTGCCGGCCAATTTCGTGATCCTCTCGGGCACGGCGGAGTGCCGCATCGAATCGATCAAGCACCCCCGGCGGCTCCTCTACGGCGTGCAATTCCACCCGGAGAAGTACGACAAGGAACACCTCGACGGAAAAATCCTGCTCCAAAATTTCTTCCACCTTGCCGGCCTGCCGCCGAAAGACGACGCGGAGAAAAAAGGACAAGCGGGGGCGAAATCGGCGGAAGATTACGATCGACTGCGGGTCGGGGAGACGGCGGAAGGGCGAACCGTGGTGCCGACCAACCAGGTCCTCTCGCCGCTGGGAGAGCAAGTCAGATTTCCTTTCCGGCCGACGGCCGTGGCGCTGAGTCCCGACCGGCGGTGGCTGGGCGTGCTGGGGCACGACCGCGTTTTGCTGATCGACCTGGACGCAAAGCGGGTGACGGACAGTGCGCCGATCGCCGGCAGCTTTACCGGGATTGTTTTTACTCCGGACGGCAAGGAACTGCTGGCGTCGAGCTTGCAGGGAAAAATCGAGGCCTACAGTATTTCGGCGACACCGGGAACGGGGAAAAGGGACAGTCCCATTTTTCCCGCGGAAAAATCGGGACAGTCCCCAACGGGAAAACTCGTCAAGTCGCGATCGATCCCGCTTTCGCCGCGGCGGAGCCGGAAGTCGCCCGGGGCGATACCTTCAGGTTTGGCGATCAATCCCGGCGGGAAGACGCTGTGGGTGGTCCAGAACAGGTGCAACGAGATCGGCGAAGTGGACCTGGCCTCGGGCCGCGAACTGCGACGGATCCCCGTCGGCAACGCGCCTTACGACGTGGTGTGCGTCCAGGGAAAGGTGTACGTCAGCAATTGGGCGGGGCGGCATCCCGGGCCGGACGATCCGACGGGACCTTCCGGGTCCGCCGCCCGGGTCCGTGTCGATCCGAAAAGGCGCATCGCCTCCGAAGGTTCCGTCTCGGTGGTCGATCCGGTTACGGGCAAGGCGATCAAGGAGATTGTCGTCGGTCCGCACGCCTCGGGCCTGACCGCCTCGCCCGACGGCCGCTGCGTCTGCGTGGCCTGCGCCAACGCCGACGTTGTTGCAATCATCGACACCCGGCGCGACGAGGTCGTGGAAGAAATCCTCACCCGACCGTCGTCGGAGCTGCCGTGGGGCAGTTCCCCCAATGCCCTGGCCTTCGGCCCGGAGGGAAAGCGGCTCTACGTATCCAACGGCACGAACAACGCGGTGGCGGTTATCGCCTTCGATCCGCCGAAGTCCCGCCTGCTCGGCTTTCTACCGGCCGGCTGGTACCCGGCCGGCTTGGTCTATGATCCTCAGCGGCATCAACTCTGCGTGGCCAACGTCAAGGGGATCGGCTCGCGGAACATCGAGGAGGGATTGACTCCCCAGCGGAAGGCCGATCTCAAGGAAGGGATCGAAAAAGGTTTCGCCCAGAGCACCGAGGTGGCGGGAATCCGCAAAGTCAAGGGGAAAAACGTCTGGGGATACTTTGTCAAGGACTACACGGGAACGGTCTCGCTGATCCCCTTGCCCAAGGACGAAGACCTTCCGCGGCAGACGGCGGCCGTGCTGGCCAACAACCGGCTCAGCGTAGCGGAACAAGCCCGGGCAAAACCCCGCCCGGACGCCCCGCCCCGGCCCGTCCCCGAGCGGCTCGGCGAACCGTCGGTCTTCAAGCACGTGCTGTACGTCATCAAGGAGAACCGCACCTACGACCAAGTGTTCGGCGACCTGCCGGAAGGCGAGGGCTGCGCCGATCTGTGCATCTTCGGCGACCGGGTGACGCCCAATCACCACCGGCTCGCCCGCGAGTTCGTCCTGCTGGATAATTTTTACTGCTGCGGGGTGATCAGCGCCGACGGGCACCAGTGGACCGACGAGGCCTTCGCCACCGATTACATCGAAAAATCGTTCGGCGGCTGGCCGCGGAGCTATCCGTATTGGGGCGGCGACGCGATGGCCTACGCCCGCAGCGGCTTCATCTGGGACAACGCACTGGAGCACCGCCGCTCGCTCCGCGTGTACGGCGAGTTCGTCAAGGCCACGGTCCGCTGGAAGGACCCGCTACGCACCGGAACGCCGACGTTCTTGGACTGCTACCGGGATTATCGCGACGGGACCGGAAAGATCGAAATCCGGGCGAGGGCTTCCATCAAGACCCTCCAACCGCACATCTGCCCGACGGCCATCGGGTTCCCGGGCATCGTCTCCGATCAGTATCGGGCTGATCAATTTATCCGAGAATTGCGGGAATTCGAGCGGCGCGACGACCTGCCGAACCTGATGATCATGCTTTTGCCGAACGACCACACCGCCGGCACCCGGCCGGGAATGCCGACGCCCGAGGCCGCCGTGGCCGACAACGACCTGGCCCTGGGCCGGATCATCGAGGCCCTGAGCCGTTCCAAATTCTGGCCGGAGACGTGCGTCTTCGTCGTCGAGGACGACCCGCAGAACGGCTTCGACCACATCGACGGTCACCGCACCGTGGCGCTGGTCGTCAGCCCCTACAGCCGCCGCCGCGGGGTCGACAGCACCAACTACAACCAGACGAGCATGGTCCGCTCGATCGAGCAGATCCTCGGCCTGCCGCCGATGAACCAGTTCGACGCCTCGGCCACGCCGATGGCAAGCTGCTTTTCCGACCGGCCCGATCTGACGCCCTACACGGCGGTCAAGAACCACATCCCGTTAGACCGCCTGAATCCGGCCATTTCCGCCATCCAAGATCCCGCCCAACGCCGCTGGGCCGAGGCGTCCTTGAAGCTGCCCCTGGACGACGTCGACCAGGCCGACGAAGACACCCTGAACCGCATCCTCTGGCACGCCCAAACCGGCCGCGACGACACCTATCCCGCCTGGGCGGTGCTGGAGAGGGACGCGGATGAATTGAATGAATGAAGGATATTTCCCGCTTTTCTATCTTCGGCTATTGACTCCGGGACTGGATAATATATACTAATGTTCATAGATTGAAAAATCAAAGATTGAGCATTTTTCATCTTGTTTCGGTTCATCTAAAATGGTATTTTCCCGCGCATTATCCAGCGGAGAGAACTTCATGGCACAAAACTCTTCCATTGAGTGGACCGAATCGACCTGGAATCCGGTGACTGGTTGTACAAAAATCAGCCCCGGTTGTGCACATTGTTATGCGGAACGGATGGCAAAACGGCTCCAGGCGATGGGACAACGTCGCTACCGCCACGCATTCAAACTTACGCTCCAACCGGATGTTGTGGAAGTGCCGCTGCACTGGAAGCAGCCGCGGATGATTTTTGTAAATTCGATGAGCGACCTATTTCACAAAGAGGTTCCAAGGGAATTTATCCAGCGCTGTTTCTCGGTGATGGAAAGCGCGGCACACCATACGTTTCAAGTTCTTACCAAGCGTCCGGAACGTGCCGCAAAGTTGGCTCCGCAACTCTCATGGCCGTCCAACGTGTGGATGGGCACTTCGGTCGAGAATGCCGATTATCTTGATCGCATCAACCATCTATTGCAAATCCCCGTCGCCATTCGGTTCCTCTCGTTGGAGCCTCTCTTGGGCCCGATTCCAAATCTGCCTCTCACCGGAATCCACTGGGTTATCGTCGGCGGCGAATCCGGCCCGAAAGCCCGCCGCCTCGAACCTGCCTGGGTCTTCCAGATTCGAGACCAATGCCAAGAAAAAGAAGTGCCGTTCTTCTTCAAACAATGGGGTGGTGTTAATAAATCGCGATTCGGACGGGAACTCAACGGGCAATTGTTTGAAGAAATGCCAGTCAATGATGAGGTAAACCATGGGGCGCGCCCGCGACTTGTGGCTTGAGTTATGTGAAAAGTACGAAAACCCAGATGGTCTTCCAACCTGGGAAGAAGCTGGAAAATGGACCGAAGACAAGCTTTATTTTTGGAAAAAATATCTTGATATAACAACAGCGGCTATGACGGGGCATCGTGCATTTCCCGGTGGTTTGGTTTACCTGGACCTCTTTGGGGGTGCCGGAATTTGCATGCTCAAAGGATCGAAAAGACGATTTCCTGGATCTGCGATTATTGCTGCTCATGCAATAAAACCATTCCAGAAGATCATTGTATGTGAAAAGGATCCCACACTTTCAGACGCATGTAATACTCGACTCGAACGTTCCGGAACTCAATCATTAATTGAAGTATTTTCTGGTGATTGCAACCTGTTGATTGATCGAATTATTGCTTCCATTCCTGACCGCACTTTGACTTTAACTTTTGTTGATCCCAAAGGATTGGATGCACAATTCAGAACGATTGAGAAAATTGCACAGAGAAAGCGAGCGGATTTTGTTGTCCTTTTCGCAGACGCCTATGACATCATTCGTAATTTCAAACATGTTTATTGGACGGATCCTAAATCGAAATTGGATCAAGTCTTAGGAGAAAGTTCAAATTGGCGAGAGGAATTTAAAAATCTCGATAATCCTGATGCAGTCAACATTCGAAAGATGTTTGCTGAGATTTATAAAAAACAGATGAAAAGATTATTGGGATATTTGCATTTTGAGGAGAAAGTGATCTGTCGCCGAAGTCAGCCCCTATATCGATTAATTTATGCTTCAAGAAGTGATCTGGGATTGAAATTTTGGCGAGAAGCAGTGAAGCAGGATTCTAGTGGGCAAAGAGACCTATTTTAATTTGTTCCTGTTGCGGAAAAACGCTTTTCGTCACCCTAAGCGGAGCGAAGGATCTGAAAGGGCAGGATTCTTCGCTGCGCTCCGAATGACAAAAGGGTAGCGCCGTATTCCGTAACGAGAACTATCGAGAGATCGCGTCTCATTTCTCATCCACCGTCGGCCCGTCGTTCTTCTCCATGAACTCGCGGTACTGGGCGTCCAGTGTCTCGGAGGAGACGCCGGTCAGGGCGGAGAGCGTGTCGGGGGCGTCGCGGCCGGAGTAGACGGTCGAGAGGTAGGCGACCAGGGCGTCGCGGTAGCGGCCGTGGTCGTAGTGGATGAGGAACTGCGCCAGGCCGGCCGCCTGGCTGTAGAGCTTGGGGACGTTCGGGTCGTGCTGCCACCGCAACATGCCGTAGCCGCAGAATTCGGCCAGGGGGACGTAGAAATTGTCGTGGAGCAGCCGGTAGCGGGCGGCAATCATCCGCTGGTCGTCGGCGCCGCCGAGGACGTAGAATCCGTCTTGGATTTTGAGCGTCTCCATGTACAGCGCGATCCCTTCGACGATCCAGAAGTTCGCCCGGGCGCCGACGTTGGGGGCTACCGGCCGGGACTCGTGGAACAGTTGGTGCGTGGCCTCGTGGTAGAGCGTGCGGTCGTCGCTGTCGGGCCCGGCGAAAAAGAACGCGGTCTCCACGGCCTGCGAATAATAGCCGATCGACTTTTCGATGCCCGGCACGGAGGGGCCGAGGAACCGGTTGTAATCGGCACGGTCGCGGAAATAGACGACCTGGCGCCGGGCGCCGGGACTTTGCAGGGCGTGGGAGCGGCCGTCGAACCAGGCGAGCATCTCCGCCTCGGAGGCGTAGAAGCGGAGGAATATCCCCTGCCAGAGATGGTAAAGCCGTTCGAGTTTTACGCCCAGGTCCACGCCGGCCTCGAGGCTGTGATTGGTGCGGATGTGATAGTGCTCGGTATCGATTTCCCAGCCGAACTGTTGCTTCTGCCGTCGCCGGGCGTCCTCTTCGGCCGGGATCCACCGGCCGCCCCGGTAACGCTCACCGGCCTCGTAGTGCTTCAGATGGGTTTTGGGCAGCCAGCCGAAACGGTCGTCCCAGACCAGGCCGGCGCGGAGTTTTCTGATCTCGTAGGGCGTCCGCCACCGGTCTTGATATTTCTGATAGCCCAGCAGGCGGCGGACGCTCTCGTTGTCCGGATCGGCGGCCACCGCGCTTAGGAGCAGTTCGATGGCCAAAGCGGCCCGGCGGTTGCGCAGCGCCTGCCGCGCCAGGTCGAAGAGCGCCTCGCCCTGCTCGCGCCGCAGGCGGCTGAACTGCTGATGCCACTCGACCACCGCCGGCGGCGCGCCGTCGGGCAGGGCCGGCGGGCCCGCTTTCTGGGGCAAGACCGGGACAAAAAACCGCGTCGGATCCCGCGGCTCGAGCACGGCCCGGGTCTTCCGGGCCTCGTCCTCCAGCCCCTTCCGCCGGCAGTCGTCGGCCAGTTGTTTCAAGTCCGCAGCGTACTTCGCCTGCACGTTCTCTATCGTTTGGAGCAGTTCGTCAGCCCGAAGCGGAGGGAGGAATCCGCCCCATCCCGATCCCGCGACAAGGATAATTAATGGCAGAATTCGCAGAGAAAACCATTTGCAGTACAATGGAGGCATACTGTATTTTACCATACAGCGGTGCGTATAATTCATGGAAAAGCAAAGGGAAAATTATGCACAGACTTCAGAACTTGGCCTTGATCGGGATTAGCGGGCTGATGTTGACGGCGGTTACCGCCTGCGGGAAGACGGGGGACGAGGCCGTCCGCTTGCCGTCCGCGGAGGTCGACGCGCCGCCGGACTCCCCTGCGGCAGCCGATCCTGCGCCCGGGACAGCGGAGACCTCCGCCTCCTGGCCGCGGTTCAACGGGCCGAAGGGGGACAACCTCTCGACCGAGACCGGACTGCTGAAGAAATGGCCCAAGGGAGGCCCCCCGCTGCTGTGGACCGCCAAGGGGATCGGCGATGGATTCGGCTTCCCCTCGATCGCCGGCGGATTGATCTACGTCTCCGGCAACGTCAACGACGAGACCACAGTTACCGCGCTGGACCTGGCGGGCAAAATCCTGTGGCAAATGCCCGCGGGCGAGGCCTGGACGGACAAACGCAAGTACCCCGGCGCGCGGGGCACGCCCACCGTGGACGACGGCCGCGTCTACCACGAAAGCCCCCTAGGGCAGGTCGTCTGCCTCGACGCAAAAACCGACCGGAAGATCTGGAGCGTGAATATCCTCGACCGGTTCGACGCCAAGAACATCACCTGGGCCCTGGCCGAATCGGTGCTCATCGACGGCAAGCACGTTATTTGCTGTCCGGGCGGAAAGAAAGCGAGCGTCGCGGCGCTGGACAAGCGCTCGGGCAAGACCGTGTGGACCACGAAATCGACGGACCAGTTGGCCAACTACGCCACGCCCGTGCTAATCGAATATCAAGGGCTGCGGATCCTCCTTACCATGAGTCAGAAGGGCCTGATCGGCGTGAATGCCGACAACGGCGACCTGCTGTTCCAATATCCCCATGAAACCGCGTACGACATCAACGCCACCTCGCCGATCTTCCACGACGGCCGGATCTTCATCACCTCGGGCTACGGTTCCGGTTCGGAGATGCTGCAACTGACGGTCAACGGCCGGAAGGCCTCCGTCAAAAACGTGTGGACGTCGAAGGACCTGGACAATCATCACGGCGGCGTGGTGCTGCTTGACGGCTACCTCTACGGCTCCTCCTTCCGGGGCAAGTGGATCTGCCTGGCGTGGAAGGACGGCGCGACACAATACGCAGAAAGGGGTGTAGGCAAAGGTTCGCTCACCTACGCCGACGGTATGTTCTACATGTGGAGTGAAAAGGGCAATGTCGGCTTGGCGCCGGCCACGCCCGAGAAACTGGAAATAGTGAGCCAATTCCGCGTGGCCGAGGGGGGGCAGGGACCAACCTGGGCCCACCCGGTCGTCTGCGGCGGCCGGCTCTACCTGCGGCACGGAAACGTCTTGCACGCCTACGACATCCGGGCCGGGAAGTAGCCGCAATGATCCTGGAATTTGGACCTGAAGGGAACGCCCTCGGCAGCCTTCCTCAGACCTAGGCGATATTCCGAGATATTCCCTTTTCTGGTGGAGAGATTTACAATGACCATGTTGATCATTATAATTATGAAAAATTTTTAATTGATAATCACTTTTCATCTATTAAATGATTTAATGACTTCTCGTCTTTTAATATTCTGCCCTTGATGCCGGTTCTTGAATGAGACGAGGTAGCGTCGCTTGCGTGGACCATGAAACCTCTTGTGGATTGCCCGGCAAGGGATCGGGCGGCTCGAAGACCTCTGTGAAGGTTTCTTCGTCGGCCTTCTACTGGAAGATGCCTCCTCGCATTTTCGTTCATATAGTCGGACTTTCTCGATTGCTTGAACTACTTTGTTTTTCGAAAGGACCTAAGTTATGAGAAGCACGCTCGATGGGGTAAAGCAAGTTTGCCGCTGGACGGTTCTTGCTCTCGCGGCCGCGGTGCTGACGCCCATCCTTGCGCCGGCGCAAACTTCTTTCGATTGGACCAGCTTCAATGGTCAAAGCTGGCTGACTTCCGTGAAAAATCAGGGAACCACGGGCGCCTGCTGGTCCTTCGCCTCCTGCGGCGCTTTGGAGGCCAAGTACATGCTGACGCGGAACGACAACTCCTTCCAACCGGACGTCTCCGAACAACACCTCATCGACGTGGGAACTCTAGGCGGCCTGACGGGAGGATGGTCTCATAAGGCATTGGACTTTTTTACCTCCACGGGCGTGGTCTCGGAGGCGGAGAGCCCCTGGACGGGAACGTATCCGTCGTCCGGTTGGCCCTTGATGCCCGGATGGCCAAGCCGCGTCTGGCAAAGCACCTCCAATCAGAATTTCATCGGAACGTCGGTAAACGACGTGAAAAATTATCTCATGACGTACGGACCGATGGTCATGACCATGGATGCCAATGCCGATTGGTATATCCCTCCTCCCGGCACCTCGAACGGCCTGCACGACGTGGTGGTGGTCGGTTTTCAAGATACCATGGCCGCCCCCGGAGGCGGTTATTGGATCGTGAAAAATAGCTGGGGAACCACCTGGCCTCCCGCGGGAAATCCGCCTTTCAGCGGCACCGGCTACGGCGCCATTTCCTACGCCGCCCGGCCGACATCCGCGACCGACGTTAGCGCGATCGACGGCGCGGTGTATTACACCGGACCGATGTACAACATCGCAGGAACCGATTACACCGGCACCGCGGCCACCGCCACCTGGGCCGACACGGGCGCCGGAAACTGGGACCTCGTCACGGCGAACTGGTTGATCGGCGGAACGCCTTTCACCTGGCTCAACCAGGAAGTGCAGGCCGTCTTCAACGGCGTGGACACCAGCCCGGCAATCAACATCACGAGCACCGCCATCGCTCACGGCTTGACGTTTCTCACCCCCGGATACTCCATTTCCGGCGGCCCGCTGACGGTCACCGCCGGCGGGATCTACGCCTACCAGAGCGCGACGATCAATTCGCCTCTGACCATCGGCGGCCCGCAGATCTGGCACGTCGCCGTCGGCATGTCGCTGAACGTTACCGGCCCGGTCCATACCGTAATCAGCGACGTGACCGTTACCGGCGCCGGCAATGCGACGATCTCCGGCAACATCGACGGCGGCGGGGTGATCAATGCCGCGGCCTACGGCGGGTCGATGACCACCGGCGGCGCCGCGCCCGGCAGCCTTATCATGCTCGGCGCCGGCAACTTGAACCTCACCGGCGCCTCGAACGTCTGCGGATCGCTGACGGTCAACAATGGGAACGTCTTTTTAGGCCCCAATTCGACGCTGACGACCACGAATAATTCCGTGACCGTCGCCGCCCCCGGCGGGACGAACGCCGCGCTGACCATGAATGGGGGTTGCACGGTGAACACGTCCTCGATGACGGTGGGCACGGGTTCGGGCAGCGGCAACGCGTTTTTGACGATGAACGCCGGCGACGCCATTAATATCCAGAACGGCACCTTCAACGGCGCCGTCAACATGGCCGCCGCCAACGTCACGATGAACGGCAATTCCTCAGTCAACGTCATCAATGGCACTTTCGACTTCGCCTACGTTCCCGCCGGACAACTCGCGGATCCCGGACCTGCCACGTGGACGATGAACAACAACTCGTCCCTGACCGTCAACTATCCTCCCAGCAGCTTCATGGGATTTAACGTGGCGTATAATCAAGGGGTGGCTCAATGGACCCTGGCCGGCACTTCCAACGTCAACGTTACCTGCAACGCCTGGTGGGGCGAGGGGAACGTCGCCTCCAACGCCACCCTGGACATGTTCCAAAATGCCGCCTACTACCAAGTCGGCGATCTCTCCTTAGGTTCCGTCGGGACGGCTCTATTTAATCTCAACGACGCCGCCTTGTTGAGCGTGAGCCAGGGTTGGGTCTACGTCGGCAATTCCACCACGGGCATGGCCAATGTGAACCTCCAGGGAGGAACGTTCTCCCACACCGACCCGATGCCGGGCGCCCCCACCAGTAAGGCCATCGCCATCGGCTGTTCGTTCGGCAATGGCGCGGTCAGGGTCGGCGAGTCTCCCACCGCGGCGCCCGGCCTGGTGACCTGCAACAACGGAATCATCGTCGGCATGGGCGGCATCGGCGCCCTGGACATGAACGTCGGCGGCACCGTTTCGACGCCGTACGTCAGCAGTTTGGCGGGCGGCAACGGCACCGTGAATTTCAAAGGCGGGACCTTGCAGGCTGCGGGCAATGATCCTCCCGGCGCCCACTTCGTCGGCACCTACGATCTTTGGGGCACCAGCGCTCCGGGCATCCTCAACGTCATGGTCTTCGCCGGGGGAGCGACCATCGACACCGTTTCGCCAGGCTTCAACGTCAGCGTGGCCGTCCCCCTCCAGGACGGCGACGGCCTCGGCGGCGGCCTGACGGTCAAGGGCGACGGCACCCTGACGCTGCTCGGCGGCAGCAACTATACCGGCGATACGGTCATCGACAGCGGAACCCTGCAACTGGGCGACGGAATCGTCGACGGGTCCGTGATCGGCGACATCGTCAACCACTCCAATTTGGTCTATAACAACGCTTCGGATCAGAACTATGCCGGCGTTATCAGCGGCGGCGGCGTCTTGATCAAGAATGGCCCCGGGAATCTGACCTTGAGCGGCCAGAACTCCTACTCCGGCGACACCTTGGTGATGGCCGGCATCTTGGCGCTGGACGCCACGGGCGACCTCCATCCCGACTCGTCGATCCTGCTCGGCCCCGGCACGGTGTTCTCCGTCAAAGGCGGGATGCCAGGTACGCCGGTCACCCACGTCACGGGACCGATTGGCTCCAATCCCGTGCAGTCCGGCGACGTCTTCGTCGGCGATGATACGGACTTGAGCGCTCCTTCGATCCGTTGCTCGACGTTAATCATCGGCGGTCCTGCGCCGTTGGCGTCGGGCAACGTGGCGCCGGTTCCTGAACCGGGCACGCCGCTCCTGCTGGCAATGGCCGCCGCGGCCGTCCTCCTGACCTTCCGGCGGCGGCGAGGGTAAAATACTTCCCACCCCTTCAGCCCCCGGCGAGTCGTCAATCCCCGATGTCTCGCCGGGGACAATTGATCCTCATTTTGTTAGAAGCTCTAATGAAGCGGGGATTTGGCTTGCTGGTGTCCGCTCACCGTGCACGGGCAGGACCCCCACTTTCGTTGAACCGTGATTCTCCTGTAGAATCGTGAAAAAGACACATTCTTATGCACTCTCCCTTAATTATTCCGCCGGATTATCACCCTGTTTTAAGCACCCAAGCGGTGGAAACCGCCATCAAGGATATCAAGGATTTCTTCGAGCGGCAACTGGCCGCGGCCTTGAACTTGCAGCGGGTCACCGCGCCGCTGTTCGTCCGCAGCGGCACCGGCGTGAACGACGATCTCAACGGCGTGGAGCAGCCGGTCCGCTTCCGGGTGAAGGAGGACGGCGGGAGTGAAGTCGAATTGGTCCAGTCGCTGGCCAAATGGAAGCGGCTGGCCCTGCACCGTTACGGCTACGCGCCCGGCGAAGGGATCTATACCGACATGAACGCCGTCCGTCCGGACGAGGTCCTTGACAACCTCCACTCGATCTACGTCGATCAATGGGACTGGGAAAAAATCATTCTGCCGGAGCAGCGGAACGCGGAAACGCTCCAGGAAACGGTCCGGGCGATCTACGACTGCATCTGCCGCACGGAGTTCCACATCGCCTCGGAGCACTCGAACGTCCGGCCCATCCTCCCGGAGGAAATCAAGTTCGTCACCTCCGAAGAACTCTACGCCCGCTGGCCTGATCTTGGCCCGCGCGAACGGGAAGATAAAATTTGCCGGCAGTATAAGTCGGTCTTCATTACCGGCATCGGAGCGGCGCTGCCCGACGGCCAGGCCCATGACGGCCGCGCCCCAGATTACGACGACTGGATCACCCACCGCCCCGACGGCGGCCGCGGACTGAACGGAGACATCCTCTTGTGGAATCCCGTGCTGAATCGGGCGTTCGAAATCTCGTCCATGGGAATCCGCGTCGACGCTTCCACCCTCAGCGAACAGCTCAAAATCCGGAACCTGACGCACCGCGCCGAGCTGGACTTCCATCGCCGGCTCCTCGCCGGCGAGTTGCCCCAGACCATGGGCGGAGGGATCGGCCAATCGCGGCTCTGCATGTTCTTCCTCCGCTGTGCCCACGTGGGCGAAGTGAGCTGCGGAATCTGGCCCGAGGAAATGCTGCAGGCCTGCGCCCGGGCGAATATCCTTCTGTTATAAAGGCAGGCAAGAGTGCCTGCCCTCCTGAGTTTGCAACCGGCCTCCCCTCCACCCCGCTCTTGGAGGGCAATATGTTCTCGGAGTAGATATCCAAGGGAGAATTTCCGGAAAAACCTGGAAAAATTTAACGATTGCAGCGGTTCTGCGGCCGAAGATATGTAGAGCGGGCGTCTTGCCCAATCGAGAGAGAGGGGGATATTTTTATGCGCACTTGGATCGGTGGAGCGGGTCTATTGTGGGTGGTCTTCTCGGGGTCGGGATGTACGATGTGCTGTCACCCTTATGATTGTTGCGGGCCGGTGTATCAGGTCTGCGGGGACCGGCCGATCTGCACAACCGGCCGTTTGGGATCGGTCTTGGATCCGAGGGGGGGCAGGATGGGGCCGGTAGGAAAGCTCCAACCGGAGACGCCCGCCCGACAGTTGAAGGATACCCCCGGGTCGATGAGTACCCCGGGTCCGTTTGAAAGCCGGGAGGAGACCGGCGACGGGACGATGGAATAAAAGAATTCCACATTCCACGCGCCGCATTTCACATCATCTCGGGCACGGTTTTTCCGTCGGGCAGGGTGGTCCCCTTGGGGATCACGACGATGCCGTCGCAGACCATGCCGCAGGGAGTTTCGGGCAAGGTCTCGGCGCCGGAGCCGTTGCGGATCGTCACGCCGCGGCCGATGCGGCAGTTCTTGTCGATGATCGCCCCTTCGATCACGGTCCCTTCGCCGACGCCCAGCGGCGGCAGGTTTTCCTGACGGCTGCGGGCAAGCTCCTCGGGCGTTTCGTAGAAGTCGTAGCCCATCAGGACGGTGTTCCGCAGCACCACGTTGCGGCCGATGAAACACCGCAGGCCGACGACGCTGTTTTCGATGATCGCCCCCTCCTCGATCCGGGAGCCGTCGGCCACCAGACTGTTGTGGACCTGGGCGCCGTCCAGTCGCGTGGGCGGAAGGAACCGGGCGCGGGAATAAAGGGGCGGCCGGGGCGAAAGAATGTCGAATTGGGCCTGCGGTCCGGCGAGCTTCAGATTCGCCTCGTAAAACGATTTGATCGTGCCGATGTCCTCCCAATAGTTGTCGAAGAGATGGACCTGCACGTGCCGGGAGCGGATCGACGTGGGGAAGATCTCCTTGCCGAAATCGCGGTAGTCGGTCTTCCGCAACAGATCGACCAGCGTATCGCGGTTGAACAGATAGATGCCCATGTTCGCCAGGCAATCGCGGCCGCCGCTGGCGATCCCCTGCCGGTCGATCCAGGCCGGATCGGTGCGGACCAGTTCCAGTTCCTCCCGCGTCTTCGGCTTCTCTAAAAATCCCGTGACGCGGCCGCTGTCGTTCAAACGCATGATCCCCAAACCCGCCGCCTCCGACGAGGCGACCGGGACGGCGGAGATCGTGACGTCGGCCCGCGACTGCTCGTGCGTGGACAGCATTTGGCGATAATCCATCCGGTAAAGCTGGTCGCCCGAGAGGACCAGCACGTGGCGGATGCCGGGCTGTTCGAGGTAGCGGAGGTTCTGCCGCACGGCGTCGGCGGTCCCCTGATACCAGTTGGTGTTGTCCAACGTCTGCTGGGCGGCCAGGATCTCGACGAATCCCCCGCCGAAGACGTCGAACGCGTAGGTGCTGCGGATGTGCCGGTGCAGGCTGACCGAGTTGAATTGCGTCAGGACGTAGCAGCGGCGCAGCCCGCTGTTGATGCAATTCGACAGCGGGACGTCGATCAGCCGGTATTTGCCTCCCACGGGCACCGCGGGTTTGGAGCGATACTTGGTCAAGGGATACAATCGCGTCCCTTGTCCGCCGCCGAGCACTAAGGTGATGACGTCGTGCATTTTTCAATCCGAGGGGTTGGAGAATGATCTTGTCAATCTAACGGACAACGAGAGCGGACGGAACACCCCCCTCGGGGCCATTATACGTCTCCGGAGCGCAACCGGAGGGAACATCGTTGATTCCGACACCATACGCACCAGTCGCACAATCGGCAGAATCCTTTCTTGAAGGGGGGGACGGTACGCAAATTCTTTTGCTTTTTTCAATGCTCCAGGTGATTTTATCAACCTAGTGTAATAACAAGACGCAATATCGTACCGTCAAGTACCGCGAGCGAAGGGATTGCCCGGTGTATTCCAGATCTGTTCCTTTTATTCCAGAGGAGAGAGCGTAATGAGAAACTTTTTTGTAGTCATGCTTTGTGTCGCCGGTTTCTGCACGATCGCCGCGGGCGGCGAGACGGTGAAGGTCGGATTGAACTATCCGAAGACGGGCCCCTATGCGGCGGAAGGACTCGACCAGTGGCGGGCCGCCAACATGGCGGTCGAGGAGATTAACGCCGCGGGAGGGATCCTCGGCAAACCGGTGGAAATCGTCTGGCGCGACTCGCAGTCCAAGCCGGACATCGCCACCACGAACGTGATTGAACTGATCGACCAGGAAGGCGCCAAGATGATCTTCGGCGGTTCGTCCAGCGGCGTGGCCGTTGCGGCGGGTAAAGTCTGCCAGGAGAAGGGGGTTCCTTTCTTCGGAACGCTTACGTACTCGACCGACACCACGGGCAAGGACGGCCACCGGTACACGTTCCGCGAGTGCTACGACTCGTGGATGGCGGCCAAGGTCCTCAGCTCCTATTTGAAGAAGAACTTTCCCAACAAGAAGTACTTCTACATCACAGCCGACTACACGTGGGGCCACACCACCGAAGATTCCATGAGAAAATTGACCGACACCACGGATAAGAGCAAGCACAAGAGCATGCTCACGCCCTTTCCCACGGCGACGGACGCGGATTTCCAAAAGGCCGTCGCCATGGCCAAACTCGTCAAGCCGGACGTCCTGGTGCTGGTCCTTTTCGGCAATGATATGTCCAATTGCATCCGCCAGGCCACCGCGGCCGGTCTGAAATCGAATATGCAGATTGTCGTGCCCAACCTGACGCTGGGCATGGCCGAAGGCGGCGGCCCGAAGGTTATGGAAGGCGTGATCGGGGCCTTGCCCTGGTGCTGGCGCGTTCCCGGCAAATATAACTACCCCCGCGGCCAAGAGTTTATTGACGCCTTCGCCGCCAAATACAACCGCTATCCGAGCACCTCGGGCGGCTCGGCCTACACGATTCTCCACCAATTCAAAGACGCGGCCGAGCGGACCAAGTCGTTGGACGGGAAGGATCTCGTCAAGGCCCTGGAAGGATACACCTACACGTCGCTGAAGGATCCGCAACAGTGGCGTGATTTCGACCACCAATCGGTTCAGACCGTGTACACGGTCAAATGCAAGCCGCAGGCGGAAGTGATGAAAGACCGCTACCAGTTGGACTACTTCGAGATCATCGACTCGATGCCCGGCGACGAAGCCGCTTGCACCCGCCAGGAATGGGACGCCGCCCGCAAGACGGCCGGCCAACCGACGCAACTCGAACCACTGGCCGGCGAATAGTGCGCGAGCCGTTCAGACGAGTAAATTTCCGGAACCTTTTGACCCGCCCGGGCAAAAGGTTCCGCCCCAGCCCCCCCGCCGCCGCGCGGGGAGGTTGAGGCGGAACTTATGATCCGCGATTTGAAAACATTTTTTCGACGTTTATTTCCGATCCCAAGGAGACTTTGTGATGTCCGTATTCACGAAATTGGCCCAGTTCAGACGGTGGAGAGATTGGAGCATCCGCGCGAAGATCAACTTGATCCTGATTCCCGCCGTTTTGCCCATGATCATCATCGGCGCCATCACCTATTGGTCGGAATCGAAGACGTCCCTGCAATCGAGCAACCATATTGCCCAACTGATTGCGGACGGCAACGCCCGGGAAATCGGCTCGTTCCTTTCCGCCCAACGCGACTCCTTCTGGAAATGGACCGCCGAGGACGTCTATGGATTGGGGATCGAGTTCGACACGCTCGACGAACTCGACAAGCGTTTGCAGGACTTGGCCTCGACCTCACGGAACTTCAGCCTGCTGCTGCTGGCCAATCGCGAGGGCAAGGTGCTCCTGGCGGCTTCGGGCAGCGGCTCCTCGGCGGCGGCGCTCAAGGGACAGATCGTCAAGGAGGCGGAACGTCTGGCCCAAACCACCGGCCGTTCCGTGGAGCTGATCCGCTCCGACGTCCTCGATTCCTTCAGCAAGAACCCTGCGACGACCTACTTGTTCAGTTTTCCCTGCAAAAACTCGTCGGGCAAAGGCAACGGCGTCTTTCTGGCCTACCTTGATCCGGCAGGGCTCCAAACCCGGGTGACCCACGCCCGCGAGCGCCTCGTCAACAACGGTTTCCCGGACGCCCAAACGATGATCTTCAACACTACTGCCGGCACGAATGTGTATTCCTCCGCCGCAGAAGGAGAAACCGTCCCGGCATCCTTCGGTCAAGACCTGACCTCCTGGCTGGCCGACCGCGAGAATATCGGCCGGACCACGCCCTTCGACGTGGACGGCACAACGCAATACATCACGTTCAATCCGTTGCTCGGTCCGGAGCAGCTCGGCGCGGCGGATGATGCATCGGCCGAGAACGCCATAATGTCGTCGCCCCTGCGACTGATCCTCTCCGTGCCCGACGGCAACGTCCTTTCGCAGGTCCGCACGGTCATGTGGACGAACCTCGGCATCGTCCTGGTCGGCTGCGCCTTCCTGATGGGCGGTTTCTGGTGGATCGCCCGAGCCATCACCGGCCCTTTGAACCGGACCATACTCCTGTTAAAGGACATCGCCGAGGGCGAAGGCGACCTGACCAAGCGGCTCGACGCCTCCGGCAAGGACGAACTAAGCCGGCTGGCCAAATGGTTTAATATCTTCGTGGAGAAGCTCCGAGGCATTATTCAGAACGTCGCCAACGAGGCGGGCAACGTATCCACCTCGTCGGAAAAGCTCGCCTCCACGGCGTCCACGATGGCCGTCACCGCCGAGCATATGTCCCAGCAATCCTCGACCGTGGTTAGTGCCACGGGAGACATGTCGGTCAACATGGTCAACATTTCCACCTCCACCGAAGAAATGACCTCCAACGTAAAAACCGTGGCTGCCTCCGTAGAAGAAATGACGTCCAGCATTGCGGAAATTGCGAAAAACGCTGAGCAAGCCGCCACGGTGGCCTGCAGCGCAGCCCAATTGACGGAATCGAGCAACAAGAACATCGGTCAATTGGGAACCGCCGCGGACGAGATCGGAAAAGTGATCGAAACCATCCAGGACATCGCCGAGCAGACGAACCTCCTGGCGCTGAATGCAACCATCGAAGCCGCCCGCGCCGGCGACGCCGGCAAGGGCTTTGCCGTCGTAGCAACCGAAGTGAAAGAGCTTGCCAAGCAAACCGCCGACGCCACCGAAGACATTCGGATGCGGATCGAAGGCATCCAGAGTTCAACGAGCGAAGCCGTCAAATCCATCAGTGAGATCAGTAACGTGATCCAGGTGGTCAACGACGTATCGCGGACCATCGCCGCCGCGGTCGGACAGCAACGGATGACCACCCAAGAAATCGCCCGGAATATCTCTGATTCTTCCCATGCGGCCCAGATCGTCGCCTCGGGAGTCGCCGAATCGGCGTCGACCACCAAACAGGTCGCTGATAATATCTCCCAAATCGACGAAGCCGTCAGGCAAACCACCAACGGCGCAAAGCTCACGCAGGACGCCGGCGTGCAGTTGACGGAAGTGGCCCATCGGCTGCAAAACCTCGTCAACCAATTCCAAACTTGACGCCTGTCGTGCGATTTTCCTTCGCCACACCCCCCCGCAAAAGATCCGCCCGGTTCGTCCGGCCGCGCTCACCGATCGGGCCATTTTCATCCTTCCTTTTCAAAAAGTGATATCCTCGGAAGATATCCCGGCGCGCTCTAATCTATCTCTCTTCAAACCTGCCGGAAATCAAAACGGGCACAACCGACCGGCAGTTCGTAGGATTCGATTGGATTTCATCCTCCAAAATCTCGATTCCCATTAAATATTCTGTTGATGGAAACGGAATTCCACCGGAAATCGAAGGACCGGGGCCGTGGCTCTGGGAAAACTTTGCCGATTGCCGCGGTTGTGAAGGCAGGGAAAATGATAATAAATCTATTTTCTAACTGGATATTCTACTTCATTATCAAGTAATCGGATTACTCACACGATACTTTTTCAACTAGATACACTCTGTTTTCAACCTTTAATACTCGCATGAAAAGGATTTGTTATGCGAATTATTACCTTTATGGATATCCTTGCCGTATCCGCCATGTTGGCCTTCCAACCCGCAACGGCAATCGCACAGTACCTTCCGCAAAGTCAAGTCGTTCCGATGGGTTATGCGCCCAATACGGCGGCTCTCCTGATGACTTCGGCGGCGCCCGCCCCGGCGGTTCCGCCTGCTCCGGGCATCAACACCGCCGCTGTGGCCGCGCCCGCTCCGATCGCGCCGCAAGACGATACCGATTATTACACGCTCGATCAACTCAAAGGAGAGATGAAAAAACTGGTTTGGAAGAAAGGAGATTTCTCCATCACGCCTTACGGCTTTCTCTGGGCGAACATGGTTTACGAATCGCAGGTGAGCAATACGGGCGATTATGCGTTGTATATTTTCTCTCCCACGGATCGGGATTATGAAGCCTTCCAAGTCGACGGCAGATCAACCCGGTTGGGATTTGATGTTACGGGTCCGAAGATCTGGGGCCTCAACTGCGCCAACAGCGGCGGCAAAATCGAATTCGACTTCCAGGGGGATTTCACCTATGAGAACAAGGGAGGCGTCCTGCTGCGCCACGCCTATTGGGAAGTCAAGGACGAGTATTTCCGCCTGTTGGGCGGGCAGACCTGGGACATCATCTCGCCCTTGTATCCCGGCACCATCATGTATTCGGTGTACTGGGGGGCGGGCAATATCGGCTACCGCCGGGCCCAGTTCCGCGGCGAGCGGTACTTCCACCTCAACGACCGGTGCCTGTTTACGGTGCAAGGCTCGATCAACGGAACCCCCTTCCTCGATACGGCCACCTACCCAACAACAGTGGTCAAAGATCACTCCGGGTGGCCGACCTGCGAGGGGCGCATCGCCATGACGCTGGGTTCCCGGGGAAAAGACGATCATCCCATCGAGCTCGGCGTCTCCGGTCACGTCGGCGAACACCGTTACTCCATCCCGGGAGTGGACCCGGATGGCCGCTTCGGCAAGACCTGGTCCTTCAATGTCGATCTGAAAGCGCCCGTCAACGAACGGCTGGGATTCCAAGGTGAGTTCTATACGGGCGAAAACCTCAGCACTTTCCTCGGCGGCATCTTGCAAGGGTACAACTTCGCACTGGGCGAATCCATCTACGACACGGGCGGCTGGATGGAAGTGTACTACTTCTGGACACCTCGCTTGCACACCCATGTCGGCTACACGCTCGACGACCCCTTGGACCGCCAAATCGCCAGCGGTGGCCGGACGTACAACCAGGCTTACTGGGGAAACCTGATCTACAACGTGACCCCGAAATTCCAGGTCGGCCTGGAAGTCGGCCAGTGGGAAACCGTGTATAAGGACAAACTCCCCGGCGATTCGACCCGGGTCGAATTCATGGCCCGCTACGGCTTCTAATTCGAAAGGGCCGGCAACGGAGGATTCCCGACCCCTTGATTTTATGAATTACGATTTTCTCGCCCCGCGGAAGATCGTCTTCGGCTGGGGACGCCGCCGGGAAGCGGGAGACCTGGCGCGGGGGCTGGGACGCCGGGCCTTTCTGATCTCCGGCCTGCCCGACGACGTCGGGGAAAAGGTGCTGCCGGAAATCAACGATGCGCTGCATCAGGCCGGGTTGTCCGTCGTGCCGTTGAGTACGATCCGCCACGAGCCGGAGGCGGCCGACGTCGACCGGGAGGCGGCAGCCTTGCGGCGGTTCGGGCCGGGGGCGGGAGATTTCCTGGCGGCCGTCGGCGGCGGCGCGGCCATCGACCTGGCTAAGGCCCTGGCCGCCCTGGCCGTCAACGACCCGGACTCCTCGGTGGTTGATTACCTGGAAGGCGTGGGCCGGGGATTGCAGATCGTCCATCCGCCGCTGCCGGTGCTGGCCATCCCGACCACGGCCGGCACCGGGGCCGAGGCCACGAAGAACGCCGTCATCTCGTCCTACGATCCGCCGTTTAAGAAAAGCCTCCGCGACGACCGGCTCCTGCCGCAGGTCGCCCTGGTGGATCCGGAGCTGACCGTCAGCGTTCCGCCGGCGGTGACGGCCGCCGTGGGGATGGACGCCATCACGCAACTCATCGAAAGCTACCTCTCGAAAAAGGCCCGGCCCATTCCCCGGGCGCTGGCCCTGCAAGGACTGCGGCAGGCCGTCCCGGCGATCGCCGAGGCGGTGGAAAATCCCGGTTCCCGGCCGGCCCGAGAGGCGATGGCCCACGCCGCGCTGCTCTCTGGCATGGCGCTGGCCAATTCCGGCTTGGGCCTGGCCCACGGGGTGGCGGCGGCGCTGGGCGTTCACTGCCGGGCGCCCCACGGGGCGGCCTGCGCCCTGATGCTGCCGGTCGCGATGCGGGTCAACCGGGAAGTCCGCCGGGGTGATTTGGCCCGACTATCTTATGCCCTTTTCGGTCCCCACACTCCCAGGCCGGTGCAAGAGGAGGCCGATTTTTGCATTGCGGAAATCGAGAAACTCTGCGACCGGATCCGGGTCCCCCGGCGTCTGCGGGACGTGGGTGTCCGCCGCGAGCAGATCCCCGCCATCGTCGGCAGTTCCCGCGGCAGCAGTATGAGCGGCAATCCCCGCGAGTTGAGCGACGCCGAGTTGCAGGCCCTGCTGGAAGAGATTTACTGAAAAGAAAATCCCATCAAAACGATAGTGGGTGCCATGCCCACGCTTGCGTGGGCATGTCTCGTTTTTCCGCATTTCCATCATGCCCACGCCAGCGTGGGCATGGCACCCATTTTTTTTACCGCTTTCGATTCAACCGATTTTCATTCAAACCGCCGCGTACTCTTCCGGCGACTCTTGCTCCTCCGCCGCGGGCGGCGTGGAGAGGTGTTTCATCTGCGCCGCGATGGCGTTGAACTCGTCGGCGAATTCGCGCCAGAAATCGTCGTTGCGGAATCCCAGGGGATCAACCTGCTCGCCGTGGGCCAACGCCCGCATCTGCCGCCGCAGCCGCAGCAGCGGGCCGACGAAACGGTTGCTCAAGCGGATGATGTCGACCACTACCAGCGGCAGCAGCAGCAGCGAGGCGACCACGGCCGGACCGTAGAAGAACCACATGTCGTCGAAGTGCATATAGAACGGCCGGGCGGGTCCGGTGATGATCCGCCAACAGAGCAACATCAAGGTGATGGTCAGCAGGCAGAAGAACCAATAGAGGACCACCCGCGTTACCAGGGCGCCTTGCACTTTCGGATCGACGAAATAACATTTCCGCTTGGACTTTTTATCGGTTTGGGACATGAGTATCAGTCTCCGATGCCGGGGGACGAGACCCCGGGTTGAAAATGACGTCGGTGAGGACCTGTGCCGCTAACCAAAAATAGCTTATGCCCACTTCGCACCCGAAGCCGGGAAGGGCAATCCTCGAAAAATGCCCTCGCCCTCGAAAAAGGCGGGCGGAGCATGCGGAAAAAAGCGGCGGCAGGGATTGTGCCGGTCAGACGCTACTTGAGGGCAATGGTCCGCGCCAGCGGTTGGAGAACGTGCTCGATCACGTGGTTTTCGAGCATTTCGTCGCAGATTTCCAGCAGATGGTCCAGCGTTTTCACAAACGTCGTGCCCGACGAAAGGCTGCCGTATTGCCGCGCGGTGAGATAGACGCTGAGCTGCTCCTCGGGATAGTCGTCCAGGCGAATTTGGTAGGCGTTAGTCCGGGCCTCGACGCTCAGCCGGCATTGCCGTCGGCATTCGTCGTCCAAGGCCACGGTCAGCGACGGCTCGACGTGGATGATTTTCGCTCCCGGCCTTTCGGCCAGGCGCTCCAGGGCCGGCGCCACTCCCAGGGCCTCGGCCAGCAGTTGGTGGTGATTCCCCCGAAACGTAAAATCGAATCCGAACAGCAAATCCAAGGCCTCGCAATCCAAGGGGCTGACCGACAAGGCATAGGGCGCCAACTCGAGGATCCGTTTGTGCTGCTGCATGGCGTCGTCGATCTGCTCCGGATTGACCCTTCCGGAACAGACCCGCCGCGGCTCGATGCTGCACCAGCGATAGGAGCCGCGCTCCTTGTCCTCTTCGAGCACGAAATCGCCCTGCTGGCGGCAATGAAAATTCCGCATGGCGGGAAAGGTCTTTTGCACCTGCTCGAAAAAGTGCAGCACCGTCTCGCGGTTGGCCGGCAACTCCATTTCCGTGCTCAGGTTCACGTTGACGTAAAAATCGTCGCACAAGGAGTGGAAACGGTGCATTGCCATGGATGAATACCAACCCTCGCCTGAAAAACGTTCCGCCGCGTGTCGGCCCTGCGAAAAACACGCTGATTTCTCCATCATGGATCCGCGATTCCACGATGGAGACCGTAGAAGACTCTTGAAATCAGGACCAGATATCCTGATAGTATAGGTCTCCGCACCAATTCCTGTCAAAGGTTCCCTCGCCGAGCGCCGAGCCGTGATCAACCGAAAACCCGATTATCAAACCATGCTCTTCCCCTCCGCTTTGGGTTGGTTCGGGGTGATTTTCAAAGGGAACCGGATTCGCCAGATCTCTTTTGGCTATGCTTCCCCGGAAGGGGCGTGGGAACACCTTGACCCCCGTTGGCGGAGTCCCCCTCGGCCCCAGAGGACGGCTTCGAGGCTTGTCGCCCGTTTCCGGGCCTACGCCCGGGGCAAGACCGAGGATTTCGCCGATTTGGCGATCGACCTTGGCGGCTACACGGCCTTTCAGTGTCGAGTCTATCGGGCGTGCCGTCATATTCCCTATGGCTCCACCCGAAGTTATCGGCAGTTGGCCGCCCAATCAGGCTCCCCAAACGCCGCCCGAGCCGTCGGCAACTGCATGGCAAAAAACCGAATCCCCTTGGTCATCCCGTGCCACCGCGTGGTCTGTTTCAACGGCCAAATCGGCTCCTATTCCGCTCCGGGGGGGAAACACCTGAAAAAGAGACTCCTGGATTTGGAAAGAAGGTGATGCTAAGCTAATATTTTACATTGATTCCTGGATATATGCGGCCCGCAGGGAGTCTGGGCATTATAAGCAATTAAGGAAAAGGACGAAATAAATCGGGCCGGAAAATTCCTTTCGAGGCGATCTGGTTGAGCTAGACACTTGAGGAGAAGAAAAAGGTGGCTATGTCGGATATATCGTGGAGGGAGTCCAATAACTGGGAGATCACGCGACGCCGTGATGGGGCATTCTTGGTGCGCGTTCCCTCCACCGTTGGAAACGGTCGAGAACTGCCGGACGCGGTATTCACGTTTCGCGCGGTCGATCCGCAGTACAGTTATTGGGAGCAGCGTTGGCAGGAAAGAAAAAAGATGAGGGACGAAGGGATGATCGACACGTAAGGAGGCCGCTTACGGCTTCGCAATGACAAATGATGAATGCCCAATGACGAATGCCAAATGAGAAGATAAAAGCTTCCTTCATCCCTCATCCTTCATCCCTCATCCCTTCTTTATCTTCCACCCGGCGGAGCCAGGCTTCGCGCCAAAACAGGTAGCAGCTTCGGGGGCAATTCCGGTAAGCTTGTCCGTCGCAGATAACGCCTTCGAGCGCTACGGTATCACGGATGCGGCGGAACTGGCCGGACCATTCCAGGATCACCCGTTCGATGCGATAAGCGACGCGGAACCGTTGGCCGCAGAATTGGGCCATCTCGGGGGCGAAACCCAGGCCGCGATGCCGCTGACGGGTATCCAACGTAGCGAGGATTTCCGGCAGCGATTTGATTTCAACCCACTCGCCGGGCTGCAAATCGAGTTTTTCATGCGTAGCAGAGATGGGAATCGTGGCCGCGGAAACCGGCGAAGGGGGCGGCGTCCGCCGTCCCAAGATCCGCATCAGTTTCCGGAAAATCTTTTGGAAAAAAAATCCGAGGAGTTGGCCGACGGTCTGTTCGCCGTCGAGCACGTCGCGGACGTATTGGCGGAAATCCCACCACGGCAATCGCCGGGAGGCGCGCACCAACTCCGTTGCCTGGCAGCAAAGGCGTTCGGCGGGGGGATTGGAGGAAGGAACGTAACACGCGGGGTGCGGAGCGTCGGGCCCCGCCTCCTGATCCCTGATTTCTGATCCCTGACCTCCAACCTCGGACTCTTCGCCCGGTGCGGCCGGCTTGAGCCAGGCTTCCTTCCAGAACAGCAGGCAGTGCATCTGGCAATCGGCATGGGCGGAACCGTTGCATCGCGCGCCTTCCAAGAGGACGGTGTTTTTTAAGCGGGCGACGTAATAAAAATGGTCCAGAAAGATCCGTTCGGCGCGGCGATAGACCCGGAAACGGCGCCCGCAAAAGCGGCGCATTTCCGGAATAAAGGGGAGTCCTGCGAGTTTTCCCTCCGCATCCAGGGTAGCGTCGATCTCAGCTTCACTGCGGATCTCCACCCAATCGCCCCGGCGGAATCGGCGCCGCCGGCTCGCGGACGCGCCGCGTCCGGCCGCCGGTGAAACGCCGGGGGGGGATTCATTCGTCGGTAGATCAATCTCCCGAGACGGTGGCATAACCATCCATTATAGGCCGTCTGTCGGAGTTGGGGAGTCACGGTACGGAAAACCTCACTCGGCTGCCGTCTCACAGGTGTTGGCCGTGATTTCAGAGAATTCCGTGCACAAGGCAACCGGCGAGATTCTGGTCAGAGGCTCGGTCGCGTCCGGAGCGGCGGCGGAGAGCGATTCATCCGAGAGCAGCGCGAGCAGCAGATGACCCGAGCGGATCACCGGGGAGCCGAAATCCACCGAGCTGACCAGCCAGGCGGAGCGGACCCAATCGACCACGTGCGGCGAAAGGGCCGGCGATCGGATGCTGCCCGTCTTGAAGCGATCGATCCGCTTCACGAGGTTTTCGCGCCACCGCGTCAGGTCCACGCCCGAATCCTGCAGAATGGCCGTCAGATCCGTATTCGGCCTCTCGCTGAGCTTCAACAGCCAGTGCTCGACCTCGACCTGGTAATGGGTCCGGACGCGGCAGAATTCCGCCGCCGCCTCCAAACTGGAATGACAGGTTTGGTTCAGCTTTTCCACCAGCGATTTCAAATTGACAAAGACCACCGCTCAACCCTTTTTCGAGGAATGAACGAGGCCGGCTTCAACCCCGTTGAAAATGATAAACGGCCCGAGGCCAGGGAAAGAATGCGGGAAGAGGAAACCATCTGCAAGTCTCCGCCAGGAAGAGAATTGTAGATTATCGTTGAGAACACAAAGGCCTCGAATCCAACAGACCGTGCTTCGCACGCGGTTATCCCTCCCCAGCATCGCCGATCGAATCGGCGGCACTCTCCCCCATGAATGGCTTTTAATTATTAACCGTTCATCGGCTTATAGCGAATGGATATTTTTCTTTAATTGACGAGATCCATCGCTTACGATCAGAAAGCAAACAATATTATCAGAGCGAAGTCATTTAGAAAAGACCCTCACGGGATTTACCGTGTTATCAGGCAATGATAACGGATCTGATGATGTCTTTATCAATAAAATACTATTTGCATGCATGAACTATTTTTTATCTTTGATCATTATGCACGAAGCTTAAGCATATTTCCGCGCGGTTTTATGCAGTTTTGCTGCGCTTTTTGATAAAGATTGCTCTTATCATTTTTCCTGCAATTGCATCCACTCCGGCACCGGTTGCACTTTTCCCGCCGCATTGACCACCGCCAGAACGACCCGACCGGTGGCGAGTTTTTCCTCTCCGCGGAACAACTCGTAACGATGTTCAATTTTTGCCGGAGTGGTGCGGACAATGGCCGTGCGAAGCCGCAGCCAGTCGTCATAGCGGGCGGGACGATGGTAGCGGCACTCCGCATCGACCACGACCACCCGTTGGCCTTCCGCCTCCATTTGCCGATAATTTCCTCCGGCGGCGCGGAGGAGTTCGGTGCGGCCCATTTCAAAATAGATAAAATAGCAAGTGTGGTGAAGAAAGCCCATCGGGTCGCTCTCTTGATAACGGACGCGGATCTCGATTTCGTGTTCTGTCAGCATCGCTGACTCCTGTTGACGGGTTGGACGTCTGGGGAATAATAAGGGACATGAGCTTCGATCAATCGGCGGTCAGCATGGGCACGATGCGGGGGAGGAATTATCCGGCCATCCGGCAGTTTACCGTGTTTTTAGAGAATCGGGTAGGAAAGCTGCTGGAGGTGATCCGCCGTTTTGAAGGCAGCCGGGTGAAGATCGTCGCGCTGTCGATTTCCGATTCCTCGGAATGCGCCTTTGTCCGATTCCTGTTGAGTCATCCGGAACAGGGCCGCGAAATTCTGGAACGCGCCGGCCTGGCCATTATCGAAAGCGACCTGATCGGCATTGAACTGCCCGAGGGCCCGCAATCGCTGGTGGATATCTGCACCGCGATGCTCCAGGCGGAGGTCAACATCGTGCAGGCCTACCCCTTGTTCATCCGGCCGCGGGGCCGAGAGGCGGTGGCCCTGATGGTCGACAACATCGAGATGGGCCAGGAAACCCTGGCCGCCAAGGGTTTCACCATGATCACCGAAAACGATCTGTCGATGGAGGATGAATAAGCGGGATTCGTAGCAGGAACACTCCGTGTGCCTGTTACGTCTCCTCCGCCAGATCGAGGGGGATTTCTTTCAGGCCCGCCAGCCGGATGCGGAGGATGGCCTCCCAGCGGATGACGTGCGCCGTAAACGTGCCGTCGCTTTCCCTGACGAAGAACGTGCCGTGCGTCGGGAGAGAGAAGTTATTAGAAAAACGGTCCGGACGGAGGATTTCGCCGCCGGCCAGGTCGAGTTCGAGGGCGCCGTCGGCGGCTTTTTCCGCCAAGAGTTTTTCGATCAACCGGACCAACGGCGGGACGGAGTCCGGAACGGGGCCGCGGGACATCGAGCCGGAGTCCGGCTGCCGGGGCGGCAAAGAGGCCAATTCGAGACCGCTGTCCGTATGCCGCTCTTTGCCGGCGGACCCCAATCCCCAGTCGAGTCCGCTGTTGCTGTCCGGCTCGGCGGTGGGCACCTCCGGAGGCGGCGCGCCGGCGGTCTGCTCGTACCGAACACTCAAGTCCTGAGGGTCCGGAATGCGGAATTTCGCGCCGCATTTGGGGCATTTCGCCGCTTTTCCGACCAGGGTCTCCGAGCAACGGATGCAATGGCCGTTCGGACAGAGAAACTCAAACACGATCAATCCCCCGTGATGTTGAACGTCCGGCGTCTCGACAAGTTGCCCGCCTGGCCCTGGGAGAGCGGAATTGCCCTCTCTTTACTATTGTAGTCCAAAATAAAAAATCCGGAAAATAAAAAAACGGCGGCCAGACGCCGGGCGGGGAGCGGTTTCAGCAACCGGCGGACAACCAACGACTTACGATCCTTCAGCCGCGCCGCCCCAGGGACCGGAAGGCCGAGAAAAAACGCCTATTCTTGACACGCCCGAGAGGTTGGGAGACTATGGAGGCCATGAAGATCATCGTCGTCTGTCCGAAGTGCCGCAAGCGGTTTGAAGTCAGCGAGAAATTCGCCGGAAAGTCAGGCCCTTGCCCCCAGTGCAAGAACGTCCTGAAAGTGCCCGAAGTATCGGAACAGGTCGTCATCCACGCGCCGGAAGAGTTCGACAAGGGCGGGCGGAGCCAGTCGGGGCAACTGGTTCTGAAACCGATTTCCCGGACCGAGACGAAATTCCGGCCCCTGGCGGCCGCCGCCCTGGCCGCCGGCGTCCTGGCGGTCTTCCTCGTCGCCTGGTTCGGCGGCCGGCAGGATTTTTTCAAGAGCTACCCCTGGATCACGCGAGGCGCCTTGGTGCTGCTCTCCCCGGTGCTGGCGGCGGCCGGCTACTCCTTCCTCCGCGACGACGAGTTGGAACCGTATCGGGGCCTCGCCCTGTGGCTCCGCGCGGCGATCTGCGGCGGGGTGTACGCGGTGCTGTGGGCGGTTTTCGGCCACGTGGCCGCCAGCGGTGTGATTACCGGCGACCTTCTGCCGTGGCTGATCGTCATCCCACCGTTTGTGGCCGTCGGCGCCACGGCCGCCGCGTTCTCGCTCGACCTCGATTTCGGCAGCGCCGCGTTCCACTACGCGTTTTACTTACTAATCACCGTCCTCCTGCGCGGGACCGCCGGCCTGGGCTGGATCTGGAACGTCAAGTAGCAGCGGCATCCTGCCGCTTCCGGCATTGGGGATGACGTGGTTTTCACTCCGGGAAGCGGCAGGATGCCGCTGCTACTGATGGGAATTGGGGATTTTCCATTGTTTCATTGTTTCAGGGCTTTTCGGTTGGGCTGTTTAATCTTGAAAATGACCGTGACCGAAAGGCCGTCTATACAAACGAGTTACGGCGGGTAGAATAGACTTTGACCTTACACCTCGGAAGATGGCGTGGGGAAATAATATTCTTGGATATTTGTGATAACCTCTTATGGTAGAATGAGTTCGGGCAAGAATTAGGGATTGAATTTGTTCCAAAATGAATTGGGTTAAGTGATTTTATTCGGCGTGGAAGTCGGGAGTGAAGGAGTTGCCGGAAGTGTTTTACATGCAATAGGTTAAGAGTACACGACTTTCGTGAGGATTGCCGTGGGTGGGAATTAGTAGTCTTTTGAAATCGGAAGTAGGGAATTAATTCTGGAACGTAAAAAATGAACGGGAGGCAACGGAGAAAAGTAGAAATCAACCTTGGCTAATGCCGTAGATCAATAAGCGCGCCTGTCCCCCTTTTCCCCTTTTTAAAAAAAGTCACCATCACTTGACGCGGTTCCTTTTTCCGTTCTTTGTATTATGCGGCAGGTCGTCATAGAAAATCCCGTCATCAATTCCCCTTTTCAGGAACCCTGTCGGCACTTCCGGTTCGACGAAGAAGGGATTACCGACGAAATCATCGAAGCCCGGCGAGTTAGCCAATACTTTGTCCCCATCGCCCGGTCGCGTAAGAAGGGAGCCAAACAGCTTCAGTTTGACACCGAGTGGACGCAGGACCGGATCGAGGAAAACATACTCGTCAACCGAATTCGCTCTCGCGTGCAACTTTGGCGAGAGGGCGGCTACGTCGGCATCACGCCCGTCACGACCCGGCTGTTGGCCTACTGGACCGATCCCGACCGCGAGAAGAAGCTCTTTTTCTGTCAGATCGAAGCCCTTGAAACGGCCATCTACATCATCGAAGCGGCGCGAAAATGCGGCGATGCCTGGATTGAAAATATCCTGCGGGAGGCGAACGACACGTCGAATCCGGGCCTGCCCCGCATTGCACTGAAAATGGCCACCGGTTCCGGGAAGACGGTGGTGATGGCCATGCTCATTGCCTGGCAGGCGCTGAACAAGTTTGCCAATTCGCAAGACGCCCGATTTTCGGACACGTTTCTGATCGTCACGCCGGGCATTACCATCCGCGACCGGTTGCGGGTGCTGCTTCCCAACGATCCGCAGAATTACTATCGTCAACGCGACATCATTTCTACCGAGTTGCTGGAACAACTCGGGCAGGCCAAGATTCTGATTACGAATTTTCACGCCTTTCTGCCGCGCGAGAGAGTTTCCGCGGGCAAGCTCACCAAAGCGATTCTCTCGGAAGGGAAGCTAAACGGTTTTACGGAGACGTCCGACCAAGTGGTCCGGCGGGTGTGCCGAGAACTGGGCAACAAGAAAAACATCATCGTCATCAACGACGAGGCCCACCACTGCTACCGCCGCAAGCCGGACGGCGAGGAAGTGAGGCTCACCGGCGACGAGCGCAAGGAGGCCGAGAAGCGGGAGGAGGAGGCCCGGGTCTGGATATCGGGCCTGGAAGCGGTCAAGGCAAAGATCGGCGTGAAGGCCATCTACGACCTGTCGGCCACGCCGTTTTTTCTCCGGGGTTCGGGCTGGCCGGAAGCTACGCTTTTTCCGTGGGTTGTTTCCGACTTTTCTCTGATTGACGCCATCGAAGCGGGGATTGTCAAGGTGCCGCGGGTTCCGGTTGCGGACGATTCGATGAAGGGCGAGCAGCCGACCTACCGGGACTTATGGCTCCGTATCCGGGAAGACTTGCCGAAGAAGGGCCGCAAGACGGAAACGCTGGGCGGCGAACCGAAACTGCCCGTCGAACTTCAAGGCGCGCTGCACAGCCTCTATGGCAATTACGAAAAGTATTACCGCCTGTGGGAGCAAAATACCGAGGCGCGGGCCAAGGGGAACACGCCGCCGGTGTTCATCGTGGTATGCAACAACACGAACGTCTCGAAAATGGTCTTCGATTACATTGCCGGTTGGGAGAAGCAGATCGGCGAGACAACCGTTGTCCAGGCCGGGGCACTCGACATCTTCCGCAACGACGACGAGCATGGCGGATGGCTCCACCGGCCCAACACGATTCTCGTGGACAGCCGGCAACTTGAATCGGGCGAGGCGATGAGTGATGAGTTTAAGAAGATCGCCGTGCGCGAGATCGAGGAGTTCAAGGCGGAATACCGTGTCCGCTTCCCCGGCCGGGATGCCGAGAACCTCACCGATGAAGACCTGCTGCGCGAAGTGATGAACACGGTGGGCAAGGCCGGCAAACTGGGCGAGCACGTCAAGTGCGTCGTTAGCGTATCGATGCTCACCGAAGGGTGGGACGCAAACACCGTCACGCACATTCTGGGCGTCCGGGCATTCGGCACGCAGCTTCTTTGCGAACAGGTGGTGGGGCGGGGATTGCGGAGGCTGCGATACGCCGCCAACGAGCAGGGGATTTTCGAGCCGGAGTATGCCGAGGTGTACGGGGTTCCGTTTTCGTTTATCCCGTGCAGCGGATCGGCTCCGACGGCGAAGCCCGGTCCGATGCCGACGCGGGTCCGTGCGTTGGAAAGCCGGATTGGTTGTGAAATCACTTTTCCGCGTCTGGTAGGCTACCGTTACGACATTGCCGGGGAACGTTTGACGGCCAAGTTTACCGAAGACTCGCGGCTTTCGCTTTCGACGGCCGACATTCCGACGAAGACGGAAAACGCCCCCATTGTCGGCGAATCGAGCACCCACACTCTCGACGATTTGAAACGCCGCCGGCTGAACGAGGTGGCGTTCCTGCTGGCCAAGTTGACGCTGGAAAGATACTTCCGGGATGACGAGGGGAACGACAAGCCGTGGCTTTTCCCGCAACTTCTCGGCATTGCCAAGCAATGGCTGGCCGAGTGTGTGACCTTGAAGGACCACACCTTTCCGCAACTGCTGCTTTTGATGGAGTTTGCCCACGACGCGGCCGACCGGATTTACAAGGCCATTGTCGCGTCAACCGACGGCACGGCCACGCTGAAACCGATCCTCCGCCCTTACGATACACTTGGGTCAACTCGTTACGTGGATTTCGACACTACCCGACCCGTGTATGCCACGCGCGAGGACAAGTGCCATATTTCGCACGTGGTGGCCGATACCGATTCGTGGGAGCAGAAACTCGCGCAGACGCTCGAGGAGATGGAGGAGGTGGTCCGTTACGCGAAGAATCACAACCTCGGATTTACTGTTCCTTACACCTTGAACGGCGAAGAGCGGAATTACATTCCCGACTTCATCGCCTGTATCGACGACGGCCGCGGTCCCGACGACCTGCTGAACCTGTTGATCGAAGTGACGGGCGAGAAAAAGAAGGACAAGGCCGCCAAGGTCGCCACGGCCCGTACCCTCTGGATTCCCGCCGTCAACAACCACGGGGGTTTCGGCCGTTGGGCGTTCATCGAAATTGCCGATCCCTGGGACGCGGAGAACCTGATCCGATCCAGCCTCCAGAAAGGGACAAAACGATGAGTGAGGAACAGCTTCCCGCCGACTCACGGGGCAAGATGGTCGTTTTTGGAGCGAAACAGATTCGGCGTATCTGGCATGAGGAGCAGTGGTTCTTTTCGGTTGTGGACATCATCGGCGCGCTGACCGACAGCAACGCCCCCAGGAAGTATTGGATGGCCATGAAGCGGCGCGAAGAAAAAACAAGTGGCTTTCAGTTGTCCACAATTTGTAGACAACTGAAGCTAACCTCTTCCGACGGAAAGAGTTATAAAACCGATTGTGTCACTGTCGAAGCCGCCTTTCGGGTCATCCAATCCATTCCCAGCCCCAAGGCCGAACCGTTCAAACGCTGGCTGGCCAGAGTGGGCTACGAGCGCGTGCAGGAGATTGAAAATCCGGAACTCGCCCAGCAGCGGATGCGGGAACTCTACCAGCAAAAGGGGTATCCGGCCGATTGGATCGAAAAGCGGGTCCGTTCAATCGCCGTCCGCGATGAACTCACCGGCGAATGGAAGCAGCGGGGGGTGAAGGAACAGAACGAATTTGCCATCCTCACCGCCGAAATCTCCAAGGCCACGTTCGGAATCACGCCCTCGCAATACAAAAAACTGAAGGGATTGGAACGCGAAAACCTCCGCGACCACATGAACGACCTCGAACTCATCTTCACCATGCTCGGCGAGGCCGCCACCACCGAGATCGCCCGAAACAAAGACGCCCAAGGCTTCGATCCGAACAAGCGGGCCGCCCGGGAAGGCGGGAAGGTCGCGGGCAATGCACGCCGACAGCTTGAAGCGAAGTCGGGCCGGAAGGTCGTCACCCGACAAAACTACCTCACGGCCAAACCAAAACTTAAACTGCCGCCTAAATCCGAGTGAACGTCATCATGGCCAAGAAGCGTACCTCAAAAAAAAGTGGCTCCACGCCGGTCAAGACAATCCGGCATAAGGACAAACGAAAGAATATCCCGACCGAGGAATTGCGCGACTTTGTGACGGAGGAGGAGCAAACGCCGAAGACGATGCTCTATCCGCGCGATCCGTCGCTCGATCCGCAACTTGTCTGGCAGGGCAAGGACCAGCAGGATCGGGAAGACCTGGCCGTCCCCGTGGTGCCGATTTACATCCAGGAGAAGATTCATCCCCAGGCGATTATCGACGACCTGCGCCGCAATCTCCCCTCTCCTTCCGGGAGAGGGGCCGGGGGTGAGGGCGGCGTGCAAACCCAACTCGATCTATTTGCCGACTTCAACGGCCTGCCCGAGGAGTTCGACCAGCGGGTGGATTTTTACCATCACGACGGGAATTGGTCGAACCGGATGATTTTGGGTGATTCGCTGTTGGTGATGACCAGCTTGGCGGAGAAGGAGGGGCTGAAGGGGAAGGTGCAGTGTATTTACATCGACCCGCCCTACGGGATCAAGTTCGGCTCGAATTGGCAGGTGAGCACCCGCAAGCGCGACGTGAAGGACGGCAAGGTCGAGGATGCCTCCCGGCAGCCGGAACAGGTGCGGGCGTTCCGCGATACGTGGAAATTGGGTATCCATTCGTACTTGGCGTATTTGCGTGATCGGTTGGTGGTCGCACGAGAATTACTGACCGAGACGGGCAGTGTGTTTGTGCAGATTGGGGATGAGAATGTGCACCTTGTGCGGAGCTTGCTCGATGAGGTGTTCGGGGCGGAGAACTTCGCCGGAATCATTTCCTTCTACAAGACGGCATCGCAGAGCACAATCGGCATTCCGTCGATCGTTGATTATTTAATCGTCTACGCAAAGCAAAAGGAACATCAGAAACTACGTCCATTGCTCAGACTCAAACAACCAGGAGACCGTGGAGCGAAGCAATATTTATTTTTGATATCTCCCGATTTCAAGACCGTTCGTCGAATGACTACGAGTGAGATTGAAGGTTCGGAAACAATACCGAATGGATGGAAGGTTTGTGCCCTGGGACCAACAACTTCCCAGGGGTATCAGGCAAACCGAAGCGGTCCCTACGTGTTTGAGGGCGAGACATTCCATCCAAGCAGTGGACGACATTGGAGTCTCAATCCGTCAACCGGAATGGAGATGGATCGACTGGCACGGCTCGGTCGCCTCAGAAAGGCTGGGGACGGACTGCGGTCAATCTTGCTGGCCGAAGATAATCCGACGACATCGCTCGACAACGTCTGGATGGACACCGGCACCGGCAGTTTCACCGAGGATCAAGTTTATGTTGTCCAAACAACAACGAAAGCAATCGAGCGTTGCCTCCTAATGACCACTGACCCCGGCGACTTGGTTCTTGATCCGACGTGCGGGAGCGGGACGACGGCTTATGTGGCGGAGCAGTGGGGGCGGCGGTGGATTACTTGCGATACGAGCCGGGTGGCGTTGGCGTTGGCGCGGACCCGGTTGATGGCGGCCAAGTATCCGTACTATTATCTGGCCGGCGATTATCCGCAGATTACGCAGATTAACGCAGATGAAGAGATCAAAAATTATCTGCGAAAATCTGCGAAATCTGCGAATGATTCCCCCTCCGACATCCGGCAGGGATTTGTTTACAAGCGGGTGCCGCACGTGACGCTGAAGAGCATTGCCAACAACCCGGACATCAAGGAAGGGATGACGCGGGCGGAGATCGACGCGGCCATTGCCCGGCACGCCGAAACCGAAACGCTATTCGATCAGCCATACGAGGATAAGAAGACGGTGCGCGTCAGCGGCCCCTTCACCGTCGAATCACTCAGCCCGCACCGGACAATCAGTGTCGAGGAGAAGAAGCAGCGTTCGGAAGAGGGCAAGAACGGCTGGAAAATGAAGGTGATCGGCCCGGACGATTTTGCCACGATGATCTTGGACAACCTCCGCAAGGCGGGCGTGCAGAATACGATTAAAGGTGAGCGTCTGAAATTTGATTTGCTTGAACCCTTCGCGGGAGAATGGATTCACGCCCAAGGGCGCTACACCGAGAAGGACGGCACGGAGCGCCGGGCCGCAATCTGCATCGGCCCGGAATACGGGACCGTCGGGGCGGCACTCATCAAGGAAGCGGCCAAAGAAGCAGTACGGGGCATCGGCTTCGACATACTACTGGTCTGCGGCTTCGCCTTCGACCCGCACGTCTCAGAAGAAAAGAAGCGATATGGAAAACTGACCGTTTTAACCCCCCGCATGAACAATGACTTGACGATGGGAGACGAGTTCCTGAAGAAGACTGGAGCGGGGAACCTGTTCATGGAGTTCGGCGAACCCGACGTGGAGATACGGAGAATCAATCCGCAGATTACGCAGATGGACGCAGATAAGAAGAAAGACAAAAAGAAGATACAAGCAGAGAATCTGTGTAAATCCGTGCAATCTGCGGACCAAATCGTGGTCGAAATCAAGGGCCTGGACGTGTACGATCCGACCACCGGGCAGATCCGCAACTCCTCGACCGACGACATCGCCTGCTGGTTCATCGACACCGACTACAACGGCGAGAGTTTCTTCGTCCGCCACGCCTACTTCACCGGCGCGGAGGAGCCCTACGTGAAGCTGAAGCGGGCGCTGAGGGCCGAGATCGACGAAGCCGCCTGGTCGGCCCTGTATTCGACCGTCAGCCGCCCCTTCGACCGGCCCGAGACGGGCAAGATCGCCGTGAAGGTCATCAACCACTACGGCGACGAGGTGCTCAAGGTGTACGAGGTTTGATTGCAGGCTTATCCGCTGAAGCAGGACCGGAAAGAAACAAATGCTTAATTTCCCCATGAAATACATTTCCACGAGATCACGGTTGTGGCCCCGTTGACTGGACCATCGGCCGTGTAATGATGATGTTGCAACTCCAATGTCTTTGAAGTGGTTTTTTCTTCGGGAGGTTTTATGTCCCCCTCGGATCCCTTGCCACCCATGGAACCCCGCCCGCAGGAACTGAAGGCGGCGATGAAGGCCTTTCGGAAGCGATTGAAACTGACCCGGCTGGATGACCAATCGCGGCTGGGCGTCGGTCCGATGAGCAGCGGCCGCGAGTCGGGAATCGTGGCCATCACGCCGCCGAACCAATTCTCACAGGCGGTTTGGGACGAACTGGTCCGGCAAGGCAAACTCAAGACGTCGGGTGATGGTCTCTACGAACTGAGCCAACCCTAGGAGAAGAAACCCAGCACGGCTCGGTAACTGGCAACCAGGAGGGATTCTCTGTAGAATACCTCTTTTACACCATCTCTCAATCTAACCCTTAATTCCCCATGCCTTGGTTCACGGAAAAATCGGATTGCATTTCTCCACAGCGGCTGGAAGAATTGATGCGGCAAACGGTTGCCGAGTCGCGGGAACGGATCTGCCGCAACCCGCGGCGGGTGCTGCTGCTGCCGCCGGACATCACCCGGGCGCACAGCGGGGCCGGGCGGATGACCGAAATCGTCTATCACCTCCTGGCCCAGTCGGCCGAGGTCCACGTCATCCCCACGCTCGGCCAGCACATTCCCCACACCCCCGAGCAGAACCGCTTCATGTTCGGCTCGATCCCCGAGGAGCGGATCCATCCTCACGATTGGCGCGGCGGCTGCGTGACCCTCGGCGAGATCCCCGCGGAACTGGTCAAACAGACGACCGGCGGGGCGGCCGATTGGCCCATTCCCGTCGAACTGAATCGGATGCTGATGGAAGAGTCCTGGGACCTGATCGTCCACCTCGGCCACGTCGTGCCGCACGAGGTGCTGGGATTCGCCAACCACAACAAGAATTATTTCATCGGCGTGGGCGGCAAGGAGATGATCTGCGCCGCGCACATGGCCGCCGCCTGTTACGGCATCGAGAACAACCTGGGCGCGCTGGTCACGCCGCTAAGGGCCTGCTTTAACCAGGCCGAAGAACAATTCCTCGGCCGCCTGCCCGACGTCTACGTCCAACTGGTGCTGGCCCGCAATCCGCAGGGCGAGTTGGTCCACACGGGCGTGTTCGTCGGCGACGACCTGGAGACCTACCTTGAGGCCGCCCGGCTGTCGCGTGGGCAGAACATCACCGTGCTGGACGAACCGCTCAACAAAGTCGTCTGCGTAATGCAGGGCGACGAGTTCTACAGCACCTGGGTGGCCAACAAGGCGGTGTACCGCACGCGGATGGCCCTGGCCGACGGCGGCGAACTGCTGGTCCTCGCCCCGGGCCTGAAACGCTTCGGCGAGCAGCCGGAAGTGGACGAGCTGATCCGCAAGTACGGCTATTGCGGAACCCCGGCCGTGATGGAGGCCTACCGCCGCGATCCGCAACTGCGGGATTTCTCCCACGCCGCGGCCCACCTGATCCACGGCTCCTCGGAAGGCCGATTCCACATCACCTACGCCCCGGGCGATATGACCCGGGAGGAGATCGAAAGCGTCCACTTCGGCTACGCCGATCTCCAACAGATGCTCAAGCGGTATCCCATCGACCAATTGAAAGAAGGCTTCAACACCCTGCCCGACGGCGAGACGATCTATTTCATCCCCACCCCGTCCGCCGGCCTGTGGTCCACGCGGCAGCGGCTCTACGGCCGGCCCTCGGGATTCGCGGAATAAGTTCCGTTTTTCTTAATAAAACCGGCACATTACAAACGCATACATTAAAAGAATCAGTGTTCCGGCGGCCGAGATTCCCCGAACACACCACGGGGACATCTTCTTCATACACAGCAACCAGACGCCGACGCTGGACAGGGCGCTGACTATGGCGCCGTGATACAGAAGTTCCCCGGCTTCCAGGGCGCCCCTGCCGCAGACGACTAAAAAGGCGCACCAGGCCCCCACCAGAAGAAAATAGAGCAGGCTCGTCTTGGTCCGCGAGAGGCCGAAGAGTTCCAACAGGCAATACGCCCCCGCCATGCTTGCTCCCACCGTCCCGAAGACCAGTCCGACAATATAAGGGTCATCGGAACGGAACGGATTCTCCCATTCCATGATTTGGCTGACTATCCATCCCGAAACAACTAATGTGGCAAACGACAGCCATGCTCGAAAAAACATCCGAGAAAGGAAGATCACGGTTGATCTCATTGAATCACCTCCTGAAACGGCAGAGGTACACTCCACTTGTTGGCGAAATTCGTCAGGTTTTATAACGCCGGAAAGAGAAAAGCGGAAAACGCCTTCCCGGCAAAGATGTTATGCTGAAGCATAACCTACGGAGCTTCCACGCGGTGTTTCCAATAATCGGGATCGCGGTGGAGGTGCATCACGGCAACGACCACGATGTCCTTGGGTTCGAGGACATAAAGAATCCCGAAAGGGAATCGGTGAACCAAATGACACCGAACGTCAGCATAAATAAATCCAAAAGATTCCGGCGCTTGGCAGATTCGGAGAAGAGCCGAGTCGATTTCGTCGAGAAATTCATCTCCCAATCCGGGTCTTTGTTGCTCGTACCAATCCGCAGCCTGGATCAGTTCCGCCTCCGCTTCGGAATGATATCCTAAGATTTTCGGCAACGAACGCTCTCCCGGGCACGATGCATGACCTCTTCGGCGGGAACGGGCTGTACTTTTCCCTCCCTGATTTCCTCCGCCCGGCGCTTGGCGACCTCCATCCATTGGGCCTGGGCGTCGGGGGTTTCGGTTTCGTCGAGGCTCTCGATCAGTTTCTTGGCCAGCAAGGCCCGGGAAGAATTGGGCAGCCCGAGCAGTTCCACAGCCAGGCGTTCGAGTTGGGTAGACATAACGCCATCCTTTCCCCTTCGATTATACTTACCTTTCCGCCTTAAAACAAGTTTGGCCTGCCGTATAGCGACGGTTTACACCCTCGTAGACGCGGCATCTTGCCGCGTCTTGGGAATCGGGTTTTCTCTTTTTCTTGGCAGGAAGCGGCAGGATGCCGCTTCTACGTTGTCCCTTGCCGCTTATCGATAAAATTGATAGGATTTTCCTAAAGAGGACCACGAAGAATCGAATGTTTAGCCCCGGCACTTGTGCCGGGCGGAGGGCGTTGTCCCCCGCACTCCCGGCACAAGTGCCGGGGCTAAACGCCTTCGATCTGATGTGCTCTTCATTGGTCACTTCAAAGAGGAGCGGAACATGGGACGCTATCAGGTGGCCGCCGTCGCCCGGCCCGAAAACTGGCAGCCGGATTGCCTCGACGACGTGCCCTTGGAACTGGCCGGCCCGGTCGAAGTGCTCGGCGAAGCGGACGATCTGTTCGCGGCGGTCGAGCAGGCCGTCTCTCACAACGAAAGCCCGTCGGCCCGGCAGCGGATGCGCTGGGCCGTGGTGGTCGAACCCGGCGCGCACGGCCGGATCTGGCCGGCGGCCCGGCTCTGCACGCCGCTCTGCTACAAGGTGACCGCCATCTGGTGGCCCGAGGGCTGGAACCCGCACACGCCCCTGGACGTGCCCAACTGCGTCTGGCAGGACCAGGGCCGGACCAGCGGCCAGTGGCTGAACTACGACGAGGCCGAGGCGGCCGTCCGGGGACTCAACCAGCAGTGCATGAACACGCCCGGCACGACCTGGTACGTCGTGGTGGCCGTGGAAAACGAGCCCTTCTCCCAAACCATCTCCTACGATCAATCGGGCACGGAGACGACCGTCGAGGTCCGCCGCATCCACGTCATCCGCCCCAAGGACGGCGGCACGGGCGACTGCACCTACTGCCCCGCCCGCGACTTCCCCTGCGCCAAGACCGCCTGGACCAGCCAGGCCCAAACCGTCACCGCCCAGCGGAGCCGCGTGCCGGAAGAGGAGTGATTCAATCCATTTCCGTTTAGCGGCCGCCGACACGGCGGCCGCCGTTGGACAGGTTGCCAACCTGTCCCACGATGATGTTCGGGGAGGAACATTCAATGAAACGCTCGATTCTCGTTGGTTGCGTCGTGCTTCTGATCATTGTTGCGGCAGGCGTGGTTGGTTATCGCCTCATCCTCCGCCAAGGCAAGCCGTATCAGCCCCCAGCCGTGTCGTTCGACGGTCCTTCCGACAAACTCCAACGGACCGTCATTGTGCCCACGCTCGACACCCCAATGCCGCAAGGGAAAAACGTCATCTGGTGCGGCACGCTCCAACTGGGCTGGAACCACCTGCAATCCGACGTCCTCCACGCCCCGCCGGCCATCCGCGGCGCCGAAGTCGTTGTAAAACGCCTCAACCGGGCAAAACTCGATGCGGACGATCTGCCGCCCGAGTCCAACTTGGCCATGGCTGGATTCATTAAAGACGGAATCGCGGAGAAAGTCGTTAAGGAAATGAAAGAACGGTTTCAAAAAGAGGTTCAATTTGAAAGGAAACTCGCTCCGAAATATATTCTTCTTTACTCATACCTCCAGGCACACTTACCCTTTACACTCCCTTTTTCTGAGACTCCTCTCGATTTATCTTTTCAGGATTCTGACGGGAAAGAGACTAAGGTAACTTCTTTTGGGATCCCAGTCGGCAACAAAGACCATAGCTTAATTCAACAAGTTCAACTCCTCCACTTGATTCACAATAGTGAATCGCGTTGGGAAATGGGCGAATTTGTAGTCGATCTTGACCGGAATTCTAAGCCCAATCAGCTTGTCCTAGCCTGTGTTCCTCCGAAAGTGACACTGCTGGATACCCTCGAGTACGTCGAGAAAAAAACGCAAGAGTTTGCAGAAAAAAGCAAGGAACTAAACGGGACCGTTGAACCGTTTGCCCTCTGGGTGCCCAACATGAACTGGGAAATCCAGCACCGTTTTGCTGAATTGGAGGGGGAGAACAAAACGTTTATGATTCCTGGTTTTGAAGGTTACTATTTTCTTTTGGCCAAACAAACCGTTCATTTCCAACTGGACCGCTGTGGCGCTGCAATGGAGTCCACTTTTCAAGGAGTAGCGGCGGAAAGTTGTCCTGCTTATTGCGTGTTCGACCGCCCTTTCCTGCTGTACATGAAGAAGCGTGGCCGGGATCGGCCGTTTTTTGTGATGTGGGTGGACAACGCGGAATTGCTTTCCCAGCCGGAAAAGTAGCCGGCACACGGAGTGTACCGGCTATTGCTCGTCTTTTTCCCCGCCTTCACCGATCCCATGCGATGGATTGTCTATAATAAAAAACGTAATCCCGGGAACCATCAGGACGCATATTTGCTGTCGTCGCAAGCGGCCGAATTGAATGACCCCAAGTCGTGAGTTCTTTGCGTCGTGCTTCAAAGGCTGGATAGCACTCCGCTACCCTATCCCATCGAGTCCCTGAATCGTCGCCAGAAGACGCACAGACAAGAATCGGTCTGACCCTCAACGCAGTGGCCAGACGTGGGGGATCAGCAGCAAGCTGGCGGCGGTCACGACGATCGACAGCGGCAGGCCGACGCGCAGGAAATCGCGCGGTACGTAGCCGCCCGGTCCCATCACCATCAAATTCGTCTGATACCCGAACGGCGTAAGGAAGCTCAGCGAGGCGGCCAGGGCGATAGCCATAATGAAGGGCCGCGGGCTGCACGCTGCCGTCGAAGCCATCGCAATCCCCAGGGGAATGAGGATGGCGACGGTGGCCGCGTTCGTAATCAATTCCGTAAAGCACATCGTCAGCAGGTAGAGCACGATTAACAGGAGATACGGGTGATCCGTGCCGACCGTTCGGACCAACACCTGGGCGACGGCGTCCGCGGCGCCGCTGTCCGTCAGCGCCTGCCCCAGACCCAGCGCGGCCGCAATCGTCAGCAGCACTTGGATATTTACGGCCGCCCGGGCCTGCGCGGCCCGAAGACACCGCGTCGCCACCATCAGCACCGCCACGGCCACAGCCGCAATGGGTACCGAACCGAATCCGGCAAGCCGCCCCGTTAGCGGCAGCCATCCGGTGGCGTTGATCCAGAGGACCAGCCCGGCCAGCAGGGTCAAGGCCAACCACGCCCGATGATGACGCCGCGGCTGCGAACCCTCCACCGCGGCCACCAGGTAGAAGTCCGGGCTGTTGCGGAATTGGCTGGAGAACTCGGGCTGAGTCTGCAAAAGCAGCGTATCGCCGGGTTCCAGCCTGATGTCGCCCACCTTGCAGGTCAGCCGCTCGCCGTTGCGGTGAACGGCCACGACGGCAGCGCCATAGCGGCGGCGAAAATTCGATCCCCGAACCGTCCGCCCGACCAAAGGCGAGGACTTGGAAATCACCGCTTCCGAAAGATGCCGCTCCGCTTGATCGCTCTTGCTTCTCCTCTGCCGTCCCGTCACGGGTACCAAGCCCGGGATCTTCACCAAGTCCACAATCGTGCCCACTACTCCCGTGAAAACCAGGTGATCGCCCGCATAGACCACGTCGCCCGGCGCGGCAGGCGCAAGGATTTGACCTTTACGCTGGATCTCGATCAGAAACAATCCTCGCAGGTGCCGCAACCCGGCCGCCTCCACCGTCTGCCCCACCAGACGGCAACCCGGCTCGACGAGCATCTCCACCAAATACTCGCGGCATTCGTCATCCAACCGCTCCAGCAGATCGGTGCGGTCCGGCAGCAGACGGCGGCCGAACGTCAGGAGGAACGTCCCGCCCAGCAGGGCGACCGGCAAGCCCACGCGCCCGATCTCGAAGAGCGTCATATCGTGCAACTCCGCGCGAAATTCGGGCGTATAAAGCCCGTCCGTCTCGGCCTTCAGCCGCTCTTCGCGCGTCAGCCCGTTCGCCACCAGGTTGGCCGAAGTGCCGATCAACGAGCACGTGCCGCCCAAGATCGTCAGGAAGCTGACGGGAATCATCAGTTTCGAGGCGGCGATCCCCCGCTTGCGGCACCATTCCAGCACAATGGGGACAAACATGGCCACGACGGCCGTGTTGTTGATGAACGCCGAGCTTCCAACCAAGGCCCCCGACAGCCGTAGCAGGGCCTGACCGGTCGTCTTCGCTGGACCCAACAACAGGTTGCCAAACCAATCCAACACACCAGTCTCACGCAGCCCGGCGGCCACGACGAACAACGCCCCGATCGTGATCACCGCCGGGTTGGCAAAACCGGCCAAGGCTTCGCTGGGGGGGATAATTCCCAGTAAGGTAATGACCACCAGCCCCGACAAAAAGACCAGATCGGCAGGCACGTCGCGACGCAACAGCAATACGGCCAGGATCGAAAGCGACACAACGATGCTGATCCAGGCTGGAAAAGACATAGCGGCATGGAACCGGGATGACGCGGGGCCGAAAACCCCCTTGTTGTACCGTGGAGGCAACGTCAAAGTCAACGCGAATCTCCACGTTGGCCACCAAGCGATTGCGGATCAGATAGAAAATGCCGCGTTACCCGTTTAGCCCGGCCGCTTGCGGCTGGTGTTATTAAAGATCTCCCACGACATTTAAACACCAACGAACACGCGGCACCCCAAATCCTCTGGCAGACTTACCACCCCTGGATCATCTGGCTCATTCTCGGCTCCGTCGGCCTCGCCTCCCTAATTGACATGATCCTCATGAACTGGAACAACGCGAAGAGCCGACGTTGATTGAGTCGAGCCCTGGACCACCCTTTCTTTAAGTGTCTGAAAAGGGGTTATGGCGCTAAAAGAGGAATGGCCTGACGATCCGCACTAAACGCATCCGCTCAGGATTGTTATGCTGGAGTTGCTTGTGATCCCAGAGTTCCGTAGAGTTGGCGTCACAATCGCCGGCCAGAGAATCGCCAATATTCTCGAAACCCATTTTAAGTTCTATCTTGAGCTTTTCTGGATTGTATCTCGAGCCAACTACAAATGTGCGCTCCTTACAATCCTTTGGTATTTCTTCTTCAAACCGGGTTTGGCGGTTCTCGACCTGGTCGTCAAAATCAATGAGCATAACAACGTGAGCCTTCGCGTACTCGCGCAGCTTGGAGATATATTCATCGCGATACGTATCCAACACCTTAAGCCACCCCCCTGCGGGCGTCAAAACCTTGATTCGCGAGTCTTTCACCTGGTGATGCAGAACAAAACCATCCGCGATTTGTCGATTGCGGTCATCCTCTGGTATGACATAAACGTGAGATTGATACTTGTTCATAGTCACCCGATGATCTCGTCGCGAATCAGAGCGTTGATCAAGTCACCGCTGTAAGTGAAATCCGCAAGTGGTCTCACGTCTGCGGGATCCAGGTGAGACTTGCGCATAAGGACGAAAGTGGTTTCGTCGGAGAATTTTCGAATCGTTTCCGGATGGTGAGTCGTAGCGATGAATTGACCGCTCCGATTGGTCATCTTCCGCAAGCCGGTGATGAATTGACCGACCTCGGAAAGCGAAAGGTGGTTATCTGGTTCGTCCCACATACAGAAGACAGGCCAGCCGACAGTGTTTGTGGCAATGAGGTACGCACTGAGGAAAAAGCATTTTTCGCCATCGGAGAGTGCCTTGAACTCCACCGTGAGACTGCGCTGCGGATTCAGAGACTCGAACTTGATGACCAACTGGGTGCCGCTCTCGCCACGTTCGACGTTTTCGATGGATGAGAAATCGGGGATCACCGTCTTGATGTACGAATCGAACGGATGATATGCAGCGGGCTTCTTCTCGAGCAAATTCCTCAAACACGACGCGTAATTTGCTGCGTCGAGCTGTAACTCACTCGAGGATCCTTCGGAAAACCCCGTCATCTTCACTGGAATCGGCGCAATCAAGATCATGGAGGCGAAAAATGTCTTGATGTCTTGGATCGCCTGTTCGCCAGGCCGCTCGTTGATGACCGGCAGCGCCACGATGTGCCAGTCGATGCCGAAGGCCGGTCCGCCCGAAAGTTGGGTCTGTGCATGGTGGCGAGTGAAGATGGACTGTCCGTCGACCGAAAGGCTTTCGTCCAGGATACGTGCCTCTTGGAAATTCTCTGGCCATTCGAAGGAAATCGCATACTTGAATCGCCTATCTGACAATGTCAGATCGACCTCAAACCGCATGGGATGATCTGTGCGATGCTGAGCAAAATCACTTGCAGAGATGAGATTGCGAATACGGTTGGAACCGCGGCAGATGTTTTGAAATAGTTTAAGGCAATGCAGCAGCGTTGACTTCCCTGCCCCATTCTTGCCAATCAACAATACAGAGGGGTGGCCGGATAAATCGAGCGTGAAATTCTCAAAACAACGAAAATTATGGACGTAAAGTCTTTTAATCATAAGAGTTATGGAATCGATTGATTGTTCATGATGTGACAAGACAACGAAAGTCGATGGAATAATCTAACAGGTCTTCCACAATACATCATCGGTTCCCCGAAACGCATCAATCTTGATTATACTCACACTTTTTCTATCTACCAGTCCTACACTTTCTCGTAGACGGCTCTTGTTGCCAAGGACAGCTTTCCCCCCCACCCTCCGCGGCAGGAACTGCCTCCTACAAAAACGTGTAGCTTTTCCAGCGGCCAAAAAAAACGCTTGCACTCCCGCCGGATTTTGGTATAATATACATACGTATATGTAGCGTTCTTTGGCAATCTATTCCGCAAACCGTCTTCCTTCTGCGTGGAAAATAGGCGCCCGATGCATCACCCGGCGGCCGCCGCTGAGAGCGTGTCCGTAAATTGGTCCCCTCTCCCTTTGGGAGAGGGTTAGGGTGAGGGCAGACGATGAAAATACAGCCATTTTTTCTGATCTAACGGCCATGAGGCCCTCACCCCCTGCCCCTCTCCGGGCACCACGCAGTGGTCGGGGAGAGGGGAGATTATCAAGACACGCTCTTAGATGAGAAGAGCCGGCCCCGGAGAAAAAAACGTGGATTTTTGCAATTATGCTGTACAACGGCCTCCCCAAAAGAACCAAAAAGCCACCCGGCTGGGGACCCGACCGTGCATTTTTTGAATTCTGATGACCAACTCCCGGGTAGCCGCGATAGCTCCGCTATCGGGGCGGCCATGCCGCAAGAGGTTATTGGCAACATCGAATGCAGTCCTCCAACGCAACGAAAATGTCGAGTGGATATGGCCGGAAGCGGCAAGATGCCGCTTCTACTCTCCGTCCTCTTCCCCGTCGTCGTCGTTCGGGGCCGGTCCCGAGTCGCGGAGCACGCGGTAGAGCGACCAGGCCAGCAGCAGGGTGACGAAGCTGACCGAGAGGGTCATGATGATCCAGCCGCCGAGGGTCATGGTGTTGCCTCCTGCCGGGCCCGTTCGGCCTTCCGCCAGCGCCGCAAGGAGAAGAACGTCAGCACGCCCAGCAACAGGCTGACCGCCACGATAAAGACCACCGACCAGCGGACGACCGGATCGTCGGCGATCGCCCGGAACTGGTTGTCTTTCGACACCATGATCTGTTGTCGGATCCAGAGCGCAATGACGCCGAGCAGGTACACGGGCGTGACGTACTTGAGGATGAAGCCGAGGATCCGGGGGACGCGGATCTTCGCCCCGGCGTCGATCTCGGCCATCCCTTGCTTGATTCCCAGCACCCAGCCGAACAGGATCGCCTCGGCGGTGGCCAGCAGGTAGATGGCCAGCGTGCCGACCCAGAAGTCGAAGGTGTTCAGGGCCACCAGGTTCTTCGAGAAAAAGACGATAAATCCGGTGCCCAGCATCGTCAGCAGACCCAGCCAAAGGACGGACGTCTTCCGCCGCATCCCCAAGCCCTCTTCCATCAGGGCGACGCCCGGCTGGAGCATCGCCACCGAGCTGGTCACCGCGGCCAGGAAGAGCAGGATAAAGAACAGCGTGCCGACGATCTGGCCCAAGGGCATGTACTGGAAGATCATCGGCAGGGTTTTAAAACCGAGGTCGAACGACGATCCGCAATGCTCGCAGGCGACGGGGCCCAGGAAAACGAACGCCGCCGGAATGGTCATCAGGCCGCCCAAGGCCACTTCGCAGAACTCGTTTCCGGCGGCCCCGGTCAGGGCGCTTAGTGCCACGTCGTCGCGCCGCCGCAGGTAGCTGGAATAGGTGATGATCGTCCCGAAGCCGACCGAGATGCTGAAAAAGATCTGCCCGGCCGCTTCCATCCACATCTGCGGATTCTGCAGGGCCTCGCCGAACGGAATTTTATCGGTGTGCGGATTCCACATGAACCCCAGACCGTTCAGCACGTTCCACTCCGGCTCGGCCGGATTGGGAGTGCCGAGCGTCAGCACGCGGATTACCACCACGATGGCGCAAAGGATCAGCGCCGGCATGGCCCAGCGGCAGAACCACTCGATTCCCTTGGATAGCCCCCGGTAAATGAGTGTGAAGTTCAGCAGGAAGCAGAGGGCCACGAACGACAGCGTGGGCCCTCCGCCCGCTCCGAACAGGACTCCGTCCCGCGAACCGCCGACGAAGTTGTCGAAAAACTTGACGTACTCGGCGGAGTTCTTGCCCAGGGCCAATTGGCCGGTGAGCATGTACCAGGCGTAGGCCAGGCACCAAGCCTCGATGAAGACGTAATACATGTAGATCACGATCGGCACGATCAGCACCAGCACGCCGCCGTAGGGGACGAACCGCTTGGACGAGACGGCCCGAAAGATGCCCGGCCCCGAGTTATGGCCCCGATTTCCCCCGTAGCGGCCCAAGGCCCATTCGGCCCAGCACAGCGGCAGTCCCAGAAACAGCAGCGCCGTGAAGTACGGGATCATAAAAGCCCCGCCCTCGTACTTCGCGGCCAGCCCGGGAAACCGCAGAAAATTGCCCAGCCCCACGGCGCTGCCCATCACCGCCAGAATCACCCCCAGTTGCGTCGCCCAGGCCTCTCTCTTCTTTCCGGGGGTGTGCATCGAATCAGGAATCAGAGGTCAGGGATCAGGAGAGGACAAGTCGAACAGGATTCAAAAAATCTCTCGCAAAGGCGCAAAGTCGCAAAGGTTAGAATGTTATGTCGATGCTGAAATTCTTTGTGAGATGATCATATCGTTTGAATCTTTGCGCCTTGGCGCCTTTGCGAGAGACTCTTCCTTACATTTAAGTAAAGAATATACCGTTTCCGTCAGTTTTTATCCAGGGGAGCGCCGTTGGCGGAGCGCCTCGTAGAACAGCACGGCGGCGGTGACGGAGAGGTTCAGGCTGTCGGCCGCGCCGAGCATCGGCAGGCGGATCGGCAGGACGTCGGCGGCGGTCCAGAGCGGCGTCAGGCCGGCCGCCTCGCTCCCCAGCACGATCGCCGCCGGACCGCGGAAATCGGCCTCGGTGTAAAGCGTCGATCCATCGACCCGGGCGGCGTAGATTTTCATCCGCTGCTCCCGGAGCCAGGTGAGCGCCTCGGCGGCAGTCGCCTCGCCGACCGACAGCGTAAAGATCGTCCCCAGGCTGGCGCGGATGGCGTTCGGATTGAACAGATCGGTCCGGGCGTCGGTGGCCAGCAGCGCCGAAACGCCCGCCGCGTCGGCGCTGCGGCAGACCGCGCCGAGGTTGCCCGGCTTTTCCAGGCCCTCGACCACGGCCACTAGCGGGTTGTCGGGCAGCCGCAGGTCCGCCAAACGCCTCGACGGCGTCTCGGCCACGGCCAGCAGGCCCTCGCGCCGCCGGCCGAAGGCCAGCTTCTCGAAGACCGGCTCCGTGACGGAGAAGAGATCTCCACCGGAATCTTTTAATTTTTCCAACAGCGATTCGGCCTCTTCGCCGACACAGAGGTCGGGACAGAAGAACGTTTCCCGGATCAGGATGCCGGCCCCCGCGGCCCGGGCGATCTCGCGGACGCCGTCGATCAGGATCCGTCCCTGCCGAGATCGTTGCCTCGCGCTGCGAAGCCGCACGGCATCCTTGACTCGCGGATTGTGGATGCTGGTGATGAGCGTCATCTTTCAATCCCGCTCTCCAAACGTGAACACCTCCCACCGCGTGAGTTCCTCGCACAATTCCCCGGGCGTCTGGGGACGACGGAGCGGATCCTTGGCCAGCAGGCGGTGCACCAGCCGGGCAAGGTTCCCGGGAACCTGGGGAGCCAAGGCCCTGACATCCGGCGGAACGTCCCGTAAATGCCGAGTGGCCAGTTCTTCCAGGCTCTCGGCCGAAAAGGGGAGCCGCCCGGTCAGGATCCGGTAGAACATCGCCCCCAGGCTGTACAAATCGCTGCGGACGTCCGCCCGCAGGGTCGAGGTGAGCCATTCCGGGGCGAGGTATTCAAAGGTCCCCATCACGCAGCGGTCCGCCGCCGAGCCGGACTCGCCGGGCCGCCGGGCGAAGTTCAAGTCGAACAACGTGGCGTGTCCGTTGGGCGCGAGCATGACGTTTTCCGGCTTCACGTCGCCGTGGATCCAGCCCGACCGGTGCAAAGCCTCCAGCGCTTCGGCCGTCTGCCGGACGATCCACAGAGCCTGAGGAAGAGAAAACGTCCGGCCGGCCGCAAAGTGCCCGGCCAACGTCGCCCCTTCCAGCCACGGCATGACGACGTAATAGGGCGGGCGGTCGACGCCGGCACCGAGGATCGGCACCAAATGGGGATGCGATACCGTCCGCCCCGCCTCCGCCTCCCGCTGCATCAGCCGCACGGCCTGCGGCTCCTTCTCCCATTTTGGTAGTAATTGTTTCAAAGCGTAGGACGCAATCGACGACGCATCCCCCCTGCTTCGAGCACGATACACCGCCGCCAAGCTCCCGGAGGCCGCAAACTCGACCAACTCCCACCCGTTTATCCGACATGGAAACTCCACGCTGCTTCCACAAGGTGCTTTCATCGAGACGGTCGCGGCGGTATCTTGGGTCAAAAGCATAAGATAATCGCGGGAAAAGAAGGCTGCACACGATAGAGCCTATCTCTACCATCGGAATTTCACTCGGAAGGAATCAGTTACAAATTCGTGCAGTCCAGCACGCCCGTGCCGTTGATGCGGTCGTTCTTCAAATCCTGCAGGGCGCGGTTCGCCTCGGCCAGGGGATAGACCGTGGTGTGCGGGCGCAACGGGACGGCGGCCGCCTCGGCCAGCAGCTCGCGGCCGTCCTCCCGGGTGTTGCAGGTCACCGAGTGGACGTCGCGCTCGTAGAACAGGTGCCGCTCATAGTCGAGCGGGGGGACGTCGGTCATGTAGATGCCGGCCAGCGCCAATGCGCCGCCCTTTTCGAGATGTTCCAGGGCGGGCGGGACCAGCTCGCCGGCCGGGGCGAAAATGATCGCACTGTCGGCCTTGACCGGCATCTCCTCGGCCGTCTCGCCAACCCACCGGGCGCCCATCCGTCGGGCAAGCTCCCGATGCTTTTCGCCCCGGGTCACCACGTACACCTCGCAACCGCGGTGCAGTGCGATCTGGATCACCACGTGGGCGGAGGAGCCGAAGCCGTAGAGCGCCAGCCGGCCGCCGGGCTGCGGATTGCATCGCTTGAGCGCCCGGTAGCCGATGATCCCGGCGCAGAGCAGCGGCGCCGCTTCGTGATCGGAGAAGGCGGCGGGGATTTCGTAACAAAACGCCTCCGGCGCGACCGTGTACTCCGCGTAGCCTCCGTCGGCGTGATAGCCGGTGAATAACGTGGACGCGCAGAGGTTCTCCTTTCCCGCGGTGCAGAAGCGGCACTTCCCGCAGGTGTGCCGCAGCCAAGCGACGCCGACCCGCTGCCCCGGTTTCCATCGGGAACACCCCGGCCCCAATTTCTCCACGACGCCGACCACCTGATGCCCGGGCACGATCGGCAGTTTCTGCCGCGGCAGATCGCCCTCGATCACGTGCAGGTCGGTGCGGCAGATCGCACAGCAGGCGATTTTAATCCGCACCTCGCCCGGCCCCGGTTCGGGCAAGGGCAAGTCGGTCAGATGCAGGGGGCTATTCCCAATGGGAGCAATGTCCAACAGCAGCATGGCCTTCATGGCGCGTTACTCCACGCGGTTCCGCTGGAAAAGAATTTCCATTTCCAATCCGAATTATTCTAATCCCCGAAAGTCGGAGAGTCTGCCCGTCCGATGGGGGAACGCCGCGGCATGATACTCATATTGCACTTACGTCGCTGTGCGTTATAATTTCGGCGGTTTTAAAGCTGGCTCATTTTTTGTCCTCGGAATACTATGCGCGTCGGAATCGGATACGACATCCATCGTTTACGGCCGGGAGGCCCGCTGCGGCTGGGCGGCGTGGACATTCCCTGCGACAAGGAGCTGATCGGCCAAAGCGACGCCGACGTGCTGCTGCACGCGGTGACCGACGCCCTGCTGGGCGCCGCCGCCCTGGGCGACATCGGGCAGATGTTTCCCGACACCGACCCGGCCAACCGCGGCCGGAACTCGGCCGAGATGCTCCACGCCGCCCAACAGGCCGTGCACGCCGTCGGCTGGCGGATCGGCAACCTCGACTGCGTCGTCTCCGCCCAGCGGCCGAAATTGCTGACCCATCGGCAGAAAATCCGCGAGCGGATCGCCGAAATCCTCGACATCGACGCCGAGTGCGTCGGACTCCAAGCCAAGACCGGCGAGCAGGTCGGCCCCGTCGGCCGCGAAGAAGCCATCACCGCCCAGTGCGTCGTGCTGCTGTTGCCCCAGGAAGATGACGCCTCCGAGGACGTCTCGTGAAAAATCAATCAATTGCAAATATCAAATTACAAATTTCAAATAGAACAACAGATCCCTAAATCCCCCTTCCCCAATGCTTCGCGTCTACAACACCCTCAGCAAGACCAAGGAACCGTTTGAGACCGTCCGGCCCGGCAAGGTGGGGATGTATCTCTGCGGACCGACCGTATACAAGCCCAGCCACATCGGGCACATGGTCGGGCCGGTGATCTTCGACGCCGTCAAGCGGTACCTGGTCTACTCCGGTTACGACGTCACCTGGGTGGTCAACGTCACCGACGTCGACGACAAGCTGATCAACGAATCCGGCGCCCGGGGCGTCCCGATGAAACAGCTCGCCGAAGAGATGACCGCCGACTACATGAGCAACATCCGGGCGCTGGGCGTGGACGTCATCGACCACTTTCCCCGCTGCACGGCCACGATGCCGGAGATCATCGAGTTCACGCGGGACCTGATCGCCAAGGGATTCGCCTATGAGGCGAAGGGCGACGTGTACTTCGACGTCAGCAAAGCGCCGGACTACGGCAAGCTGAGCCACCGCCGCGCCGAGGCGATGCTGGGGGACGGCGGCGGGATGGTCGACCGCAAGCGGAACTCGGCCGACTTCGCCCTCTGGAAGGCCGCCAAGTCCGGCGAGCCGTCGTGGGACAGCCCCTGGGGCAAAGGCCGGCCCGGCTGGCACATCGAATGCTCCGCCATGAGCTGCAAACTGCTGGGCGAGACCTTCGACATCCACGGCGGCGGCCTGGACCTGGTCTTCCCCCACCACGAAAACGAAATCGCCCAGAGCGAGTGCCGCCACGGCAGGCCGATGGCCAAATACTGGATGCACAACGGCCTGATGCAGGCCTCGGACGAGGTCGGCAAGGTCGGCGGCCGGGCCACCCGGGCCGCGGAGGGCGACCTCGCCTCGCAGGAGGCCGGTAAGATCAGCAAGTCGAAAGGCTCCGAGCCGTTCCGCGAAATGCTGAAAAAATTCCCCGGCGAGACGATCCGCTTCTTCCTCCTCTCGACCCATTACCGCCGGCCGATCGACTTTAGCGCCGGCCGGATCCGCGAGGTCGAGACCGGCATGGAGACGTTCTACCGCTTCTTCAAGCGGTACGAGCGCGTCGCCGGCGAGAGCTTTTACGACATCGACGCTCCAAAAACGCGAAACAACGGCGATTTCACTCCCGGCAAGGATCCGCTGCTTAAGTCCGTCGCGGAATGGCGGAACCGCTACCTCGAGGCAATGGACGACGATTTCAACACCGGCGGCGGTATCGCCGTACTCTACGACCTGGTCCGGGCGCTGAACAAATTCGTCGACGACGAGAAGCTGGAAGAACCCGGCCGGCGCGATGCCGCCAAACTCAAGTCCCTGCGGCACGGCGCCGCGGTACTCAAAGAACTGGCCGGCACACTGGGGCTGTTCCGCGAACCGGTAGCCGAGAAAACCGCCGCGGACGACGGCCTGACGCCCCGGCTGATGGACCTGCTGATCGCGCTGCGGGCCGAGGCCCGAAAGAAAAAGGACTTCGCCACCGCCGACCGCATCCGCAACGGGCTGAGCGAGATCGGCGTCGTGTTGGAAGACCGCCCCGGCGGCACGGAGTGGAGTGTGAAATCGTAGTGGAAGTCATTCTTCATTGACGCCGGCCGAAGGCCGGCGAGTTCTCCCAGCCCAGGGCAACGCCCTGGGGAGAGAGAATAAAACAAAATCCTTTTCGGCCCAACGGGCCAATCTTTCGCCTGAGGAACCGTTGGCCCATTGGGCCGATGTAAAATGTGATTGGTTTTCCACTCCCTCCAGGGCGTTGCCCTGGGCTGGGTGAACCATGTCCCTTTGGGGCCGAAACCTTTCGATGTATCGAGTGGCATGGAAGAGTCTCCCCTCACCCTCAGCATCCTCGGCATCGATCCCGGCCTGAACATCACAGGCTACGGCGTGCTGGAATGGGGAGGCGGCGCGCCGAAGCTCTCCGAGGCCGGCGTGGTGCGGGGGAAGAGCCGGGGATCGCTCAGCAAGCGGCTGGTCGAAATCCACGACGGCGTCCGCGAAGTGATTGAGAGTCTGAAACCGGCGGTGATGGCGCTGGAGGAACTCTATTCCCATTATGAGCGCCCGCGGACGGCGATCCTGATGGGCCACGCCCGGGGCGTGATCTGCCTGGCCGGCGCCCAGGCCGGCATCCCGGTCGTCAGCTACTCCGCCACGCAGATCAAGAAAATCCTGACCGGCAACGGCCGGGCCCCGAAGTCCCAAGTTCAACGCGCCATCCAGCGCGAACTGCTGCTGCCGGCCATCCCCGACCCGCCCGACGTGGCCGACGCCCTGGCCGTGGCGCTCTGCCACGGGTATTTGAAGGAGAAACGACTTTGATCACCAAAATCACCGGCCCGCTGGCCGCATTAACTAACGACGTCGCCACGCTGAAGATCGACGCCTTCGAGCATCAGGTGCTGATTCCCGAGTTCACCCGGCGGCAGTTGCAGCAGCAGATCGGCCAGGAGGTCAGCCTGCACACGATCGAGTACCTCGAGGGCAATCCGATGCAGGGCCGGCTGACCCCACGGCTGGTCGGATTCCTGACTGAAGCCGAGCGGGAGTTTTTTGAGTTGTTCTGCTCGGTCGACGGCGTAGGCGTCAAGAAGGCCCTCCGGGCGATGGTCCGGCCGGTCCGCGAGGTGGCCGTCGCGATCGAGGAGCAGGACGCGAAATCGCTTTCCGCCCTGCCCGGCATCGGGGCGGCCATGGCCGAGCGGATCATCGCCAAGCTCCGCCGCAAGGTGCCGAAGTTCGCCCTGATGGTCGCCCGCGACGAGCGCCGCCAGTCGGAGGTCGAGCCGGACGTCGTCGCCGAAACGTTCGAGATCCTCCGCGGCCTGGGCCACGGCGAGAGCGAGGCCCGAAAGCTCCTCGACGCTGCCCTGACCACAAAAAAGAAATTCAAGGACGTGCAAGGGCTGATCGAGGCGATTTATCAGCAGAGCCACAAATCAGGGTAAGCGGGCCGGGCCGTCCTCGGCCCCGGCCGGACGAAGGAGGAATCCACCCAAGAATGACTTCGGAAGAACGAATGACACGATAACCTCCCTTTATGACCAGGGTAACGGCCCGTGCCCGAAGTGATCGCCTCCACGCCGACTCTCGATGACGCCGCACCGGCGGCGGGGGTGGCGGCGTGCGCGGTCTGTGGGGCGCCGGTCGAGGCGGGGGACAAGTTCTGCGGATTTTGCGGCTCGGCGCAGCCGGAGCCGGCGACGGGGGAAGGAACGGGCGGCGGGGCGGCGCCGCGGTTCTTCCGCTGCGAAAACTGCGGCGCCCAGGTGGCCGTCGATACGGAGCACCGCAGCTACACCTGCGCGTTCTGCGATTCGAACTACGTGGTCGAGTTTACACCCGAGCAGTCGGGCCGGCAGCCGCCGGAATTCGTAATCGGCTTTGCGGTCCCGCCCGAGCAGGCGCGGCAGCGGTTCCGCCAATGGCTGGGCCGCTATCCGTGGTTCCGGCCCGGCGACTTGCAGTTGGCCCAAATCGAGGGGAAACTCCGCGGGGCCTACGTGCCGTTCTGGTCGTTTTCGATGCTGGCCCAAAGCCGATGGTCGGCCGAGATCGGCGAGTATTGGTACACCACCGAGACCTACACCACCACGGTCAACGGCAAGACGGTGACTCGGACCCGCCGGGTGCGGCACACGGAATGGTGGGACCTGGCCGGGAGGCATCACCAGTATTACAGCGGCTACTTGATCTCCGGCAGCCGCGGCCTGTCGCAGGGCGACTGCCGGTGGATTCAACCCTTCCACCTGGCCGGGTTGAAGCGGTACCAGCCGTACTTTCTGGCCGGATGGCTGAGCGAGGAGTATTCCGTCGGCCGCGACGAGGCCCTGACCCTCTGCCGGCAGGTGTTCGGCGATTGGGAAGCGGAGAACGTCAAGCGGTTCCTGCCCGGCGACACGTACGGCAACCTGCAAGTGCAGACCGCCTTCGACCAGATCAACTCCGACCTGATCCTGCTGCCGATCTACGTCCTCAGCTACCGTTACCGCGACAAGCTGTACCGGTTCCTCGTCAACGGCCAGACGGGCAAGGTCGTCGGCCAGAAGCCGCTCTCCTGGTCGAAGATCGCCTTGGCGGCCGGGCTGGGGGTGTTGCTGGTGGTATTAATGGTGTTGTTAATCCATTGGTTTATGAGATAAGAGTCTATGAGAATGTAATTTGTACAATTGAAGGAGGACAGGCATTCTTGCCTGTCTTTTTTAGACAGACAGGAATGTCTGTCCTCCTAAACTACGATGAACGACGTTCCGCGGAAGTGCACGGTGTGCGGCAGTTGGGTGGACGAGGAGGATCTGTTCTGCGCGAATTGTGGAACGGAGGCCCCGCATGATTCCGCGGCCGCCGCCGTTGCGAAGGACTCCGGCAGCCTGGTCTCCGACAATTTCCAGTGCCGCGGCTGCGGGGCGTCGATGAGCTACGACGCCCGGGCGCAGGCGTTGCGCTGCCCGTTCTGCGGCTCGACGGACATGGCGGCCAAACCCGATCACAAGGTGCTCACGCCCTCGCGGGTGGCCCCGTTCCGGATCGGGCAGGCGGAGGCCGTCTCGGCGATGCGCACATGGCTCGGTAGGGGATTCTGGCGGCCCGGGGAACTCGCCCGCGAGGCCGCCGTGGTGAAGATGACGCCGGTCTACGTGCCGTATTGGGTCTTTCAGGCCGAGACCCATACTTACTGGACCGCCGACACCGACCAGACTCCGCCCAGCGCCAGTGGCGACTGGTATCCGCTTACCGGCGAGCATCGAAGCCGCTACCCGGGCTTGTTGATCGGGGCCAGCGGCGCCCTGACGCCCGGCGAGACCCACGCCCTGTGTCCGTTCAACTTAAGCGACGCCGTCACACCCGACCAAGTCGATCTGACCAGCGCCATCGTCGAGGAGTTTTCGCGGCCGAGGAAATACGCCCGGCCGCTGGCCCGGGAGGGACTCGAAGGCCTTGAAGCCGATGCCTGCACTACCGCCTACGTCCCCGGCCGATCGCGCAACGTCCACGTCAACGTCCGCATCACGGGCATGTCCGGCGAGCCGGTCCTACTGCCCGTCTGGATCATGGCCTACCGCTTCCGCGACCGGCTGTTCCGTTTCTTGATTAACGGCCAGACCGCCCGGGCCACGGGCCAGGCCCCGCTGTCGCTGAAAAAGATTTTCTTGGCAACGATTTCTCTATTGCTGGCGATCCTGATCCTGTTCTTCTTGATAACCGCTTTATCATAATTAAAGCCCTGCCTCGAAGCACCCACCCGAAAGTAGTGCGACGGGCAATATTCACCGTTTTTTCACATTCATACGGCATATCATTGAGTTTTTCCCGATATGCAGACATTAACCTCTTGTGATTCTCTTAAGTTTCATAGATAATTATATAACAGATATCAGTATAATTCTGTTCTCTATTCACAAGGAATGTTTGCAATGTCACACTCAAGAGCAGACAACTTATCGAATTTCCAACACATGACTCACCGGTCAGCGACCTGTTGCTTGGCCTCCGCTCTGGCGGTGATTCTGTCAATCTTTCCCGCGTCGTCCGTCCGGGGCGCCGATTCGAACGCCGAGAAAGAGACCGATCCGGCAGTGCTGGCGAACCTGGAAAAATTCAAGGACATGAAATTCGGCCTGTTCATCCACTGGGGGCCGTGCAGCCAGTGGGGAGCGAGAATCGCCTGGCCGCTGAGCGAATCGCAACCCTGGGCCCGGCCGGACGACCTGCCTGCTTGGGTTGAACGGAAAAAAAACTTCAAAGTCTTTGTCCGCGATTATTTCGACTTGAACAAGACTTTCAATCCGCGACATTTTGAGCCTGAATTGTGGGCCAAGGCGGCCAAAAAGGCCGGCATGAAGTACGTGGTCTTCGTCAGCAAGTGCCACGACGGCTTCGCCATGTTCGACACCAAGCTGTCAAACTACTGCGTGACTGATCCGTCCTGCCGGTTCCACACGAATCCCCGGGCAAACATCGCCAAAGAAGTGCTCGACGCCTTCCGCAACGAAGGGATCCGCACGGCGTTCTATTTCTCCATGCCCGACTGGCATCATCCGGATTATGAAGATCCCGAGCTGCCCGCGCAAAGGCTCTTCCGGCCGAACTACGACGTCAAGAAACATCCGGAAAAATGGCAGCGCTACCTGGACTTCATGCACGGCCAGATCAAAGAACTGCTGAGCAACTACGGGCCGATCGACATCATCTGGCTCGACGGCGGCGCGGGAAACGATTGGCAGACCGACAAGCTGGCCGCCATGGCCCGGCGCTTGCAGCCGGGCATCCTGGTCGTCCATCGCGGGGAGGGCGGACGCTACGAGAACTACCGCACCCCCGAGCAGCAAATCCCGGCCCAGGCCCTCCCCTACCCCTGGGAAACCTGCCTGACCATGGGCGACTACTGGGCGTACAATCCCAAGGATTACTACAAGCCGGCGCGGGAATTGATCCAACTGCTCGTCGAAATCGTCTGCAAGGGCGGCAACTTGCTGCTGGACGTCGGCCCGGACGCCGAAGGGCGGTTTCCGCCCGAAGCGATGGCCCGGCTTGAAGAGTTGGGCCAGTGGATGCAATACAACGGCGAGGCCCTCTACGGCACCCGGCCCGTGGCCCCGTACAAGGAAGGCCGCGTTTGTTTTACTCGGAAGGGAGATTCCGTCTACCTGATCCAACTGGCCGACCTGGCCCAAAACAAGCCGCCGTGGGTGATCGCCGTTTCGAGCATCCAGCCGGCCGAAGGCTCCGCCGTCACGCTGGTCGGCAAAAACCTCCCCTTGAAATGGGAAAAACGAGGCAACGGCGCGGTGATCTATATTCCGCCGAGCATCTCTTCGCCCATCATCGGAGAGCGTGCCTTCTGCCGCCACGCCTGGGCCGTGAAGATCGACAAGGCAATCGTCCAATCGGACCATCCGTCGCCGCCGCAGACAGCCGGTTCCAAGTGATCGACTACCCAATCCGCCGTTCCGCAATCCGGCTTATTCGGCAAAGCAACCCGCCGTACATCCTGCGGGATCTTTCAGTCGAGAATCCGTTGTCAATGCCCAAGGATCAATCAAGACCGCTGGAACCAGCGCCGGCGATATCCCCAGAGCGCCAACGCGCCGATGCTCAACAGGACGAAGGTTGAAGGCTCGGGGATCGGGCGGATGGTCACGATCTTGCGGTAAGAATTGTCGTTGTAGCCGAGGATCGGATCTTCGAAATTATACCAGCCGTCGTCGGCGCCCTCGTGTCCCATATTGATGTGGACTTGAAACTCCCCGCCTTGGGTGCGGTAGCCGTCGACGGCCACCGCGTGGTAATTGTCATTATTATCTCGAAGGTGCAGCATGACCGGGTACCCGACGTCCAATTCCTCCTCGATATCATCTTCGATCGCCGAAATCGGATAAAGAAGCCACGCCGAGTGAACTGCCGTGGTGCAGTTGTAATGATCTTCCAGGGCATTGGCCCGGGCGTTATGGCTTAATATGTAGTCACCCGTGCCGAAATCCTTCTCGATAGTCACGGCAGCGTAATAGGAATACTTGGCGACCTGCTGAACACTTGCTTGGGGAGTACTCCCGTTGATCGAATTGACAAACAGGTTCCAATTGAAGGAGTAGGAATTGAAATTCTCGCTGACATGGTATCCATAATCCGTGCAGTCGTACGTTACCGAGCCGTGCGGCAAGAGACGGTGGTAGTAAAGGATTTGGGCGAAGGCCGTGGACCAGCAGCCTAAACGCCAATGGGCGGGTGAATAGAGGGCGTACGTGGACGCCCCGTCTTGCCCCCAGGTTGTTGACAGCAGCGGCGTCGTCACCGCCGCTCGCGAAAGGGACGCCGTCAGAGGTAAAATCAACGCAAAAAATGCCAAGATAGCCCTTTGCATGAGAATCTCCCTCCTTTTCTGGCCCTCGTTGCACGTTGCGCCTTACCAATAACCAAGCTCGTTAGAATCCGCACAACCAATACAGATTAGACAATATGTACAATCATAATCAAATTCTAATTAAATGCAAGGCGTCGAAGACTGCTATTCAGTCTGAATTTTGTGGTGCTGAAGAGGGGGGCTCAGGGCCAAAACCGCATCACGGCGGCCGCCGCCAGGGCGAAGAGAACGCCACAGAGGGCCTCGACCAGCGGATAGCGCGGCGAGATCGGGGCCTTGCAATGACGGCACCGGCCGCGAAGCAGGAGCCAACTGACGATCGGGACGTTGTCGTACCAGCGGATCTTTTCTTTGCACGCGGGGCAGTGCGACGGCGGCCAGGCGATACTCATCCGCCGCGGCACCCGATAGATCACCACGTTCAGGAAACTGCCGATTACCGCGCCCAGCAGGAAGAACCAGGCGATCCAGATCCAGGCGGGAAGCAAGTGCATGGTCGCCATTCTCCAACCAGGAGGACAGGCATTCCTGCCTGTCTGATTCGGGACAGACAGGAATGTCTGTCCTCCTACGAATTAAAAAATCCCGTGCAGGGGGCCGCCGGAAGCGGCTAAGGCGTCGACCCGCTGCGTGACCCGGGGGTCTTCGACCAGCGGCGGGGCGTGGAACGGTTTTGTCCGGGCGTCGATCACCAACGCGCCGCGGCAGCCCCAATGCTTGTCCTCCACGAAGGACCCGATGCCGTACACGTCCGTTGCCGGGTCACTGCGTGTAAACGTAACCCAGAGGAAATTGTCCAGCGATCGGGCCGTGAAATCGCCCTGGTCCACCACCACGATCCAGGGGAATTCGTTGATCGCGTCCTGTGGCGTGTAGCAGGCGGAAAACTGCTCGACCATCCCATCGCGCTGGCCGTTTTCCTTCCGATATTCCGGTCCCTCGACCACTAAAATGCCCGGCAGCACCACCCGGGGTTTTTTAAAGCCAAGCTGCTCCGGAAGCCGGATCAACGTGCTGAGCGCCACCGGCAGCGTGCGGACCGGCGGGCCGGCCGCGGCGATTACCAGCTTCGAGCCTTCGTGCAGCCGGGGGCCGCTGTAATCGAGCGTGTCCAACGTGGTGCAGGTCTGAAAGTGCAGGTCACGGCGCCAATCGACCCGCTCCAACGCGTGGCGGAAGAACTCGGCCACGTTCCGCACGTCCAACTCCGGCTGGTCCTCCCCGGCAACGATCCAAAGATACTTGGCCAGCGAAAGCTGCCCCTGGCCCAACAGGGCGTTGGCCAGCGTCAATAGTTCCCGGGGGCGGCGCGGGTCCTGGTATGGCACGTACCGCTCGCTGCCGACGGCCAACAACAACGGATGCACCCCGGCCGCGTCGACGGCGTGGACCGCCTTGACGCCGGGGATCGTTTTCGGGATCACCGGCCCGACCAGTTCGTGGATCAACTCAGCGAAGATCGTATCCTCCTGCGGCGGTCGGCCGACCACCGTAAACGGCCAGATCGCCCCCTGGCGATGGTACACGTGCTCGACGTGCATTACGGGAAAATCGTGCTCCAGGCTGTAGTAGCCCAGGTGATCGCCGAATGGTCCCTCGGGCTTGAGCCGTTTGGGGTCTAGGTAGCCGCTGATGCAAAAATCGGCCTCGGCATGGATCGGCAGCTTGCCCGGGCGGCAGATCATCGGCACGCGGCGGCGGTTCAAGAGGCCGGCCAATCCCAGTTCGCTCATCCCTTCCGGCAGGGGCATCACCGCGGCGACCGTCATCGCGGGCGGCCCGCCCACGAAGACGTTTACCCGCAGGATCTCGTTCCGCCGGATCGCAGCGGCGTGATGTACGCCAAGCCCCCGCTGCAACTGGTAGTGCAGCCCGCACTCGCGATTCGGCACGTACTGCCCGCCGGAGATCTGCACCCGGTACATGCCCAGGTTCGATCGGGCCAGCCCCGGCGCGTCGGGATCTTCCGAATACACCTGCGGCAGCGTGACGTACGCCCCGCCGTCGCCCGGCCAGCATTTTAATTGAGGCAATTGGTCCAACGTGGTTTCGTGGGCCAGCACTGGTCCGGTGGCGACCTTCCTCGGCCGGGCGCTGAGCGCCGTCCAAGGGGCGCTCAGATACATCCGCGGCCGGCGCAGCAGGTCGGCTGGATCGACTTGCAGCGAGACCAATCGTTTCAGACCATCCAACGAATCGCGGAACAGATACCGCATCCGCTCCATCGTGCCGAACAGATTGGCGACCATCGGAAACCGGCAGCCCTTGACGTTTTCAAACAGCAAGGCCGGCCCGCCGGCGTGGAAGACGCGGCGCTGGATTTCGGCGGCTTCGAGGTAGGGATCGATCTCCGCAGAGATCCGCCGGAGCTGCCTGGCGGATTCGAGGTCGTCAACGCACTGGCGGAGGTTGCGGTGGCCCATTGGGAAAAGATGAACCTTGGCTTCAAGAAAGGTCTATGTATCGGCATCTTTTCTCTAGCCCAGCCGTTTATGACTGGGAAAGGGGCAAAGAAACCTGTTCTTTTTACCATCAGCCCCCTTAAGGGGGCTGAAGAAGAAAATTTATCTCTCGTTTTCCTCCCCAGGCGTGAACGCCTGGGCTACAGAAAAGACTCGTACTCCACGTCGATTCTAACTCTCAGGTCCATCGCTAAGCCGCAAGCGGCTGTTCCCATAATTCTCACCCCTCGCGGTCGCCCGGCACGGGAAACTGCTTGCACAGCTCCCGGACCTCACCGTGGAGGCGTCCGGCCAGGGCCTCGTCGTCGGGGGCCTTGAGGACTTGCAGGATCCAGCCGCCGATGGTCTTCATCTCGGCCACGCCCATGCCGCGACTGGTCAGCGCGGGGGTGCCGATGCGGATGCCGGAGGGATCGAGCGGTTTTCGCTGGTCGAAAGGAATCATATTCTTATTGACCGTGATGCCGCAGCGGTCCAGCGCCTCCTCGGCTTGGCGGCCGGTCAGACCGATGGTCGTTACGTCGGCCAGCATCAGGTGGTTGTCGGTGCCGCCGCTGACGAGCTTCACGCCGCCGGCGGCCAGCGCGTCGGCCAACGTCTTGGCGTTGTCGATGACTTGTTTGGCGTATTGCTTGAACGCCGGCTGGAGCGCCTCGCCGAAGCAGACGGCCTTGCCGGCGATGACGTGCATCAGCGGGCCGCCCTGCTGGCCGGGAAAGACCGCCCGATCAATGTCCTTGGCGTACACTTCCCTGCAGAGGATCATGCCGCCGCGGGGACCGCGGAGCGTCTTGTGCGTGGTAGTGCTGACGTAATCGGCCACCGGCACCGGATCGTCGTGCAGGCCCGCCGCCACCAGTCCGGCGTAATGGGCCATGTCCACAAACAGCTTCGCCCCGAACTGCCGGGCAATCTCGGCGAACTTGCCGTGCTCCATCGTCCGCGGATAGGCGCTGGCCCCGGCGACGATCATCTTCGGCTGGTGCTCGCGGCACAGCGCGGCAACTTGGTCGAAGTCGATCCGATGCGTGTCCTGCCGGACGCCGTAGGCGAAAAAGTGATAGAGCTTGCCGGAGACGTTCAACTTCATGCCGTGCGACAGGTGCCCGCCGTGGGCCAGGTCCAATCCGAGCACGACGTCGCCGGGTTGCAGTGCCGCCATGTAGACCGCCGTGTTGGCCTGCGCGCCGGAGTGCGGCTGCACGTTGGCGTGCTCGGCGCCGAAGAGCTTCTTGGCCCGCTGCCGGGCCAGTTCTTCGCCGATATCGACGTACTGACATCCGCCGTAGTAACGTTTGCCGGGATAGCCTTCGGCGTACTTGTTCGTCAGCACGCTGCCGACGGCCTGCATCACGGCGGGCGAAGTGTAATTTTCACTGGCGATCATCTCCAGGCCGTCGCGCTGCCGGTCCATCTCGCCGGCCACCGCGGCCCAGACTTCCGGGTCGTGTCGTTCAAGGTAATTCATCATGGCAAAGGATTCGGGGTTCAGGGTTCAGTTGATCGTGCCGCGTGCGGCGCCCGAGGAGAAGCGATATCGTGCCGTTTCTCCAAACAGGTTAAACCCATAACTTACTCCAATCTCCTACCGATTTCCAGTTCGCCCCCGGGCATGTTGGCAACCCATGCCGCGTGCGGTATGATAACGCGCATATCGTCTAGTAAACCCCGGTAGGGTGCGCCAAACGCACCGTAACTCATTTCTTATTCTCAACGGCCGGTGCGTTCCACGCACTCAACAACCTGGAGAAATACCCATGCCCAAGTATGCTCTGCCCAAACCCGTCAAGCCCCCCAAAGTAGGGAAAAAGCAAGTCCTCCTCGTCACCAGCGGCGATCTGCGGCTCTCGGCCAACCAGACCTGCTGGGCGAAACAGAAAGAGATGGAAGAGGCGCTCGGCAAGGCCGTCGAGTCGTTCGGTTATGAAGTCGTCCGCGCCCATCCCTACAAGCCGGACCAGAAACACGGATTCATCGCTTCGCAGAAGGAAGGATTGGAGATTTTCTCACGGATCGATCCCAAGGCCAAGCTCATTGTGGCCGAGGCCGTCTGGCAGTATTCCAACCACGTGCAGCCCGGCTTGATGGCGCACCAGGGACCGATCTTGACCTGCGCGAACTGGTCGGGCACCTGGCCGGGGCTGGTGGGAATGTTGAACATCAACGGCTCGCTGACCAAGGCCGGCAAGAAGTACTCCACCCTTTGGAGCGAGGATTTCACCGACGAGTGGTTCCTCGACAATTTGAAGCGTTGGCTCAGCAAGGGCGAGGTGAAACATCCGACCAAGCACGTGACGCCGCTGAAGAAAGTCAAGATCCCCTCGGCCGAGCGGAAGCTGGGCGAGGCCCTGGCCGAGCAGATGGCCCGCGAGCGGGCGATCATGGGCATCTTCGACGAGGGCTGCATGGGGATGTACAACGCCATCATCCCCGACGAGTTGCTCTCGCCGCTGGGCATTTTCAAGGAACGGCTCAGCCAGTCGGCCCTGTACTACGAGACCACCCAGGTCTCCGACCAGGAGGCCCGGGAGGTCCGCCGCTGGATGGAGGACCGGGGCATGAAGTTCGTCACCGGCACGAACGAAGAGACCGAACTGACCGACAGCCAGATCCACATCCAGTGCAAGATGTACATCGCCGCGGTGCGGATCGCCGACGACTTCGGCTGCAACCTGATCGGCATCCAGTATCAGCAGGGACTCAAGGACGTGCTGCCGGCCAGCGACCTGGTCGAGGGGATGCTCAACAACTCCGACCGCCCCCCGGTCCGCAGCCGCGACGGCAGCCGGATCCTCTTCGAGGGGGAGCCGATCGTCCACTTCAACGAGGTCGACGAGTGCGCCGGCCTGGACGGGCTGATGATCAACCGCGTCCATAAGGCGATGGGCCAGCCCGTGGAAAACACGCTGCACGACATCCGCTGGGGCGATTGGGACCGCTCGGGCACGGTGAAGGATTACGTCTGGGTGTTCCTGATCAGCGGCGCCGTTCCCCCGGCCCATTTTGTCGGCGGCTGGGCCGGCGCCAGCAGCGAGCGTCAGGACGCAATGTACTTCCGGCTCGGCGGCGGGACGCTCAAGGGCGTCTCCAAGCCCGGCGAAATCGTCTGGTCCCGGATCTACGTCGAAGGCGGCAAGCTGAAAATGGACCTCGGCCGGGCAGCCGTCGTCGAGCTGCCCGAGGCCGAAATCCAGCGCCGCTGGCGCGAAACCACCTCCGTTTGGCCCATCATGTCCGCCGTCCTCTACGGAGTGACCCGCGATCAGTTGATGGCCAAGCACAAGGCCAACCACATCCAGGTCGCCTACGCCCACAGCGCCAAGGAGGCCGACGCCGCCCTGCTGGCCCGCGCCGCCATGGCCCGGGCGATGGGCATGGAGGTGAACCTCTGCGGCACGCGGAAAAAAGGAAAGAAGTGGTGAAAACAGATCGGGACGGTGTGTAGTACGGCATCATAACGCCCCGGGACGGCAATCCCGGGGGAGTAGACGCGGCATCTTGCCGCGTCCAGGGGCAGGCCGTTGTCGCCGGATAGCCCGAATAACTTCGTTATCCGGGCAGCGCAACCTCAAGAGGCCTTGCCAACTCCCGCTGTGGGTTCCGCCTGCCGCACGGCGATGGCCTCGCCCTCTTCGCAGCGGTGGTAAACGGTGCGGTGGGGGAAGGGGATTTCGATGCCCAGTTCGTCGAACTTGTTCTTGATCCGCCGCAGCAGTTCCCGCTTGACCGCCCATTGCCGGATAGGCTTGGTGTTGATGAGGAACTTGATGACCACGGCCGAGTCGCCGAAGGCATCGACTCCCAGCATCTCGGGATCGGCGAGGATATCCCGGCTGAATTCCGGGTCCTGGCGCATCTCCCGGCCGAGTTGCATCAGCACCTCCATCACCCGATCGACGTTTTCTTTGTAGGCCACGCCGATGTCGAACACCGCCCGCGACCACTTGTGCGTCAGGTTGCTGACGGTGGTGATCTGCCCGTGGGGAATGAAGTGCACGGCGTCGTAATTGCGGATTACGGTCATCCGCAGTGTGATCCGCTCGACGAAGCCCGTGATCCCGGCCACCGAGACCACGTCGTTCACGCCGTACTGGTTTTCCAGGAGGATCATGAATCCGTAGAAGTAGTCCTTGATCAGGTTCTGCGAGGCGAAGGCCACGGCCAGACCGATCACCGCCACGCCGCCCAACAACGGCGCAATCGGGATGCCGATGATCTCCAACGTCATCAATACCGCCCAGGCGTAGAGGACGACGATGCTTGTGTTCCGGAAGACGCCGACCAGCGTGTTGGCCCGTTTCTCCCGCTCCCGCGCGGTCTCGGCGGAGATGCTCCGGGAGAGGAAGACCACGATCCGCTTGGCGATCTGCTTGATCAGGACCTGGACGACGAGCACGACGATCAGGATAAAAAGGAGCTTCGGTCCCCGCTGTTCGATCCACAGGAGCAGGTTCTGCGGAGAGAAGGGATTCTGGATGGAGGCCACGGATTGCCTGGCGTCTGCCGCCTCGACCGCGCTTTTTTGAGCCTTTTGCTCGGCAGTCTTTTTCGCCGAGAGCAGTTCCTCCTGTTGTTCCCGAAATGCCTGCAACCGGCCCGTGACCTCCTGGACTTCCGTGCGGGCGCCGGCCAACCGTTGCTGGACCTCGCGAATTTTTCGGTACGCTTCCTGTACGGCGGACGGCGCCGCGCGTTGTTCCTGCAATTTCCGGAGATCCTCCTGGTAGGTTTTCAGGGTCTCTTCCTCGTTGCCGACCCGCTTCCGGGCATTTTCCAGCAATACTTTATCCCGAGCGATGCTCTTCTTGAGAATCTGCAATCGTTCGGCGACGTCTTCAACCTCTTTCACGGCCCGCTCCGCTTCGACCTCCTTTTGAGCCGCCTCCAACTGCGCCTTTTTCAATTTTTTATTCACCGGCGCCTCGGCCGCCTTGGACGTCTCGGCCCCGCCCTTCTCCTTGTCGGCGCCGCCCGGCGGACTCTCCCCGGCGGCGGGAGCAACGCCGGGCAGTCCCGCCGGCGCCTGCGCCAATACGTTCATCGACACCGGAGGAGCGACCTCGGCCCTTACCGGGGACGGCTCTTTCGAGTGCGGAGGATCCGGGGATGCCGCGGGGGAAGGATCCGCCGGATTGGTGAGTTTCTCCAGCGCCTTACCGTCCTGCTTGTTCTTTTCTTCGATCCCTTGAATCTGCTCCCGGGCAGTGTTCCGGGCCTCGATGGCCAGATCGAACCGCTCCCGGGCCAACTTCCATTTCTTCTCCAATTCGGCGATCGTCGCCTGGATCTTCTCGGCGCCCGTCGCGTCTCCTGATTCCTGAGCGGTTTGGTACGCCTTCTTCCGCTCCTCGAACTGGTCGTTCACCCGTTTGAATTCCCGGTTGGCCTCGTCATATTCCTTCTGCAACTGGACGAGCTTCTGCGTTAAGGTCTTAATCAGCGACTGATTGTCGTCGCGGATGCTCTCCAGCCGGGCAATCCGTTCCGCCAGCGAGCCGTCCTTGCCAGGTCCCTCCGTATTGCTCTTCGCCGCCGGTTCTCCCTTCCGCGGCGCACCGGCTGACGAAGCCGGCGCCGAAGACGTCCCGATCCCCTTAACCGCCGGCTCCTGCGCCCCAAGATGATTGGACGAAATGAAAACGACCAGGATCGAAACAAACCAAAAAATCGGATGCAGGGATCGAGAACACATGGAATCCATTCCTCACGAACAAGTTGCTTCACCCTCCACTGGCGAAGCATAAATCCCGACTGAAAAGGTGACAGATCGGCGAAGAAGTATAGCGATTTTCTTGTAAGAAACCAACCCGAGTTCCCGGCAATTCGGACGGCGTTTATGGAGACTCAGAAGAAATGTTACCTAGCCCCCGGCGTCTGAGAGTTATACGGCCCTCTTCCTCCCCTTTTCCCATTATTTTTTTTCTTCTTTCGAGGCCTCTTCGATTTCCTTGGAGGCCGGCGGAGGTTGCGGGGGATTGGAGGGATCTTCGATTTCGACGGCGAGAATCTCGATCTCCAGATCGGTTTTTTCTTCTCTCCTTTGCGTGAAATCGTAGGCGGCTTTATCGGCCCGGGTGATGGCGACGTCGATGGAGCGTTTGACGTTTCGCTCGGAATCGGTTTTCAGCACGTCAAACCAAACGCCGCTTTCCAGCAGGTGCAGGTCGCCGCCGTGCAGTCCCTGGCGGAGCTTTGCCAGGATCCTTTTGATTTTCCCTTCGGTTTCCACGCGGAAATACTGGATTTTCAAGCGGCCGGGAACCGCCGGCGCGAGTTCCTTGGGGGCCTTTTCGGGCCAATTCAGTTGAAATGCGGATTCGATCTTGGAGCCTTCGGGCAATTCGACGTCCTCAGGTTTCTCGGGGGCGGATTCGCCGAAAGGCTCTCCTTTTCGGGCCGCTTTTTCCTGCGCCCGGGCCGTGGCGTAGAACCGGGCGCGCCACGAGTTCAACAGTCTGAGCGAAACGTTGAACCACTCCTGTTCCGCCTGTTGGCGTTTTTGCTGCGGATCGACGCGGTCGCCGCCGGGGCCGCCGTAGTTGGGCGGCGGGTAATAGCCGCCCGGCCGCCCGCCTTGGACGCCCTGCCGGTCTTTCCGTGGTTGGAGTTTCACCAGGACGAGCATTCCCGGGTCGGTGACGACGCGGTCAGTCAATCCGGCGGCCTCCAAAGATTGCGGGCCGTCGAGGCCGCGCTTCTTCAAGAGTTTATAGAGCGCCGTGCGGAGCGGAGGGGTCGGGATAGTGGCGGCCAGGAGAATCGTGTTCGGGTGCTTCTCGAGCCCGCGGAGGTCGTCCAATTTCTCCGGCAGGGACGCCGCCAGAGGCCCGGTCCAAATCCGTTTCGCTAGACGTAATGCCTGCTCCGCCTCGGTCAATTTCGGCGCAGCGGGGCCGGACGGCATCGTGGCCGGCGGGCCGTACGGCCCGCTCCCGGGATAGGACGGAGGCCTCGAGGGAAGCGAGGGTCCATAAGCGGCCGAGGGCGCGTAGGAAGCGGAAGGGTACTCGGAGTAACCCGCGCCGGGCATCCCCTCTAAACCGACGGCGTTGGCGGGGATACCGAGCATCTGCTCCAGGGCCTTCGAACCGTAGTTGAGAAAGTATTGCTCCAATTGGGCCTTGGTCTCCGGCGGCAGGTCCTCGTTTTGATAGAGCACCAACTGCGCTTCAAGATTCAAGGGATCTTCCGTCAGCAAGAACTGGATCAACGGATGGTTCGGCGTGAAGTAGGCGCCGGTTAGACGCCGAGCCAGTGTTTTTCGGAATTCCTCGGAAGCTTGAGATTTCACCGCCTCCAGAACCTGGTTCTGCAACTCGTTCGGGGGGAGGGGATTCGCGGGATCCTGGGGCCGGAATTTTTCGGGTTCGATCAGGATCTCCAGCAGCGCCGCTTCGAACTCCGGCGCGGTCTGCTGCGTCACCAGCACCTTCAAGGCCGCTCCCACGGCGGTCCGCTCGTCGTCGGTGGCGCACTTCCCCTTGAGAATGTCCAGGATCGTCTGCCGCGCCGTCTTGGTCCCGTTGTCACCCAGGGCGAAGATAATCGCCTCGATCAAGCCGGGCTGCGCGGCCCCGTAGCTGCCGGGATAATACTGGGGGGGCTGACCGGGCGTGTTCTCTGGGGGTTTGAGCGGTTTCAGCAAGTTTGCCAAACCTTGAGCCGCATTGTCCTTTTTAAAGTGCTCCCCCACGTATCCCACCGCCTCGATCAACTTCGGATGGGACTCCTCCCGGGCGCGTTGATAATCTTCGGCTGACCACTGCCTGAAATCTTCCGGCAACGGGGGCTTCGCCGGCGGTTGTCCCGGCGGCGAGTATTCTCCATAAGGACCCCCTTGCATCATGCCCGGCTGTCCGGGAACGGAGCCGCCTTGGGAGGGCGGCTCGGTGTAGTTCGCCGGCGGCATGGGCGGCGGGGCGCTGGATGAATCCGACGGCGTCGCAGCCGGCGGAGGCGGTGGTGCGGAAGTGCCCCCACCTCCCGGCGTCGGGGCCGCGGCGGCCGGCGGCGCTGAGCCGCTGCCGCTGCCGCCGCCGAACCAACCCATCAACCCCCCCAAAACGATTAGCAGCAACAGCAGAACCACGCAACCGATTCCGATCTTGAAGGCATTGGAATTCAGCCCCTCTCCGCCCGATTTCTTTTTCGCTTTCTTTTTCACCGGCTGTTGGTTCGGATCGCGGATGATTTCGTCGTCGATCGACATGAAAAGACCCCCCCATCGGGAAGGATGGCATGGATGCCTACTATTATTACACATTTCCCCCCGAAAAGCCACCTCGATTCTACTCGAATATAAAGGGATATCCTCGCGGATGGCCCAGTAAATTTGCCGATGAGAGGCGACGCTTTCCTCCCAAATCCACAGTCAGAATGCGTAAAAAAAGAAGCCTCACAGGCACTCTTGTACCCATGAGGCTTCCTGGAATGCGGACACACGGAAACCATCTCAAGCACGTTTCCGTCGCCAGCGGTAAAATCCCAGAGCGATTGCTCCGAGGCCCAAGAGCACGTATGTCGAAGGCTCCGGGCACCAGGTGTCGATGACCAACTCATCGACGTTAATCGTGCCGCCGATCACGAAACTCTCCCACTCCGGATTCGGAATAATTGTCCACCTATACGTGGTTTCCGTCCAACCGAATCCCAAATCCACCTCCCCAACGATTTCGGGCGGGGTTTGAGTTGCTGTGGGATAGGCGTCAAAGTCCGACAATACCGGCACTCCGACTCCTTCTTGCGGCTGCCAGGTGAGTTGAACCCACATCGTTTTTTCCAGCGGTTCAGGATAATTGTCCAAATGCACCGCGATTTCACCCGAAAGGGGCCAAATACCCTCTCGACCGGATCCGCTGGGATCAACTTCAATCCAATCACTTATGGGATACACTACCAACTCGGTGCTGGGCAAAGGGGGAAGTCCACCCGTTGCAGGTCCATCCGGCTTCAAACCGTCTGGATTTCCCGTATTAGCGGTTAAGAATTCCCACACTTGGGAAGTGGTCCGAGGTAGACCCCGCCACGGCGGCGGTTGAACGTCATCCGCCGTGGCGGTGACGACCATGCCGCTCAGTAATAGTCCGCAGGCCAAACACGTGAGAAAAATCTGTTTCATATTCTTCTGGCCTTTCTTCTTAAAAAAACCAACAACCTCCTTCCGAGTCGGTCGAAAGACCGACCCGTTTTTCTTGCCGTCCTTCCGGAGCGGCTTTCCGACCTGCCCGCGTCCGATCTCAGGACTCGATCCAATTAGTGCGTATAGATCCTACAGCCTCATTCCCTTGATGACTTACGTTCCCCAACAAGGAAACGGCTTGCGCGGCTTAGGAACTGCCGCACCAGATACGCCCGTGCTCAGTACGTGGCCGAACCTGGGATGTAAAATGTCTACCGAGAGAGGAGAGAAACGCCGCCGAGTCAATCCGGTGATTCCCTCAAGGCGCCGGAAAAAACGCTGCCTCCCTGTTTGTAAGGAAAAGATTAAAAACAAATAAAAACATAACGCGAGAGCCGTATAAGATCAATAACCAGAAATAGGGGTCTTTTAGAACTATTGATATCAACTCTATAGCGGGGGTGCTTTGCTGTCTTTTTGGCCCAACCGGGTGGCAAATCGCTGCCAAACCGGCCAGAGCAGGGAGGCGTTCGATCGCAAATACCTCCACCGGTTGTAGAACCGCGCGATGCACCGGGCGTGCAGCCGCCGCACGTCTTCGGGAAGAACCAACGGGGTCTGCATCACCGGCAGGTACGAGGTGTAGTGGGTGAAATCGAAGTCGGCAATTTCCGCGCCGTGACGGGCGAAGTATTCCGTGCCGGGGTACGGCGTCAGGAGATTGAAATTGGCAAAGGTGGGATTCAACTCCCGGGCGTATCGGGCCACCCGGCGGATCGAGAACTCGTCGTCTTCGGGAAAACCGATGATAAAGCTGGCGACCGTGCGAATTCCCCATCGCCGACAGGTCTCGATCAACTCGTGCTGCGGCGTTTCTCTCATCCTCGCCCGGGACACGGAGAACCGCCGGGCGTCGGGCGCTTCGGCGCCCACCGTCACGCTGCAAAGCCCGGCGTCCTTCAGCGCCCGGAGCAACTCGCGGGGAAGCAATTCCGCCCGGGTTTCCACGGAGAACTGGATTTTCCCGGGCAGCCGGGCAATTCCTTCCGCCAGGCGATGGGCGTGGTCGGGATCCTGGCCAAACAGGGGATCGCGGAACTTGAAGGAGCGGAAACCCCAACGCCGCCTCCCGTACCGGATTTCCTCGACGACCGCCCCGGGATCGCGCAGGCGGAGCCCCTTTTGCCCGGCAAGGTAGGGGCAGTAGGCGCAGGAAAACGTGCAGCCGCGGCTGGACTGGATCAACGCCGTGGGGAACCGCCAAAAATCGTAACCGATGCGGAAGCCCCCCGGATGAAACGGCGTCCAATCCGGCGGCGGCAGCCGGTCGAGATCCTCTACCCGGCCTAATGCGAATACATTCGAAGGTCGAGAGTCGAGGGTCGAGGACGGCATTTCGACCTTCGACCATCGACCTTCGACCTTCGATTGCTCGAGGACCTCGTCAAACTTCCAGAGCATTTGTTCCGGCTCGCCCCGGAGGACCGTGACGGGAAGTCCCGCGAAGATTTCAGGCGCCGCAGAGGCCGCTGGTCCGACGACCCATATCCGACAGCCCGGCTGCCGTCGCCGGACCTCGAGCATCGCCCGGCGCTCCGCGTCCAGCGTGACCAGCGCCGGGTGAAAGACGTAGAGATCCGCCGGCGGAAGACGGTCCACGGCGTAATGCACGCGATGTCCTCGGCGCTGGAACGCCGCCGCCAGGTAGCCCAGCGTCAGGGCTGCAGGCCAGCGCTTCCAGGAGAAGTAACGCCCATAAAACCACCGTCCCGCTCCCGGCGGCGCTCGAGGCGGCCCCGCGCCGAATCCGCCGGCCAGGTCCTTGACGACGGGAACTTTCCGCGTGTCCCAGAGGACGACGTGCATGGGTGGAGGAGATGAGAGATAAAAGGCCGCTTGCGGCTTAGCAAATGATGAATGACGAAATCCGAATGATGAACGAATGAAAAATAACGAATGTCAAATGACAAAAACCATATCTTTTCCGCCTCTATCCGGCTCACGTCACGCTTGGCACTCCGCGTTCCGCATTCCGCATTCCGCACTCACCACCGGTGCGTTCAGTCCGGGCAGGGGGAGCACGGCGGGATCGCTCTCCCGCCAGAACCGGCCGATCTTTCCATCGCGCCGCAGACGGTAGCGGATGCCGCGCCAGGCCACTTCGCGGCCGAAGAGCGATCCCAGCACCGCCAGCCAATGGAACAATCCGGCCAGCGGATGCAGCCACACGTCGAAGTGCCGCGCCCAGCGGAGCGGCCGCTTTAAGTGGGGGAAGTACGACCGGACCAAATCCTGCCGCAGCATTCCCCGCGCGCTGCGGAGCAAATAGACCGCGACGACTACCGCGGCGGGAATCCACAGCGGAAACCACTTCCGCTCCAGGTTCACCGCCAAGACGCCCACGTTGCCCCACCACAACACGTTGCTCAGCGTGTAGCCCATGATCGCGAAGAGCCACCAGTCGCGGAGATAGAATCGTCCCAGGAGGTATTGCCGCCGGACGAAGGCAAAGACCTCCGTCAGCGAGTGATCCACCGGTGAGGCCACGATGCAGGACGGCTCAAAGCGGACGTTCAGGCCGGCCTGGCGGAGCAGCCGGCTGGCCACCAGGTCGTCGCTGAGCATTCCCTGCCAAGCGGAGCGCAGCCCGACGAGTTGGAAGATCTCGCGGCGGATCGCCCACGACCCCCCCCAGATCAAATAGTGACTGCTCTGGCACAACAGCGAGAGCAGGTCGCAATTCGAGCTGTACAGCAGATGGTTGGCCATCGTGGGCCGCTCGGGAACGAACCAGCGGTATCCGGTGACTGCGCCGCGCCCGGGACGATCCAGCCGGGAAATCAACAGCCGAAGCCAGTTGGGGCGGGGCCGGGCGTCGGAATCGACGAACGCCAGATACTCGATTCGCGGCGAGAGCCGAGCCGTGGCCGCCCGCAGATTGTGTACCTTTTGCCCGCTGGCCGCCGCCCGGCCGGCAACCAGCATCCGCGCGGTGATCCACGGATGGTCGGCCATCACGCGGCGAATTGCCGGGCAGGCCGGGTCCTCGGGGCTTTCCACGATAAACGTCACCTCGTAATCGTCGTAGTCCTGCTCCAGGACCGCCCGCAGATGATCCTCCAAGTCGATGTCGAAACCCTTGCAGGGCGCGCAAACCAGCACCCGCCCCGAAGGCTGATAAGAAGGGCCGCTCTTCAAGCAACTCTTGGCGTATCGGCGATGCTCCCAAGTCTGTAACAACAAAAGCAGCGATTGGAGAATCGCCAGGCTCGCGAACAGGCCGTAGAGAATCGGCAGGGAGGCTTCCATGCTCAACACCTGCTTATGTGGGTCAAGGGTCGAGGATCGAGGGTCGAGTAATCTATTCCGCCAATGGATAGGAAAAACAGCCCATTTTGACCGGCAGAGGATACCGGTCTTTGCCATATCGGTCAATGGCAACTGAACTGTGGGACTGGAGAAGATGAGAAAAATGGCAAGCCAAAAGGGGGACAGGTCCCCTTTTCCGTTCTACGTCCACCAAGAAAGCATCACGCCCAGTCGGGCGAGGAAGATGATGCTTCCCACGACAGCGGCGCCCACGGAAGCCAACAAGACGGCGCCGCTGCCGATGTCCAACGAATTCTCCAGGTGGGGGTCCAAGTTGCCGGTAATGGCCTTGGCCATTGATTCCAGTGCGCTATTGAACATCTCGGCCGTCAACACGATCGTGACGCACAGCAACAAGAGGCACCACTGCGTCAGGCTCACGTCCAGGATGACGGCCGCCGCGATCACGGCCGCCGTCATAAAGAAATGCACAAAAAAGCTGCTCTGCCCGCGCACTCCCGCTTTCACTCCGCGAAAGGCGTTGCGGAATTTATTCACCCAATACCGTTCGGGAAGGGGGCCGTCCATGACATTTACTCCAGTACGGAAGTTCCGACGGGCGGGATGACTCCGCCGCCGACGTAGCGCAATCGGCCTTTGGTGAGGAACCGCGGCTCGACATTGAAGGTGGCTCCCCAGTTGTTGTGGATCGGGTCGACGTTGAAACCGACGTTGACGAGGAACGATTCGCCGACCCGGGTGATGCCGAGGAATTGACCAAGGTTGCCTTCATCGCCCAGGTCGAGGGAGGTGCCGAACGTGGAGATCCACTTGGGGCTCATCCAGTAGCTATAGGACGTTGTGAGGACGCGGTTTTGCACCGGTCCGTCGATATAGCGGAAGCCGAGATACAAGCTGCCGCGCGGCGGCCGGGTGAGGAAGCCGCCCACGGAAAAGGTTTTCTGGCCCCCGTCGAAGAAATCGAACAGCCCGTCGCTCAGCAGCGTCAGCCGATCGCCCACGTGCCAGCGGAAATTGTAGTCGGCCAGTCCGGGCACCTCGCCGAAGTCGTCGCGGTTCGGATCGGGGAAGAGGCTGATGTTGGTATCCAGCGTGATCCAGTCGATGATGTGTTGGTTGCCGGGCATGCCGCGCTTGGTCTGCCAGCGTTGCAAGACGCCCAGCCGGAAGACCGTCAGATCGTCGACGACCTCCGGCGACGGCGACGTGACCCAACTGCCCAGGCCGGTCCGCAGGGCATAGTATCTTTCGTCGAATTGCGGGGGGATGGTCCCGCCGAAGGTGCTGACGATGAACCGCTGGCGGGCCGCGATGATCGAGTTGTCGTCCAGCAGGTCGTACAGCGGCAGAAGCGTCATGTCCTGGTTGCTGTCGGCTAAGGCGAATTCCGCCTCGAAGGTGATTTTGTGCGCCACGCCGTGGACGTTCAGCAGGTCGCTTTCGGCGTCCGGATTAACGGACCACATCGGCAGGCTCGCCCGCATGCCCGCCTGCCAGTACAAACGGTTCAGGGCGTCGCCGTTGATGTCTTCCCCCCAGTGGGCCGCCTGACCCAAGGCGTAGGGGACGATTTTCACCGGGCCGAGTTGGAACGGCCAATCGAGTTCCTGGGTGGTGAAGAGCCGTTCGCCGATGGCCAAGTTCTGGTTCCAAGGGAGATACTCGAACGGCCGATCATACATGTTGTCCGGGAAGTTGCCGGGCTTGAACCGCCCGAAGCCCACTCCGGAGCGTTCGTACCAGGTGAACACGTCGCCCAGCAGCGGTTGGCCGAGCCAGAAGTGATCGGCCCGCGGCAGCCATTCGGTTTCGGTGTAGAAGTTGTTCAAGCGGACGCCGGCGGCGAGGCTCAACACGCGGTTGTCCTGCGTGTGCTTCAATTCCAGATCGGTGGTTTCATCCTTCAGGTCGTTCCATTCCCGGAGATAATAGCTCTGAAGGAAGTTGCGGTCGCTGATCCAGCCGGCCTCGGCCGTAAGCTGCCAGTTCTCCCCGAGCAGTTGGCGATGGTGCCAGAAAAGCCGGAAGCGATATTTCTTTTCCGGGACTAGATTCGAACGGCCGATGCCGAGGTTGTCCCTGCCGTAATCGCGGATCCCCCAATAGTCCAGCAGCCCGCCGGCCTGCCCGGGAATGCCGAAAATATCCTGCCGCGCATAGGGGAAACTGCCGCCGTGCCCGAAGCCGCGTTCGCCGAGGTACTCCAGGCTGACGTCCAGATCGGTGCCCCGCGGGGGATCCCGCAGACCGAGCAATTCGTAACCGTTCCAATGGGTCAGGATTTGCATCCCATAGATTTGATCGTACCGGGCGCTGATGCGGCGGAGGTAGTACGTCGGCTCGTCGATCCGCGAGCGGAAGTAGGGCCAGTAAAACACCGGAATCGAGCCCATGTAGAGCACGCTGTTTTTGCCTTCGGCGTAACGCTGGCTTTCGAAAGCCGGCCCGTTGGTCGCGGGATCGGTCAACTGCTGACCGGTCGCGGGATCCAACAACGGGACGTCCTCCTGCTGGAAGATGATGTCGCCCATCTGGAGCCGATAGGTCGGCTTGCCGAGTCGGCTGGACGTGATGAAAGTATCCTCCGCGACGTAACGGTTCGGGCTGATTTGCTGCAACAAATTGGTGCGGAGCCGCAACAGGCCGTCGAACTCCGGCGCCGGCGTGAGCATCTCGGCGTTGATCACCGTCAGGAGGTGGTTCCGGGCGTCGTAGTACATGCGGTCGGCGAAGATGACCCGTGCCCCCTGACGGAAAACGATGTTCCCCTCCAGATAAAATTCCAACGGGAGACTCTCATTCTCGGACCTCTTGCCCGTCAGGTCGAGGTTCTTGTTCGTCCAGATCACCACGCGATCCGCCGAGAGGTCGACCGTGCCTTGCAGCGGCATCCCGCCCACCTCCAGGCTCACGCCTTCCACCACGACGTTCACCCCCGAGTCGATCACCACCACCGCCTGCGGCCCATTGGGATCGGGAAACCACTTCCACTGCGTGGCGACGTCGCCCCGCGGAAAGACCCGCACCCGGCGGCCGGGCGCCTGGCCGGGCATTCCACCGGCCGGGGGAGCGGCCGGCGGCGCGACCGGCACCAACGGGCCGTACAATTCGGGCGTCGGCGTCGGGATCGGCTCGGCATACTGCGCCGCCCGAACGTCCGTCCGCCGCAACGCGTCGGGCGCGGACGATTGCCGCTGCTGCATCCCCCGCCGATAAATCGCCGGCTCCGCCTCCGGCGGCCCGACGATCCGCGGCACGTTCATCTGAACGCCGCCGTAGGTGACAAATCGCTCCAGGAAGGCCTGATCTGTCAACCGCAACGTCGGGGATCCTCGTAAAGTCCCCTCTCCCTTTGGGAGAGGGCCAGGGTGAGGGCTATTGTGTGGGCCATCTTTAGAAACATGCTGCTTCTCGAAAATCACGTCGCCTTCAAAATAGGCGATCACCTTCGATTCCGGGTTATCCATACCGTCGGCCGGATTAATCCACAACACCGCCTCGCGACAGACGGCCCGGCAGTCGCCCTGCTGCAAACGGCAATCGCCCCGCAGCCACCAGACGTCGTACACCCCCTCCTTCCACCGGCTGGCCTCCGCCGCCGAAACCGAAATCGCCGCCTTCCGATCCGGCTCGGGAAACTCCACCTCGGCGTTTGCCCGGGTGGCTGTCTGAATAATGAAGATGATGGCAAGAAAGACGGAAAGGATTTTCCATTTCAAATTGCAAATTGCAAATTGCAAATTGTAAAATGAACGAATCCCATCGCGAGCCGGGCCGTCCTCGGCCCCGGCTGACGTGCCCTGTCTTTGCCCATCGGGGGCAAGGACGCCCCGACTCGCTGCCCACTGCCCATTGTCCACTGCCCACTGCCCACTGCCCACTGTCCACTTCCTACTACCCAATGCCCTCTCAAACCACCGACGCCGCCCCGCCGCCCAATTTGCAATTTGAAATTTGAAATTTGAAATTTGAAATTTCAGACTTCGGCGCAGGGTCTCTCCGCAGGCACAGCCCGGAGGACAGGCATTCCTGCCTGTCGCGTCCAAAAAGCCGGCGCCTCGGCGGCAGGTCAATCTCACACGCCGTTCTGTCAGCAGACGAACATCCTTGCCGGGGACTGTCCCGATTTTCGTTCAGCGAAAATGGGACTGTCCCCATTCCGAGCCGAGGCCAGCCTCGACCCGGATTATGTTGACATAAAATCCGTCGAGAAAAGTCGTTGCGCGAAAAGTCACCTTTTCAGGCGGGCGGGATTATACGAATCCCGCCCTCCCGAATCAAGGCGGTTTCCAGGGGAGAAAAAAAGACGCAACTCCTGTTGTAATAAATGGTTATATCCACGAAATCAGCCAATTCGCGTAAATCGCCATTCCTCTCAGTTGAGCGGACCAGACAATCCCAAACTCGGTGCCCGTCGAAAAAACTCCGCGTTTCCAGTAACATACCACTCAAAGGTCCATTCTTCTGAATATCAAGAGACTCCTTCTGTCGAAAACGAGGGGAAACCTCTCATGGGCAAGAAAAAGACCCGCGGCAAACGGCCGATCGAGCAATACGAGCATGGAGACAAGACCCGGGTGAATAATCCGCCCGTGGGCCTGGTTACGCCGGCGACCGATCCCGATTCGCCGCGAAAGACCTACCAGTACGACCCGCACCTCGATCCGCAACTCGTGTGGGCGGGCAAGGCGGAACATACGAGTTTCGAGATCCCCACGGTCAGCCTTCACGTCCACGAGCGCATCGACCCGCGAACGATCATCCGGGCGGTCCAGAAACTCCCCTCTCCTTCCGGGAGAGGGGCCGGGGGTGAGGGCCTGCGGCAACGCTCCCTCTTTGAAGACCCCGAGGAAAACCCGCCGCTCCGCGAGGCTATCGAGTTCTACAAACACGCCCAAGGCTGGACGAACCGGCTCATCGCTGGCGACTCGCTTGTGGTCATGAACTCGCTGCTGGAGAAAGAAGGCCTGGCCGGCAAAGTGCAGATGGTTTATATCGATCCACCCTACGGAATCAAGTACAGCTCGAATTTCCAACCCTTCGTAAACAAGCGGGATGTAAAGGATAAAAACGACCAGGATCTTACGCAAGAACCTGAAATGATCCGAGCGTTTCGGGACACATGGGAACTGGGGGTACACTCATATCTGGCTTATTTGAGAGATCGTCTTGTTCTCACACGAAATCTTTTACATGAGAGCGGCTCCTGTTTTGTTCAGATTAGCGACGATAATTTGCACCATGTCCGTGAACTGATGGATGAGATTTTTGGATCGAAGAATTTTGTTTCAAATATCAATTTTCAGTCGATGACGCCGCTTGAATCGGGTTACATTGAGAACGTTTATGACTACATCCTCTGGTATGCTCGCGACAAGTCTTGTATGAAGTATCGCAATCTTGTTATTAAAAAACCTCTTGATCCAGATGGTGAGTTTAAATTCATCGAAACAGGTCTTGGTGAATATCGAGAACTATCTGAAAAAGAGCGATTATCGATCGAGGATCATCCACAAAAAGACAAAATTTTCAAAAGATCCGTGCTTGAATCATCCGGATTCACAACCAGTTGTACATTCCCTTTTGATTTCTTCGGACATTCATTTATACCACGTGGCGGGAAAAGTTGGCGTACGAATCCGGAAGGCATGGAAACACTCAAGAGCAAAGGGCGTTTGTTTATTTTGGGCACAAAACTGTACTACAAGTTATTCTACAATGATTTCCCTTACATGAGCATGACGAACAGTTGGGGGGATACTATGGCTGGGTTCGCAGAGACAAAGCGTTATGTCGTTCAAACCCATCCAAAGGTAATCCAACGTTGTATGCTAATGACTACAGATCCAGGTGATCTTGTATTTGATCCAACGTGTGGTTCTGGTACAACTGCTTACGTCGCAGAACAGTGGGGGCGACGATGGATTACTTGCGATACATCGCGAGTTTCAACCACAATTTCAAAGCAGCGTGTAATGACTGCTCTATTTCATTACTATAAACTCGCAAAATACGCTGATGGTGTTGGAAGTGGCTTCGAGTATAAAACCGTACCACATGTGACCTTAAAGTCAATAGCGAACAATGAACCTCCTTCCGAAGAATTGTTATATGACCAACCGGAAATTGATAAATCCAAAGCTCGGGTTGCTGGTCCATTCACCGTCGAAGCTGTTCCCGCCCCGGCGGTCCGGCCTGTTACTGAGATTGTTGTCGAGTCGCAGCCGGTGGACCTTGAAGCCCAACCCGCATTGCCCGGCATCGGCTCATTGGAAGCCCAATCCAAACTTCAGTTCACCGAAAACGTCTCGGTTGCCCGATTCGGCGAGACGTTACGCCAACGTCAGTGGCGTGACGAATTGCTGGCGTGCGGCATCCGGGCCAAGGGCGGACAGCGGATCGAGTTTGCCCGATTGGAGCCGATGGGCGGGACCCGGTGGCTGCAATGCGAAGGTGAGACCCGCCCTCACCCTGGCCCTCTCCCAAAGGGAGAGGGGACAGTGCATCGCGTTGTCGTTTCCTTCGGTTCGGAACATGCACCTTTGGAGCAGAGGCAGGTTGCAATGGCCTTGGACGAGGCCCAACAACTTCGCCCCACGCCGACCATGATCGTCTTTGCCACGTTCCAGTTCGATCCCGAGGCGGCCAAGGACATCGACGAAACCAAGTGGCCGGGCGTGACGCTGCTCAAGGTCCAAATGAACACCGACCTTTTGACCGACGATCTTAAGAAGGCCCGATCCAGTAACGAATCGTATTGGCTGATGGGCCAGCCCGACGTGGAACTGCGGCAGGTGAAAAAAGGAGAGCACAAGGGCAAATACGAAGTCGAGATTCACGGTTTCGACTACTACAATCCACGGACCGGCGCCATCGAATCCGGCGACACGACGAAAATCGCCCTCTGGATGCTCGACACCGACTACGATGGCCGCAGCCTCTTCCCCCGCCAAGTCTTCTTCCCCATGGCCGGCCCCAAAGACGGCTGGGCCAGGCTGGCCAAGAACCTCAAGGCCGAGATTGACGAAGACCTGATCGAAGCCTACCGCGGTACCGTTTCCCTTCCCTTTGAACCCGGCGAGTTCAATCGAGTGGCGGTGAAAATTGTGGATGACCGCGGGATTGAGAGCCTGAAAATCGTGGAGGTTGGCTGATATGGCACAGTATTCCATCAACCAACTCATCATCAACTCCCCTTATGAGGAGCCCACCAGTTATTGGGCCTATCATCGGGCAACCCGGTTCTTCACAAAAAATGAAGGCCGCCGGCCGGCGGGGTATGTGACGGCAACGCCCGGCTCGAAGGCGTTTGATGATCCGGGCGTTTTCCGCGAGTTGCCGCTGGTCAACAAAATCCGCCCTCGGGTGAAAGCCTGGCGAGAGGGTGGGTATCTTGGAGTGACCGGCATCACCAAGCGGTTGCTGGAGCATTGGCGCGACCTGGAGGAGCGGGACTTCCGCCGGTTCTTTTTCTGCCAACTGGAAGCCATCGAGACGCTGATCTGGCTGGCCGAGGCACCGCCGGCTGAAAAGCAAGGCATCGTCATTCCCGGCGACGGTGGACCGTTTACCCGGCTTTGCTCAAAGATGGCCACCGGCTCGGGCAAGACCATTGTGATGACGATGCTCATTGCCTGGCACGTGCTCAACAAAGTCACCTACCCACAGGATGCACGGTTTGCAAAAAACATCCTTGTCGTTGCACCGGGGCTGACCGTCCGCAACCGGCTTTCCGTTCTTGTGCCCGACAGCCCGGGTAATTATTACGACGAGTTCAACATCGTGCCGCCGGGGCTGGTAGATCAACTCCGCCAAGGCCGGGTGTTAGTCCGCAACTGGCACGCCCTGGGCTGGGATACCGAAGAGCAGATTGCCAAGCGGAAGAGCGTCGATAAACGCGGGGCCAAGAGCGACGAAGCCTATGTCCGTGAAGTGTTGGGGGAGATGGCTTCCGCCCGGAATATCCTGGTCATCAACGACGAAGCCCATCACGCCTGGCGGGTGCCGGTCGAATCGAAGGTCAAAGGCGTCAGCAAAGCCGACATCGAAGAGGCCACTAAGTGGATCGGTGCCCTGGACCGCATCCACCGCAGTCGGGGCATCCTTACCTGCCACGACTTCAGTGCCACGCCGTTTGTCCCTTCAGGGAAAAAAAGCACGGAAGAAGCCTTGTTCGATTGGATCGTCAGCGACTTCGGGCTGAACGACGCGATTGAATCGGGCCTGGTCAAAACCCCCCGGGTGGTAATCCGCGACGATGGACAGTATGGGCCGGACTATAAGTCGCGTCTGTATCACATCTATAACGACCCGGACGTGAAGGACGATTTGAACCGCAAGGCCGAGGAGCAAGAACCGCTGCCAGACTTGGTAACCAACGGCTACTACCTGTTAGGCAAGGATTGGCTGGAGACGGCAAAGAAATGGGAATCGGCCGGTCACAAAACACCGCCGGTGATGATTACCGTGGCCAACATCACCCACACGGCCGCCCGGGTGAAATACGCCTTCGACCGCGGCCGGATCCGCATCGACGAGTTGCGCAGCCCGGAGCGGACGCTGCATATCGACTCGAAAGTTTTGGATAAGGCCGAATCGCAAAGCGAAGCCGCCGAAATCAACGGTCAGAACGGCGAAGAAGAGAATGAAGAAGCCCCGGTCCCGATAAAAAAATTGACCAAGGATCAGCAGGCCGAGCGTTTGCGGCAAATGGTCGATACCGTGGGCCGATTCGGCGAACCCGGCGGGCCAATTCAGAACGTGATTTCCGTGGGAATGCTCTCCGAAGGCTGGGACGCAAAAACGGTCACCCACATCATGGGCTTGCGGGCGTTTTCGAGCCAATTGCTCTGCGAGCAGGTGGTCGGACGTGGATTACGACGCACTTCTTACGAGGTCAACCGCGAGACCGGCCTGTTTGAGCCGGAATACGTCAACATCTTCGGTGTGCCGTTTACCTTCCTGCCGCACGAGGGAGGTGAAGGTCCGCCGCCACCGCCCCCTCCGCCGAAAACGCAAATCGAACCGGTTGCCGAAAAACGCCAATTCGAGATCACCTGGCCCAATGTGGTGCGGATCGACCATGCCTACACGCCGGTGCTGAAACTCGACTTGGAACATGTTTCGCCACTGCACATCGACGCCAGTCGAAACCAGACGTTGGCGGAATTGGCTCCCATTATCGAGGGCAAACCCGACGTTACCCGTTTGGCGGAAATCGATCTGACCGAATTGGGCCGCAAGTTCCGGATGCAGAAGATTGCCTTTGAAGCAGCCGCCGAAATCTTCGATCTGATGAAGCCTTCCTGGAAAGGCCAGCGAGAGTACTTGCTGGCACAAATTATTGGTCTGGTCGAAAAATTCCTGCGGTCAAACCGGCTCCAAATTTCACCGCCCCTGTTCTTTCAGAATGAACTACGCCGGCGAATCATACTTACGCTGAACATGACCCAGGTGGTCCAACATGTTTGGGAAGCAATCCGGCAGGAAAATACCGAAAAACTCGTTCCTGTCTTTGATAGTCAGCGTCCCTTGCGTAGCACGGCAGACATGCGCCCCTGGTACACCGGCCGGCCGTGTGAATGGACCAAACGGTCGCACATCAACTTCTGTGTCTACGACAGCACTTGGGAGGCAAGTGAATCGTTCACCCTCGATCACGATTCCCATATTGACGCTTGGGTAAAAAATGACCACCTTGGTTATGAGATTCTCTACGTATACAAAGGCGTAGTCCGCAAATACCGTCCGGACTTCTTAATTCGTCTGACCAATGGCAAGATGCTTGTGCTGGAAGTCAAAGGTGAAGACAACCAGCAAAACGAGACCAAACGCCGGTTCCTGGACGAATGGTGCCAAGCAATCAATGAACAAGGCGGATTTGGTAATTGGATCTGGGACGTATCCCGCCATCCGTCGGATATTAAAGATATTTTGTTAAAAAATGGCAACGAAAACAGGAATAACCCTTGATCTCCATCGTGACCGTCATGGACCATTCACCCCTTGTCCTCCATCTCTCTATCCTCCCCCCGGCCAAAAATAGGGCTTGAATATAATATGAAAATATGTACACTATACTTTGCTTCCGTCCCAAACGCGGATGACCGCAGGCTCTTTGGAAATTCGTTGTGACAAACCACAGCCAACGGCTGACAACGACTTCCCTCGAACCGTCAGCCCAGACTTCCAAGTTTATCCAGACAGCCAACGCAACACCCCTCTTGTGATTGGTGCGAAGTTGCGCCGTTGCATGCCAAGTTTAAGTCAAGAAATACAAAGCACTTAATCCGCCTGGCCGACGACGTAAGAAAACAACACATGACACATGCGTTGCACTCGATCAGAGAGATTCAATCGGTAGAGAAGGAGACCGTTATAGAAAAAATCACGTTTCCTGACGCCGAAAATCGATCCTCGACATTCGACCAACGACCCTCGATACCTACGCCGCTTCGGCCGAGGTTTTGACTTCCGACCAGGTCCGTCGATATTGAAGGGCTTCGAGCAGTTCCGACAGGCTCAGGGTCTTGTTTTCCAGCTCCAGCGGGACTTCCATCCCTGGATCGCAGACCAGATCCACCGTGCCGTCCTCGCCGATCAAGGAATCGAACTCGCGGAGCAAGCCGTCCTGGACGGCCTGCCGGACCAGGTGGCCGCGGGTCGCCGCGATCTCCCCGGCCTGATCGCCCAGACTGTCGGCCGCTCGTTTGGCCAGCGCGGGCAGATATTCACTCGGAATTTCGATCATTTTGGGCACATAGACTTTAATTTGCATCGGAACAGGCCTCCTCCTCCGTGAACCGTGCCGCCAATCTTCCCCCCAACATGGGGCAATCCGGCCGCGCAGAGCGTCGTTGCGGGCGCTGTGGTATTTATCGGCCGGAGGATTGAACGCAGTGCACCGTTTTTTACCCGTTTCTACCGGCTGAGCACTGCAATAGCCACGTCGGCGTTGAGGTTCGGATCGGTCTCAACCCGGGCGTCGGCCGAGGTGTCCAGCGCCACCTGCTCGAGCAGTTGAAAGCCGTGAGTACGGCAGAAGTCGCCGAAATCGTTAAGCGACAAGAAGCGGAGATTGGGCGTGTCGTACCAGTGGAACTCCTGCAGGGCGTGGCCATACGGGGCGCGGCCCTCCTCGGCGAGTTGCCGGCGGTGGCGGTGGAATGCAATGTTGGGAAAACTGACGATCCCCCGGCGCCCGACGCGGAGCATGTCGGTCAGCACCCGGGGCACGTCGAGGACCGTCTGCAAGGTCTGCGAGAGGATCACGAAATCGAACTGTCCGGCGGCGAAGGCCGGCAGACCCTGGTTCAAGTCGGCCTGAACGACGTTCAATCCCCGGCAGACGCAGGCGAGGATCGCCTGCTCGTCCCATTCCACGCCCATGATGCGGCGGTGTCCCCGCCGACGGAGCCGGGCCAACAATTCTCCCGTCCCGCAGCCGAGGTCCAGTACGCTCGAACCCGCCGGGATCAGCTCCAGGATCGTGTCGTAGTCCAACCGGTGGTGGTGGAAAATGCTCTTTGAATCCGGGAGGGATGAGGGGTTGGGAGCAGGGGATTGGGGATTGGGGATTGGGGATTGGACTCGTGCGGAAGTGGTTTCCCGTTCCTCGTCATCCGGTGTGAGGTTCGCCAAGAACGCCCGGAGCAGTTCGCCGTAAATCGGCAATTGGTCGGGCAGTAAAAAGGCGTCGTGACCGCAGGCGCTCTGGACGTTGCAGTAGCTGACCGGCTTGTTCTCTGCGATCAGGGCGTCGACCATTTGCTGCGACTGGAACGGCGGAAAGAGCCAATCGCTGCTGAAGCTCAAAAGCAGCCAGCGGCAGGTCGCCGGGCGGAACGCCTCCCGGAGGGTCTCCTTGTCCTCGCCGAGGTCGAACAGGTCGATCGCCATCGTCAGCGTCAGGTAGCTGTTCGGATCGAAGCGCTCGCCGAAGCGGTCGCCCTGGTAGGCCAGATACGAGCCGACGGAGAACTTCGTCTCGAACTGGGTCTGGACGTCGCGGGGGTGGAGGCGGCAGGCGCCGAACTTCTGCGTCATCGCCTCGCGCGATAGGTACGTGATGTGGCCGAGCATCCGGGCGATGGCCAATCCGACCATTGGTCCCGGGCCATCGTCGTAGTATTGGCCCTTGTGGTAGAGCGGATCGCGGAGGATGGCGTTACGGCCGACGACGTCGAAGGCCAGGGCTTGGCTGGTCAGCCGGGGCGAGGCGGCAACGACCGCGGCGCCGGCGATCCGCTCCGGATGCCGCACCGCCCAGGCCATCACGTTGTGCCCGCCCAGCGAACCGCCCACCGCCGCCCGGAGCCGAGTGATGCCCAGGTGATCCAGCAGCAGCCGCTGCACCTCGACGATGTCGCCCACCGTAATCACGGGAAAATCAGTCGCATAGCGTCGGCCGGTCTGCGGATTGACGCTGTTCGGGCCGGTCGTCCCGCGGCAGCCGCCCAACAGGTTCGGGCAGATGACGAACCAGCGGTCGGTGTCGATCGGTTTGCCCGGCCCGACCACGAGGTCCCACCAACCCGGATCGTCGTCTTCATCATGCCGCGCCACGTGCGAGTCGCCCGTGAGGGCGTGGCAAACCAACACGGCGTTGTCCCGCCGGTCGCTAAGCGTCCCGTAGGTCTCGTAGGCCACGGTCACTTCCGGCAGCCGTCCGCCCTGTTCCAGTGCCAACGGCTCCGCCAAGGTGACCGAATGCGCGTACTTCAGCGGCTTGGCGTGGCGAAAGGCGTCGCTGCTGTCAAAGGAATCCGTCATCTGTCTGAAGGGTGATTGGCAGGGCGATAGAAAGCATGAAGAATATTTCAATCACCTTTTGAAATCATTTCCAAACATCAATCCTTATTCTTCAATGCCCGGCAGATTATTTTGTGTATGAATTTCCGGTATGTCGATGGCTGTAACATGACCTTCGGCAAGTTTCCTTAGTCCCGGATCATGAGATATTAATTTATCCACTCGGCATGCTTTGGCGATTGCAACAATGAAACAATCCGTTTTTATTTCTGTACGGGATTTTCCATAATCAGATTGAATCCCTTTGAGTAAATCTTTCCTGCTTTGAATACCTGCTGCAATGAATGCAGCATAAAGGTCAAATGGAGCAATCCGAAAAGATTCTTGGATTATTTTAAGTTGCTTTTGGCGATTTTCTTCATTAAACGGAGTGAGATACTCAGCGATTACTGGTGTAGGAAGGAGAATACTGTGCCCCTTATCGCTTAGAAACCTGATATACGTTTTCGCACGATGAATCAGATCTTCCTGGCCAGTGGTTGATTCACCACGAACGCCCCAGATCATCATCATAGTGTCGAAACACACAAGCATAACTAATTTGCCCTAATTTCATGAATGAATTGCTCTGCGTCAATATTATCCCAAATATTCCCGCCAGCTTGATAAAGTTTATTAAAAGAATCTTCAAGACTCACCGCCCGATAAGGCAGAAGTTTATTTACTTCGAAACGGAGAATTTCAAAGTCTGAGGCATTCCAAAATGCTTCCCCTTCCAGCCCCACTTCACAGTATAAGTGATTCGCCAATTTTTTTGCCAAGGGAAGACTAACCTTTACAGTAATAATCTTGCCATTAATTAACCTTATCTGGGCCGTGGCGTGTTTATCTCCTCCCACACGAATGCATTGTCCGTAGATTGTAGTGACTCCAGCTAATTCAGGGGCCGGTGGTATTTTATGATCCGGATGTATCATTGCATCAAGAACAGCAGAAACCTCTCGTGCAGCAAATTGAATAATCCAATTCAACCGTCGAGTTAATTTCCAAATGTCATGGAGATTATCTTGCACGGAACGGAGAAGAGGTTCAAAATGGTTTGTTCTGATTGCCGCTGTTACGGTGGTTGCCGCTTCAATCAGTTCTGGTTCAATCGAAAAAACCAGGACATTGCTCCCCTGCTCGATAGCTACAAGACTGATCAATGCACTTTCAGGGAGAGGATGGTCTTGAGAATGGGTTTCGATTATTGATTTCTCAACCCGTCCTATCAAATATGCCAAATTACCCGCAGAAACTGTTTCCGGAGAAACGTTAATCTCGGAAGAGTACCCTTTGATTCGGATTGTGAAAGTTGGATTAGGCATAATGAAGAAGAAAAGTCAAATATTCCAGTTGATTCAAAACAATTCCTCTGAATTATAAATCGGTTTATCACAACTCTCGGTCTGCAACATTTTGAATTGATTACATTGGATTTAGCAACCAAGGAAATATTAAACGCAAGTCTAGAACCTCCGGCCAGTGAAACTCGAGACATCGGTGGAACGAATCCGGTCGCCCCAATGTTCGGCAAATTCATCCGCCCATTCCGCCAGACTGGTGCGAGGTTTTTTGGGAGATTCCGCAGTCGGTGAAGAGACATTGACGACCAATTCGACGGGACCCGTGGGAACCTCCGGGGGCAAGGTCACCGTGACTTGATGATCCTCCTTCACGTCCGTTAATACCCGGATTGTATAAGTCATGACTTTTCTCCCGTCACTATCCACTCTATCGTACCATGCCAATGGGGGTCGTGCAAGGCGCGTCGGATACTTGGCTTATTGTCCTTGCACGATAATCAGATCACCTTTTCTCGATCAGGAACAGGAACTCGTGGTTGGGCCGTTCGGTGTCGCGGACCCACTGGTGGGTCCATTTCATGCCGGCCATGACGTTCTTCTTGTAATCGACCTCCACGACGTCGAGCACCCGGCCGGCGTTTTCGAGGACTTCAAAAAGCTCCTCGGCGGTGGCCCGGCCGCCGGAACTGTAGGAGAGGAGGATCCACCTGGCCCGGGTGGCCGTAATGAGCCGCTGGATGGCCTCGACGGCAAGGAATTGGCCGTTGCCGCCGCGGCGGAATTCCTCGAAGACCGACGCAGCCACCGTGTCCGACGTGTCCCGGCGGCGCTTCGCCTTGCCGAACAGTTCCGGCCGGTCGTTCAGGCAGATCGTCGTCCAGAGATGATAATACGCGGCATACCGGACCCGACTGGGCGGCATCTTGTCGTTGTTCGACCCGTAAGGCGGATCGTAATAGGCCAAATCGGCCTCCACCTGGGAAACCAAATCGAAAATGTCCCGGCGAAATATTTTATGATCCTGCTCGTTGACGAATACCTTGGGAATCCTCAACGTCAGTTCCTGGTACGACCGCGGCGACCACTCCTGCAAGTACGAAACGAAGTGCCCCAGCGTGCTGTCCACCCGATCCAAGGCGAGGATCAGGCTCGTCAGGGCCACGGCCTTTTCCACGGGCGGCAGGTCGAGGCGGTCGATCTCTTCGCGGACCGCGTCCAGTTTTCGGGTATTGTGGATCTGCCACGGCTTTTTCAGCCCGTCGGGCTGGACGGCACACGGGGGGACTGTCCCGATTTTTGTGTCAACAAAAATGGGACTGTCCCCTTTACTGTGTCCACGGTTCGGCAATCCTCCGTAATGCTCCGTAAACCAGCCGTCGATCGGTTTGACGGCGTTCAAATGTCGGATGAGTGCCTCGTACTGCGAGCGCTTCTTTTTGTTCAACAGGTAACAGGTTCCAAAAACTTCGGACCAGACGGCCAGGTCGTTGGAAATGACCTGATAGCCGCTCTTGGCAAACGCCTGCGAAACCCGACTCGTGCCGGAGAAACCGTCGAAGACGGTCTTCGCCTCTACCTTTCTTGCCAGTTGCAGAATATACGGCAGCAGTTTCAGCTTGGACCCGGCGTATTTCACGCCTTCGGTTACTGGGGCGTCTGTTGCCATGTCTGGAACAAGCGTAGATGGTTCCATCATTTTGCCTTTTCCAATGTAACAGTTTTTCAAGAGAACGCCCGTGGGGGTGTTGCGATTATCTCCAAAACGGCCTGTTTTTCAAATTGTTGCACAATAGGGGGTCTTGAAACGCCGTGTTTTACCGTCTCTGCCGTGAATTGTTGAATGCGATCTTGCTCGGGGTGCGGAAGGGCTGGTCTGAAATGGATGTCTCGGAAGGTGCAAAAATAGGAATCATTTGATAGGGATTGGGGATTAGGGATTGGGATTTCGGAGTTGCTCAACAGGGGACGAAAAATGCACGGGAGGCTCCCCGACTTGGAGTCTTTTCCTTTCTTTGGGGGAGGGCGTTGTACAGCAAAAATCGAAAATTTCACGTTTTTTTCCGAAGGCAAATTCTCTCCCGGAGCGTGCCTTGAATATTTCCCCTCTCCCATTGGGAGAGGGGCAGGGGGTGAGGGCAGGAATGGGATACATACTTGAAAATGGATTGTTTTCCATGCAATTTGCCCTCACCCTAACCCTCTCCCAAAGGGAGAGGGGACCAAGTTTATGGACTCCCTCCCAGCCGGCGGCGATCGTCGGAGTGAGTCATCGGCGCATCTTTTCCACGCGGAAGGAGCGATGGTGGCGACGGCTTGTCAAAGATCTGGAAATATACGTTTGTTCATTATACCGGTGGGGTGGCCATTTTGCAAGAGGTTTTTAAAGCCATTTGGAAATACTTGACAGGAGAACAAGGCCGTATTGAGAAAAATGCATTGCCTTGACACTTATTGACAATCCACTAAATTGTGGAATAAGGGAGGATTCACTGAATAATGACTCCGTACTTTATTCGTAGGGGTAAGTCGGTATAAACAAGGCGTGTGAGGCAGCTTAGCCGGTGTCCAAGTATTACTTTTGAGTTTTGTTTGGGGCAACCTGGCAAAATAGGTGGACTGCTATATCGGAACTCCAAAGTTATTCTTGGACAACCGCTTAGTCGGCCCATACAGCGGAGAGGAGTGCATCGGGCGCCTCAACTCAGGAACCGACCCGAGTAGCCGGCCATGCCGTGGGGACCGCCCACATAGCCCATTACGAACTGGGCACCGCCTACACCAAAACCATCCACTTGACCGCTGCTCCCTCCGACACCATCATGGACGGTGAGGTTGAATTCTGCGCGGATGCCACTGATTGACAAGGGACCTCCAAATCACTTTTTATGCCATGAATACGACGAGAGATACTGCATTCATCAGCTATTCGACGCAAGACAAGAAATGGGGTGGCCTCGCGGAGGAAGCACTTAGATCTCTGGGTATTCGAACCTTCCTGGCCCACGATCACATTCAAGTGAGCGAAAAATGGAAAAGCCGAATCAACTCGGAGTTGAAGCGCACGCACATCTTCGTACCTCTGCTTAGCAAGAACTTCAAGGGATCAGACTGGTGTTCACAGGAAGTAGGATATGCATTTTCAACTAAAGGTATTTTGATCATTCCAATGATTCTTGATGAGACCAATCCCTATGGCTTTATTAACCATTTGCAGGGCTATCGTTGGGATTCTAAAGACGACATCCGAGCGGTGTTTGTTGAAGTACTTCTTCGGGAACGCCCTCGATTTGTTGTAAACCGCATTGTCGAAGACGTAAAGGCCGCAACAAGTTTCAAGGCCGCCGAGCGAATTGTGAAACCACTCGTGCCTTTCTTCTCGAAGTTCACAAATACTGAGGCCGCACGATTTGCTGAAGTCGCAGCCGAGAACGGTAAAGTTTGGGATGCCGCTCAATGCAGAGATGATTACCTTCCCGAGTTCCTCAAGCAATGTGGCAGACGAATTCCCGACGTGGTTCGGGCGTTACTGAAGCGACGGATTGTTGGCGCTGTTGAACCCGAGTTGTTTCTTCATCCTTATGGGAACACAATACCTCCATTACCCCCGAAGCCGAAGGATGCGCAATTGGCTCGAGAAATCCTGGAGCGATCATACGACTTGGGACTAAGTGTCAGACGTGTGTATCTCATGCCAGAGAAGAAGATGGAGCTCACAATTAATGACAGTTCACTGACTGACTACGAAAAGGACGGCCTTTCCAATGTCGCCGCTAAATTCGGATACTCTATTACCTTTGAAACTAAGTTCAATACTGTAAAAAGGACTAAAAAATCACAGTAGCCAAAACTCTCCGGGCAACACGATATGCCACAGGATATAAACAATTGAGGTCATAACCATGTACCAAGACGTTGCCGACGCTACCTACCAAATCCAATGTGGCCCCAGCCTTGGTAGCGGTTTCAGTTTCCGTTCTCTCGAAACAGTGGTGACGAACTGCCATGTAATAGCACCACTCTTGACAAATGGAAAGCCCGCCATAGCAATAACAGAATCAGGGCAACAGCTTTCTCTCACGCTCATTGCATCATCTCCACCTAATCAACACGATTTTGCCATATTTAAAATTAACTCACAGATTCCTGCCGGGAGACGATTCCTAACGCCAAAGCTAATGCCAGCATTATCTCGCGGACATCAAGTCATTTTCGCGGGATTTCCCCATGGAGTCAGCGATCTTCTTGTACAAGAGGCAATTGTGTCCGCACCCATAGGGAATCACGGTTTCTATCTCGATGGATCAGTTAACGGCGGCAACTCCGGAGGGCCTATCGTAGACAAGACCGAAGGACACGTCCTAGGGATCGTCACACAAAGGCGATTCCTTGGAAATATACCAATGGCCCAAATGCGTTCACAAGCACAACAGTTAGCTCTGCATTGCCAACAAATTGCATCGGGAGGTAGCAGAGCCATAATGATGGGGATTGATTTTACACAATTTGCCAATATGATGGCGCAAGGGCTTCTTCTAATTGACGAAGTTCTTCAGGCCAATGCCAATTCCGGCATTGCAATCGGTTTCAAGATCGAATTCGTAAATGCAGAAGCCGACAACCAGAGATTGAATTGAATGTTCAGCAAGCCAGATGCTAGAGTTTCGGAACAGGGGCAAAACATTATCGGAGAATGAGGGGCAGCAGAGGGAACGTTCTACGCAAACCTTACAGGGTTGAAACGGGGATGGGGGTTTTGATCCCAACGTGGCCGCGGGGCGGCGACCCTGGGCTGGCGTCTGGTATCCGTTTGGGATATTTTTAAATGTCGTGCATCATTGGAGAGACGCCGGCCGCGAGCGGCCGGGCTAAACGGGGAATCGTGGCGGGGGGTTGCGTTGCGCTCCACCGCCGGCTATTCACGTTGTGCCGCGAATGCGGCGTGGGAAAAAAACGGCCGGGCAAGGCGGCAGGGGTTATCGGCATTTCCGGGCCGGCACGGCCCGGCTCTGAATGGGGAGGGAGTTCAGGCGGATTCGCTGGCAAAGGGTGGGGGGCAGCAGTTTTTTTCATGTTATGCTGAAGCAGAACCTACGAATCTGGGGTCGGTGCTCTTCCCAGCCCTCAGACTGTCCCTCTCCCAAAGGGAGAGGGGACTGATTACACTATTTGCGAGGTGGCGGATTCGACAGGTTTATAAAAGGTTCCTGGCGCCTTTTCAACGGGAGGATCGCCATGTGGGAATGCAAACGATCGTCGATGAGTTGCTGCTTTCGCCTTGGGCAAGTCATGGTTCGCTGCATGGTTGCGGTAAGCGTTGCAACTGCGGCAGGATGGCTTACGGTCCACCGAGCCGGCGGCGCGGAGCCGACAGAGAGGGTGAGAAACGAACCTTGGGGGGTTGCGGAGGGCGGATTGCGGACGCGGCTGGTGCCGTTTGCCGATCATTTCAAGCTCGGCCGGCCAATGAAGTTCCGGCTGGAACTGAAGAACGTCGGGGAATCCGTCATTCTCTATGATCCCCAGCAGGTCGATATCAACGGATCGCTGAAGGTTCTTGATCCGGAAGGGCGTCCCGTTCGCTACGTCGCCACTTCGTTCCAAACGCTTGGCGGCAAACGACCCGCATTGACGCCCGGCAATATCGTGAATCTGTTTTCCGGTTTGGACCTCGATTCGCAGTACCTCATCGTCAAGCCGGGCAAGTACAAGGTGCAATTCCGCGGATGGGCGTTTCCGGAGTCAAACACAGTCGAGATCGAGGTCCGGCCCGGCACGCTGCCGCCGATCAAGCAGTTGGCCGCGCGGCTGCTGGAGGTCCTCCCCAAAGAGTGGATCCTCACCGTCCACGGCTATGCCGGCGAATCGGACCGGAGCCGTTCCGTGTTTTGGGACGATCCACCTCCCGGCTGGGAGCCTGTGCGTGGTCTAGCGACCATTGAGCTGGACGGAAACCCAGGAAAAGGTGAAGGAGGGGTGGATGCAACCTTCTGGCTGAGCAATCGTCAATTGGAGTGGACCGGAAAAGTCGATAGACCAGGCCAAACAGCAGCGGTCTATTTCGGAAAATGTCTCGAAGGTCACCTCTATGCTCAATTGCCTTCTGCCGTTGCCGTCGAAGCCGCCCGGTGGCCGACCTTCGAAAAGGATCTCCGGAAGGCCTGGAAAGTCAAGGAGGAGAACGAATTTTCGGAAATCAATCGCGTGAAGAACGACGAGTACCTAAGCCGTCTTCAAGACCAGCCGCGGCGCGATTCGCTCGTTCTTGACAATGAGGAGGTTACCGATGCCGGACTGAAACATCTTGAGGGCCTCTCGCACCTGAATGCGCTCTGGCTCCGCAACACTCGAATCACGGACCAGGGCCTGAAATCATTTAAAAAGTTGCCGCGCCTTCAATATCTATTTCTCGACGGCAACAAGATTACGGACGCCGGCTTGGAGCACCTGAAAGGGTTGACTCAACTCAAAGGGCTGTCGCTTGACGAGACGAAGATTACGGACGCCGGACTGGCAAAGCTCAAGGGATTGGCGCGGCTCGATCACCTGTCGCTCGGCGGCACGTCGATCACCGACGCCGGGCTGGAGACCGTCAAGGGATTTCCCCGCCTCGATTCGCTGATCCTTGACAACACGCGGATCACCGACGCCGGACTGCGTCACCTCGCGGGATTGACCCGGATGGACCGGCTCTCGCTTGCCCATACCCGCATTACGGACGCCGGGCTGGAACACCTCAAAGACATGAAGGACCTTACGACGCTGGACCTCGACGAAACCCAGGTCAGCGACGAGGGAGCCAGGCGGCTCCAGCAAACCTTGCCACACTGCGAACTGTACTACAAGTCGGAGAAAGAGCGCAACAGGCGGTGGCAGTCGCTTCTGAAGGATGTCAAACCGGCTCCGGAGGAATAACGTCAAGAGACCGGGATTACGCTGCGCTCCACCCCCGGCTATTCACGTTGTGCCGCGAACGCGGCGGGTGAAAAAACGGCCGGGCAAGCCGGCAGGGGTTGTGGATGTTGTTGGCCGTGTTTTCTAGCTCATAAAACATCTTCACCGGCCAGGCGAGCTGGCCGGGGTCGGCGAAAGACCAATTCCATGCTCCAGACGTGCTGCGTTGGAGAGACGCCGGCCGCAAGCGGCCGGGTTAAACAGGGAAGGCTATCACCTTAGCCCTTTCCCCGACTAACTTTTGGTCAGTGCTCTTCTCAACCCTCACCCTAACCCTCTCCCCGACCAACCTGCGGTCGGTGCCCGGAGAGGGGACGATTCACACTGCTTGCGAGGCCTTCAACGCTTGGTCGAGGTCGGCTTGGAGGTCGGTGAGGTCTTCCAGTCCGACGCTGACGCGGACGTAGTCGTCGGTGATGCCGGCGGCGGCGAGTTCTTCGGGGGTTTGCTGGCTGTGGGTGGTGCTGGCGGGATGGATGACCAGGGTCTTGGCGTCGCCGATGTTGGCCAGGTGGGAAGCGAGCCGGCAGGACTCGATGAACTTTCGGGCGGCGGGACGGCCGCCGCGGATGCCAAAGCCGAGGATCGCGCCGGCGCCGTGGGGAAGGTATTTTTTCGCCCGCTCGTGGTCCGTGTGCGAGGGGAGGCCGGGATAGTTGACCCAGGCGACGGCCGGGTGTTTTTCGAGGAAGTCGGCCACGGCCAGGGCGTTGGAGCAGTGGCGGGGCATCCGGACGTGGAGGGTTTCGAGGCCCTGGAGGAAGAGGAAAGCGTTAAACGGGCTGAGCGCGCCGCCCACGTCGCGAAGCCAGTTGACGCGGCAGGTGAGGATATAGCAGAGGTTGCCGAACGTCTCGTGGAAGACCAGGCCGTGGTAGGAGGGATCGGGGGCGGTGAACTGGGGCCAGCGTTCCGGCTGCTTCGACCAGTCGAACCGCCCGCTGTCGACGATCGCCCCGCCGATGCTCGTGCCGTGTCCGCCGATGAATTTCGTGAGGCTGTAGACGGCAATGTCAATGCCGTAGAGGAACGGGCGGAAGAGGACCGGGGTGAGCGTGGTGTTGTCGCAGACCAGGGGCAGCCCGTGGGCATGGGCGACCTGGGCGACGGCCTCGTAGTCGAGGACGTCGTTTTTCGGATTGGCCAGGGCCTCGACGTACACGGCCCGGGTGTTGGGGCGGACGGCGCGGTCGATATTTTTCGGATCGGTGGCGTCGACGAAGGTCACGTCGATGCCCAGGCGTTTGAAGGTGTGCCCCAAGAGCGAGATCGTGCCGCCGTAGAGGGCCGCGGCGGAGACGATGTGCCCGCCGGCGTGGCAGAGGTTCCAGAGGGCCACGGCAATGGCGTTCATTCCGCTGGCCAGGGCCAAGGCGCCGACACCGCCGTCCAGGGCCGCCAGCCGCTGTTCGAGCACGTCGGTCGTCGGATTCATTAGCCGGGTGTAGATCCAGCCGAGTTCCTTCAGGGCGAAGAGGTTGGCGGCGTGCTCGGTGTCCTTGAAGACGTAGCTGGTCGTCTGGTGGATCGGTACGGCCCGGGACCCGGTGGCCGGATCGGGCTGCTGCCCGGCGTGCAGGGCCATCGTGCCGAGGCCGAAGGGAGGAAGTGCGGAGGGATTCATACGGCTTATCTCCTCTGATGATCACGGTTTTCTAGCCGACGGCTAACAGCCGCCGAGTGGGACGGGAAATCCTCGCGGCGGCTGTTAGCCGCCGGCTATTGGATCTGACTTTCACAATCCGGTGCTCAACGGCTTGAAATCGGCTTCGGGAGTTTAAATAATACGAGATTCCCAAAGGGTAGTATAATAAAAGAGAACGGTTTTTGACACGGGCTTGATGTATAATATGACTTTTGTCAATATCTCCCTACTTGCCGGAACCGCGCTGATCGCCGTGCCGATCGTGCTGCACCTGATCATGCGCCGGAAGCCGCAGTGGTTCGAGTTCCCGGCGTTGCGGTTCCTGCAGCGGCGGCACGATGCCAATCGGCGGCAGTTGCGGCTGCGGCATCTTTTATTATTGTTGCTCAGGGCCTTGGCGATCCTGCTGTTGGCCTGGGCGTTGGCCCGGCCCAGCGTGCAGTTCGGCGGGAGTTTCGGCAGTCAGGAGGCGCCGGTGGCGGCGGCCCTGGTCTTCGACACCGCCCCGCGGATGGAGTACCGTCACGAAAACCAGACCCGGCTGCAAGCGGCCCAAGACCTCGGGCTGTGGCTGATCGCCCAGTTGCCCCGGGAGAGCGAGATCGCCGTGCTCGATACGCGGTCCGGCGGCGGGGTGATGCAGGTCGACCGCGGCGCCGCGCGGCGGAGCATCGATCGGCTGGAAATCGTCCCCAACGCGCAGCCGCTGCCGGACGCCGTCGGCGAGGCCCTGCGGCTGCTGAAGGAAAATCAGCTCCCGCGAAAAGAGCTGTACGTCTTTACCGACTTGTCGCGGGGCGCCTGGCCGGCCGGCCGGGCCGCGGACCTGCAGCGCCGGCTGGATGAGGTCCCCGGTGCGGGCGTGTACCTGATCGACGTGGGCGTCACGGATCCCGTGGACTACGCCCTGGGCGAACTGCGGCTTTCGGCCGACGTGCTCTCGACCCGCAGCACGCTGACGATCGAGACGGATATTTCCAGCCTCGGCGGCCGGGGCGAGCGGGCCGTCGAACTGATCCTGCTCGGCGAAGACGGCCAGGAGCAGAAGTCGGGCGATCGGAGCGTGACGTTGCAGCCCGGCAACGCCCGGCAGGTGGAATTCCGCCTGACCGCCCTGGATCTTGGCGTGCACCAGGGTTTTTTGCGGATCGTGGGGCAGGACGGCCTGGCGGCCGACGACGTGCGGTACTTCAGCGCCGAGGTCCAACCGCCGTGGCGGGTGCTGATCGCCGCCCCGCCGCCCGCCGGGCAGTACGCGCTGTTTCTCCGCGAGGCCTTGGCGCCGGAATTGTACCGCAAACGGGGGCAGGCGCGGTTCGAGTGCACGATCGTCGGCCTGGACAAACTCGCCAAGACGCCGCTGGCGCAGTACGCCGCGGTCTTCGTGCTCGATCCCCACAAGCTGACGCCGGCCGTGTGGCAGAAATTGACCGATTACGCCGCCGACGGCCACGGGGTGGGGATTTTTTTGGGGCGCAACGCCCTGCCGGTCGATCCGTTCAATGAGCCGCAGGCCCAGGAACTGCTCCCCGGCAAGCTACTGCGGCAGGTGCCCCGGCCGGACGGCGACCTGCACCTTTCCCCGCGCGACCTGACGCACCCGATCCTGGCCGAGTTCCGCAAGCAAGATCCGGCGCCCTGGGACCTGTTTCCCGTGCTCCGGTATTGGGAACTGGACCGGCTCCACTCCGGCGCGAGCGTGGTGCTCCGCTACAGCGACGGCCGGCCCGCCGTGCTGGAACGGCCGCTGGGCAACGGCCGCTCGCTGACGATGACCACTCCCGTCTCCGACCGGCCACAGCACAATCCCTGGAATTTCCTGCCGGTCGGCGACAACGCCTGGCCGTTTATGATCCTGGTCAACCAGATGGCGACCTACCTGGTCGGCAGCACGGGCCAGCAACTCAACTACTACGCCGGACAGACGGCCGTCGTACCGCTGGGCGCCGACGTCCCGCGACCCAGCTACCTGCTGAGCGGTCCCGGGGAAATCAGTTTTACCGTCACGCCCGATCCGGAGCGCCGCTGCCTGGTGATTACCGCCACCGACCGGCCGGGCAACTATCGCGTCCGGGCCGGCGGGCAGAACGACCGCTTCGACCGCGGCCTGAGCGTCAACCTCGCCCCTGAGCAGACGGAACTCGACCGGATCTCCGAGCAGGAGTTGGCCCAACGGTTCGGCCCCCGGAAATTCCGCTTGGCGAAGACCCGAGACCAGATCGACCGCCAGGTCAGCACCGCCCGGGTCGGCCGGGAACTGTTCACGCCGCTGATCCTGGCCCTGGCCGTGGCCCTGGCCTTCGAGTCGGTGCTGGCCAACCGTTTCTATCGGGAAGGATGAGAGGACTCTATTCCCGGGAACACTTCAGGAGGACAGGCATTCTTGCCTGTCTTTTCCGCCAGACAGGAATGTCTGGCCTCCTGTTTGAGGTGTTCTTTCGGCTTTATCCCCGTCCCATGCGGCTGTTGAGATATTCCAAGAGCGCCCTGTCGAACCTCATGCTCGTATCCAACGGCACGTAGTCGATGCGGGCCTGGTAGCACTCGCGGCGGTAGTGGTCGCGGAAAGCGGCCAGCTCCTTCAGGTATTCGGGGCGGAAGCCGTCGGCGTCCAACGCCAAGCGCTGCCGGTTCTCCGGCTCTTCCAACTCGACCATGCCGCGGAAGGGGAATTGCACCTCCGCTTCGTCGAGCACGTGGAAGACGATCACGTCGTGCCCGCCGTGCCGCAGACGGTAGAGCGACTCCATCACCGGCCCGGGATCGGCCAGGAGGTCGGAAAAGAGCATGATGAGGCTGGCGTGCTTGAGCATCGCCGCGACCTGCGTCATGCTCTGCGCGACGTTGGTCTCGCCCTCCGGTTTGAGATTGGCCAGCAGCGAGAGGATATCGCCGAGGTGCTTTCTTTTCGTCTTCGGCCGCAGGCTGTGGCGGATTTTCCGGTCGAAGGTGAGCAGGCCCACCGGATCCTGCTGGTAGATCATCAAGTAGCAGAGCGCGGCGGCCAGGCAGATCGAGTATTCGAACTTCGTCAACTCCTGCCGGTAGGTGTAGCCCATCGAGCGGCTCAGGTCCATCACCAGGTAGCCGGTGATGTTCGTCTCCGCCTCGAACTTCTTGACGTAATACTTGTCCGTCTTGGCGTACACCAGCCAGTCGATGTCCTTCGGATCGTCGCCGGGCACGTACTTCCGATGTTCGCTGAACTCGACCGAGAACCCGTGGAACGGACTGGCGTGCAGCCCGTGCAAAAATCCCTTCACAATAAACTGTGCGCGCAAGTCCAGCCGCTTGATCTGGTTGATGACCTCGGGCTTCAGGTACTTTTCGGCGGTGGACATGGGGAGATAGGGCGTATGGATTGTCTTCACATTGATTTACAGCGTCTGAACGATTTTACATCCGACGCGGTAAGATCAAACCATTCGCCGCCCTTCCGTTTTGCTTGAAAACGTTCATGCCAGAATCGTTCCGCGGCTTCTGGCGCTTCTGTGGGGATTTTATGTATCAACTCGACTTTTTCTGGAAGTTGTATCGTCAAATCATACTGCCTGCACCCGGGGGCTCCGCTATGTCCGATCTTATAGAATTGCCCAGATTTCATGAGGTAGACAAAACCGACTTTCACTTCCCGATCTTTGTTCTTCTCAAGAACAATTTTTGTCCTAGGCAAATATGCGTCGCACATTTGCGCAACATCGTCACAGTCTTCACGGGAAAGGCAATACTCATGAAGTCGTCTGACGAGTTTCATTTTCCCGCCGAGACGCTCAAAAGTGGAAGTGCTAGGAAAGCTCGAATCGCGGCGCGATTTCATTCTCAGTTCCCCATCCACCGGGAGATGAGCCAACTCACGTGCGAGTTGGGCGAACTTTGCGAGGAGTTCTCCGTCGTCGTACGCTGTTGATAGCTGATTTGGAGCAAATCCTGCCTCGCGGACTGCATCACTCCATCGAACCCAATATTTTCCCCGCCAATCGCTATAATTAATACCAGTCTCCGACTCGAACTTGCGCCAACCGAGTGCCCTGCCACCGTTTTCTTCGGTGGTTCGTTTGATTTCCTGAAGAATGTGCTCCTTCGTTACCATATTCATGGCTCCGGCAATCGCTAATCTTCAATTTTTGGCTGCTCATTTACATCAAAAATTTCCTTGGCAAGATCCCTCGCTTGCTCAGGATTGCCCAGCCGCGGACTTCTAATGAGGGCCACTGGTGGAAGATCAACCGTGTAGATGTCGGGGAAAACAATGTATACCTTGGCCTTTTCCGGAAGTGGATCGCCACTCAGCACTTGAATTCGACCATTTTCAACAACGCCTTCATATGTTAATACCATCATGTTAATCACACGCTCCCTTCTCACATTACGGCATCACTTTACAATCCCAGTTCCTCGCGCAGGCAACCCGAGAATTGCTCCATGTGTCGTTTTCCCTTCCGGCATGGTCCAGTCTTCGACCGGCAAGACCTCGGCCGTCAAAGTGGCAAGCTCATCCGTATCGCAGGCCGAATAGTCCAACCGGGCGCGCAAGGGGTCGAGTAGATCTTCGCGCACCACAACACATTCGACGTGGGAGCCGGGGATGACATATTTGAGTACGTCCCCTTTTTCGACGGCCTGACATTCCTTATTTGTGAGTTGCATGTTGTACCTCCGTAATTGTCGCCTTTCGCTCCGCGAAAGTTGCGTGAACTGACCGCTGCTTTCGCGGAGCGAAAGGCGACTATTCATGGACCGTTACTTCTCATACTTTGGAATCACCGGCGGCGGGGTTTCGCGGATCAGTCGTTGGATAATATCTTCGTTGCTCATTCCTTCCGCCTGCGCTTGAAAGTTCGTGCTGATGCGGTGGCGCAGGACGGGGATGGAGATTTTTTGGACGTCTTCCAGGGCCACGGAAAAGCGGCCGTCCATGGCGGCCAGGGCCTTGCCGCCTTGAATTAAAAACTGGCCGGCGCGGGGACCGGCGCCCCAATCGACTAGTTCCTGGACGAAGGGCGGGGCGGTGGGGTCCTTGGGGCGGGTCGCTCGGACCAATCGGGAGACGTACTGGATGATGTACTCGCTGACGGCCACCTTGCCCACCAGGCCCTGCAAGTTGAGGATCGCCTTGCCGGAGAGGACCTTGCGGACCTCGGCCTTTTCGCCGCGGGTGGTCGTGGCCAGGATCTTTTCCTCTTCCTCCTGCGACGGATAATCGACCTTGATGTTGAACATGAAGCGGTCCAACTGTGCCTCCGGCAGCGGATAGGTCCCTTCCTGCTCGATCGGGTTCTGCGTGGCGATGGTGAAGAACGGATCGGGCAGGGCGTGGGTCTGCTGGCCGACCGAGACCTCGCGCTCCTGCATCGCCTGCAACAGGGCGGCCTGGGTCTTCGGCGGCGTGCGGTTGATCTCGTCGGCCAGGAGGATGTTGGTAAACACCGGCCCCTCGACGAAGCGGAAGTTCCGCCGGCCCGACTCGTCCTCCTCCAGGACGTTGGTCCCGGTGATGTCGGAGGGCATCAGGTCGGGCGTGAACTGGATCCGTTTAAACTGGATGTCCAGCAGCCGGGCCAGGGTGCTGACCATCAGCGTCTTGGCCAGCCCGGGCACACCCACCAGCAGGCAGTGGCCCCGGGTGAAAATGGCGGCGAAGATCTGTTCGATCACTTCCGATTGGCCGACGATCACCTTTTGCAGTTCTTCCTGCATCAACTGCCGGTGCTGGCTGAACTCTTGCAGCACGTCGCCGAGGCTGCGCGATTTGGCGGTGGACACACGAGGCTCCTTCACTAAGCGTCTAGATTGCTCGAAAGTTTCTGTTGGTCGTTGGTCGTTGGTCGTCGGTCGAAAATGATAATCACCATATCTATAGACCATTCCGTACTAAGTGTTTTTGCGATTCAATGATTTTAATAATCCATTGAGGAGTTGACCAACCCGTTCCGTTAGGCCACAGAGACTTGTCGTGGTCGCTTGATCCCAGTAATTCAAACGTGCGGCAATGAGGATTTGTGTTTCAAGCTCCTTGAGAGAACCCAAGGCGATGGAAAGAAAATTTTGAAAATCGCGTGTGGTCCTGCGCCCCTGTCCTTCGGCAATATTGGAGGGAATTGATATGGCCGATCTTCTCATTTGGCTCGTTAAGCAATAGATTTCTTCTTTGGGCAATTTCCGACTGGCTCGATACACATTTTCGACTAAATCCATCGCTTTCTGCCAAACAATCAACTTCTGATAATTCGCTTCCGCCATGATAAATTCCCCTTTCCAGCGACCAACGACTGACGACCAACGACCAACGATAATGCTATTTTATTTAATAACGCCAGGAATACCCAGCAGGGGACCGCCATTGCAAACCTAACTCCTTAATTCTATGCTACTTGTGCCGGAAGCGTCGAATCGGGCTACGGAGCATTCTTTATGAATCGCCCTTTTTCCAGCGCCTTGGGAATCCTGCTGGGTCTGGCGGTAACAGTCGGACCGAAAGGTGCGGATTTGCGGGCGGAAATCACCGCCGAGCAGGTCCGCAAGGCCATCGAGGACGGCGTGAGTTACCTCCGCCAGGAGCAGGATTCCAAGGGAGCCTGGTCCGAATATCTGTACCAAACGGGGGGAGTCACGGCGCTCTGCACCCTGGCCCTGCTCGACGCCGGGGTGGAACCTTCCGATCCGCAAATTCAAAAGGCCCTGGCCGTGCTCCGCAAGATCCAGCCCAAGCATACCTACGTCACGGCGCTGCAAACGATGGTCTTCGCCCGGGCGGAACCGGAAAAAGATGGTTTCTATATCCGGCGAAACGTGACGTGGTTGGAGGAGAAACAGATCCGCGACGGCCCGAACAAAGGCGCCTGGTCCTATCCCGGCGACGCCGGCAGCAGCGGCGGCGACAACTCGAACGCGCAATTCGCCATCCTGGCGCTCCACGAGGCGGAGCGGGCCGGGGTCCGCGCCGGCGACGCCACTTGGCGCTTGGCGCGGGACCATTGGGAAGGGACCCAGAATTTCGACGGTTCCTGGGGCTATCGCCGCCGCGATCCCGGCCGGGGGAGCATGACCTGTGCGGGCATCACTTCGCTGGTGATTACCGCCGACCGCGTCCAGCCGCCCGACGCCCAGGTCGTGGGCAATACGATCCGGTGCTGCCGGAGGAATGAAAAAGCCAACGAAGGCCAGGTCCAGCGCGGCCTGGATTGGATGAAGAACCACTTTTCGGTCTCCAGCCATCCCGGCGCCCCGTCGCCCGACTGGTTCCACTATTATTACCTCTACGGCCTGGAACGCGCCGGACGGCTGACGGCGCAGCGGCTGATCGGCACGCACGACTGGTACCGCGAGGGGGCCGACTGGCTCGTCCGCCGGCAGGATCAACTCTCCGGCTTCTGGAGCGGCAGCGGTCCCGCCGAAAACAATCCGCTGATCGGCACCAGCTTCGCCCTGCTGTTCCTCTCCAAGGGACGCTGGCCCGTGCTGCTGGCGAAGCTCCAGCACGGGCCGGGCGACGATTGGAACCGGCACCGGCACGACGTCGACAACCTGACCCGGTTCGTCGAAAAACGGTGGAAGATGGACCTCACCTGGCAGGTGACCGATTGGCGCCGCGCGAGCGTCGAGGACCTGCTTCAATCGCCGGTGCTCTATCTGTGCGGCGGCAAAAATCCCCTGCCCGACGATCCGCAACAGCGCCGCCGGTTGGCCGACAAGCTGCGGGACTACCTGGACCGGGGCGGCTTCCTCTTCGCCGAGGGGACGTGCAGCGGCCGGGAATTCGACGAAGGTTTCCGTACGCTGATGAAACTGGTCTTTCCCGAGGCCGAATACCGGCTGCAACTGCTCGACCCGGCGCATCCGATCTGGCACGCCGAGCAAAAAATCCCCGACGACCAGTTGCGGCCGCTGTACGGCGTCGAGTCGGGCTGCCGCACGAGCGTGGTCTACGCGCCGTTGGACCCGCTGCAAAATCCCCGACCGTCGCTCTCCTGCCTGTGGGAGCTTGCCCGCAGCGGCCGCGGGCGGAAGTATCCCCGCTCGGTCGAGGCGCAGATCGACGCCGGATTGGGAATCGGGATCAACATGCTGGCCTACGCCACCAACCGCGAATTGCAAACCAAGGACAAGATCTGGGGGACCACCGCGCCGCCGCGGCCGATAGAGAAGCCGGAACGCGGCCAGCTTACCCTCGCCAATCTCCGCCATCCCGGCGGCTGCAACGCCGCGCCCCGGGCGTTGGTCAATCTGCTCGACAGGGCCAGCCGGGAGTTGAAGATCCAGGCCGTCGCCGCCCCGCAGCCGGTCGCCCTGACCGACGACGCCTTGCTGAACTACCACCTCGTCTTCATGCACGGGCGGAACCACTTCCGCCTGACCGACGCCGAGCGCAAGCGGCTGAAGACCTACCTCGAGCGCGGCGGGATGCTGTTTGCCGACTCGATCTGCGCGAGCAAGGCCTTTACCGAATCGTTCCGCGGCGAGATGGCGGCCGTCTTTCCCGACCGCAAGCTCGAGCGGATCGCGGCGGACGACCCGCTGCTGAGCACCAAGTACGGCGGTTTCGACCTGAAGACCGTCACCCGCCGCGATCCCCAACCCCGCACCGAAGGCGCCCCGCTTAAGGCCGCCGAGAAAAAGGTCCCGCCCGAGTTGGAAGGCATCAAGCTCGGCGACCGCTGGGCGGTGATCTTCTCCCCCTACGACGTCAGTTGCGCCCTGGAAAAGCGAGATTCGCTGGAATGCCGCGGCTATATCCGCCAAGACGCCGCCAGGATCGGCCTGAACGTGCTGCTCTATTCGGTTCAGCAGTAGCGAGGGCATCGCAATGAAACTTGATCCCCAAGAAGCCGAAGTAAAGCGACTTCAACTTGTGGCTGGTCTCTCATCCGTGTCGGATGTCGTCGCCTGGACGGATGAACTGATGGAACAAGCAGATATTCCAGAGACGTGGATGATGGACCTCTCCATGTCTTCTCACGCCCACATCGAAGATGTAATCTCCCAATTACATACATTGTCTGCCGGCTGTGATCCCTTTGCCGCCATTCGCACGGTCCTCGGACACATGTATCAAATCCTTTTACACGATCGAGGCCCGGCGCGGCAATTCGCACAGTTTCTATTTCGATTTATAATGGACAAAATCCACAATCTTCCGGATGACCTTTTTTTATGTACGAAATAGACGACTTGTTCGATCTTGCCGATCGTGGGATTTATGGGACGGTAGACGGAGTCATTGACGAATTTATAAAAGAGTTGGAAAAATTTAATAGGTAATGAGCCGCATGGATCTTGCTCGTAAAACTCCTTCACCCGCCCGGCAAGCGGGCGGGGGTCGCGGTCAATCTGGGAGGAACGTCCTTTCTAGCTAACAAAACGTCTTCACCTGCCTGACAAGCAGGCGGGGGTCGATCATTGATCTGCAAGATGTCTCCTTGCCGACAAAACGTCCTCACCCGCCCGCAAGCGGGCAGGGGTTGTGAGAACCGGTTCCTCCATTCCCCCGCCATTCTTCAAGGCCCCGGCCTGTGGATATGTCTTATCAGCTAGGCGAGATCCGGTTTCCCTCCTTCACAACCCCGCTAGGCTTGGCAATCTCGGAGAAGCGGCTACAATAATTAGAGAGTTCAAGTTGAAGCGGCATTTGGCCGCTTCTTGTATGGACGAATCAACGACTCATACCTTTGATGCGGCAGGATGCCGCATCGACTTGGTTACACTCCCCAGGAGCCGTCCCGTGTCGAAACAAACGGAAAAAGAGAACTTGCTGAAGATCAAACAACGGCTGGAGGAAAAATGCCGGCGGCTGGCCCAGGCGACTTCCAGCCGGCCGAAGCGGAAGACGCTGCTCTGGCACGCCGAGCGGTATCGCCAGCAGGCGGAACAGATAGGAAAGAGGTTATAGTTCATAGGGGAGAGGAGATAGAATGTTCTCATTCTCCTAATGGAAACTATTCCCTATCACCCATTCCCTATTTCCTTCCCCCATGCCTTCCCTCGCCGGACATTTCCTGGTCGCTTCGCCGCACCTGCTCGATCCGAATTTCGTGCGGACCGTGGTGCTGTTGGTCCAGCACAACGAGGAGGGGGCGTTGGGGATGATCGTCAACCGGCCGGTCGAGAAGACGGTGCAGGATTTGTGGCGGGAGATCGGCGGCGGGCCGTGCCACAGCACGCAGTCGGTGCACCTGGGCGGTCCCGTGCCGGGGCCGCTGATGGCCGTGCACCGCAACGAGGCGCTGGCCGAGTTGGAAATCTTGCCCGGCATCTATTTCTGCGCCTCGAAACCGAATCTCGACGCCCTGGTGGAGAAGACCGGGGAGCCGCTGAAGATCTTCGTCGGACACTCGGGTTGGGGCCCGGGCCAGCTCGACAACGAGTTGGCGCAGGGCGCCTGGCTGACCACTCCCGCCACGCTCGACTGGATTTTTTACGACGGCGGCGACCTGTGGCACGCCGTCACTCGCAAGATCGGCCGCCAGTTGCTCCAAGAGATGCTGCGCCTGAAGGAGCTTCCCGAGGATCCGTCGGTCAATTAACCAGGGAACGTCGAGGGTCGAAGGTCGAGAGTCGAGGATCGATAACTTCTTCTCGACCTTCGACCTTCAACCTTCGACAATCGACCCTCGACCTTCCATGCCCATCCAAAAGCTTTCCCCTTCCCTGATCAACAAGATCGCCGCCGGCGAGGTCGTCGAGCGGCCGGCGAGCGTGGTCAAGGAGTTGATGGAAAACGCCCTGGACGCCGGCGCCACCCGGGTGGACGTGGCGGTGGTGCAGGGGGGATTGGAGTTGGTCCGCGTAGTCGACAACGGCGGCGGAATCGCTACGGCCGACATGCCCTTGGCCGTGGCCCCTCACGCGACGAGCAAACTGCCCGGCGAGGAGGACCTGTTCCGCGTCCGCACGCTCGGTTTCCGCGGCGAGGCGCTGGCCTCGATCGCCGAGGTCAGCCGGTTTGTGTTGCGGAGCCGGACGCCGCACCACGACGGCGGCGGCGAGTTGGAGGTCGTCGGCGGGCAGGTCGGGCAAGTCGTTCCCTGCGGCTGTCCGGTCGGCACGAGCGTCGAGGTCCACAACCTCTTCTACAACACGCCCGTGCGGAGGAAGTTTTTGCGGACCACGCAGACCGAGTTCGGCCACGTGTCCGAGGCCTTCACCCGGATCGCGTTGGCCGCCCCGCGGGTCCACTTCACCCTGACGCACAACGACCGGCCGGTCTTCGACCTGGCCGCCGAGGACGCCCCGCTGGAGCGGATCCGCCGGTTCTTCGGCAGCGAACTGGCCGACAACATGTTTTGGGTCGAAAGCGCCGACGGCGCCGTCGAGCTGAGCGGCTATGTGGCGCATCCCGGCCAGAGCCGCAGCCACAACCGGATGCAGTACCTGTTCCTCAACGGCCGGTACATCCGCGACCGGAGCTTGCAGCACGCCCTGGGCGAGGCCTACCGCGGCCTGCTGATGACCGGCCGCTACCCGATTGTATTCCTCACGCTGACCATGCCGCCGGAACTGGTTGACGTCAACGTCCATCCGACCAAGTTGGAGGTCCGTTTCCAGGACTCCGGCCGGCTGTACAGCCAATTGCTCTCGACGCTGCGGAACCGGTTCCTGACGACCGATCTGAACACCCGGGTGCAATCCCCCGGGGACTGTCCCAATTTTCGGAACGAAAATGGGACTGTCCCCTTTGGCATTGAAGCCACGGCCGCCGGCGGCATGGACCCCGGCAAGGCGACGCAACTGAAAGAGGACCTCGTGGCCTGGGCCAAAGGCCAGGTGGCCGCCTGGGACGTGGCCGACGGAGCCGCCGCTGGTTTACCGAGTGCCACTGCTGGCTCGTCCAGCAGTGAAGGGAGCACGGTTGGACAAACCAACCGCGGCACACTATCGCCGACAGATGCAAACCAATCTTTCCTGACGCTCCATACGGTGGATCATTCTCCGTCGGCTGCGGAATCTCGACCATCGCCTCGAAAAAACTCCGCCCTCCAGATCCACAACCGCTACCTGGTCACCGAGTCCGAAGAGGGCGTGATGGTCATCGACCAGCACGCCCTGCACGAGCGGATCCTGTACGAACAGCTCAAGGAGCGGATCGACCGCGGGACGCTGGAGACCCAAACGTTGCTCGTTCCCGAGCCGGTGGACCTCAGCTCCACCGAGGCCGCCGCAGCATTGGAACACCGGGAGGTCTTGGCCGCGTTGGGCCTGAAGATCGAGCCGTTCGGCGGCGAGACGGTCCTGATCGCCGGCTACCCGGCGATGCTGGCCAATCTGCCGCCCGGCGAGACGCTCCGCCTGCTGTTGGAGCCGCTGCTGACGGCCGGCAAGACGCCCGACCGCCGCGACCTGTTGGACGAAATGCTCCACACAATCGCCTGCAAGGCGGCCGTCAAGGCCGGCGACCGCCTCGCCCCCGAAGAGATCGACGCCCTCCTCCTCCAGCGCCACCTCGCCCACGACGCCCACCACTGCCCCCACGGCCGACCGACGGCGTTGATCTTCACCCGCGAGGAACTCGACCGGCAGTTCAAGAGGGTGTAATTTAATGGCCCATAAATATCATAAGCTGCGCGATCGATTGAGCAGGGAACAAAAAATCCGGTCGGAGATGCAGGCCAAGGAGATAACGGCCGAAATACTCTTGGCCGAAAGCGGCGATATCCGTATCTGTCAGTTCAATGCGTAAGAATCAGTGATGCCCGCCTGGCCCCCGAAGAGATCGACGCCCTGCCGCTCCAGCGCCGCCTCGCCCACGGCGCCCGCCACTGCCCCCCGGCCCTGAGCTTCACCCGCGAGGAACTGGACCGGCAGTATCAGCGGATCTGACACTTCCAATATTTAGCGAGGTCACCTGCTGCCGGTGTTTTAATGATTCTTCAAGACATTAATAGTTTTCAACCCCGGGGACGCGGTTCCCGGATGAACCTTTTTAAATCGCCTCTTCCAGTTTGCGTCGGTATTCATCCCGTTCGCGACGGGTGGCCTCCAGATCGAAGGCAAGATATTTCATATCCAATCGGAGTTGACTTAAGGCGTCTTGGACGAGGGCCAAAATCCGTCGCCGGCGGCGCGTGCTCTCAACAACCCGACTCAGGCAGGGTTCAACCCGGTCGCGGAAATCGGCGGGCAGTTTGCCAATCGCTCCGATCAGATCCAGGATTTCCTGCGGGATATCGTCGGTAAAGGACTTAACGGTGTGTGCTGGGTCGCTCATGGATGTCTCCTTCGTGGCTAGTATTTGTTTTAGGAAGCACACATCGTGCCGAAAAGCCCCCGGCGGAGGTCAAATGCCGCAAGTCCTTGCGCAATAAACACTTAGAAATTCTGGGCGCCAAACGCGTGAAATCCCCTCGGGGAAAAAAATCAACGTTTGATCTGGAAGATATTCGCAAATCTTGATACAAGCCCCACTTACGTCGAAGTGTACAAGACCGCCCGGGTGTCGTTTTTCGACATCATGCGGCCCGGCAGACTTCCCCATCATAAAAAACCGCGTCATGCACTTTTGCCGCTGCTGGCTTTCCGTCATTATCCTGGGCGTCCTTGGGGACGCCGCGCAGGGCCAATCGGCATGGTACGAGGGATTCGAGGGCGGGGCCGTCACCTGGCGCGAAGCCGGAAGGAATGCCTCCTATCGCCTGCTGAAACACCAACGCCTCCGGGGTCCCGATGCCCATACCGGCCAGGGTTGCGAGTGGCTGCAAGTGGCGGCGGAAGGGAACATGGATCTCTATTGGGGACACGACGTGGGCCGGCCGCGGGTTATCGAAGAGTTGATGCCCAGCGTGTGGATCAAGTCGGACCGGCCGGGCGCGGCGCTGTTGGCGCGGGTCGTGCTCCCGCGAACGCTCGACCGCCGCACCCAGCGCCCCGTCGCCACCTTGCTCGGTGGAACGTCTTACAACGACGTCGGACGCTGGCAACAGTTGCGCGTCTCCGACGTGCCCCAGCTTTTAACCCGGCAGATTCAAATGCTTCGGACACAACTCGGTCCCGAGGTAGACGGCCGGGAGGCCTACGTCGACGCCGTGTTTCTGCACTTGTACGGCGGCCCCGGCGTGGCGAACGTATGGATCGACGATCTCGACGTGGCCGGGTACGTGGGACTCGGCCCGACGGCCGCGGAGGGGAACGCCGGGGGCGGCGGCCGTACCGGCCCGCCGGCCAATCCCGTCTCGCTGACGCCCCCTCGCCGTCTCCCTGCCGGGGCGTCAGCCAACCTTCCCGCCCCGGCGCCGTCGTTTTCTCCCTCCCCTGCCTCGCATGAAATCAAGTTTTCCGGCTCGATCTTGAGCATCGACGGTCATGCCTTCTTTCCCCGGGCCATCGAGTATCGGGGGGAGCCGCTGGGTTACTTGAAGCAACTGGGTTTCAATACCATTTGGTTGTCGCAAGTCCCGGGGCCGGAACTGCTGGAAGAGGCGACTCGCTGGGGATTGTGGGTGGTCTGCCCGCCGCCGCGGCCGAGGGCCGGCCAGCCGCCGGCGCCCGGTCGATCCCCAATCGAGGTGGAAAAAACCTACGATCCGGTGTTGATGTGGAACCTGGGCGATCAGCTTGCCGCCGAACAGCTTGAGGCGACGCGGATTGGGAGCCGGCAGATCCGCGCCGCCGACGTCCGGATGGCCCGGCCGCTGATCTGCCGGCCGATTGCCGAATCGCGCGGCTACAGCCGGTTGGTCGATTTTCTGCTGATTGACCGCCGTCCCGTGGGCACCAGCCTGGAAATGAGCGACTACGGAACGTGGCTCCGCCGCCAGCCGCTGCTGGCCCGACCGGGAACGCCCGTCTGGACCACGCTGCAGACGCAACTTGCCGAAAGCTGGCAACGGCAAGTCGCCGCCCTCTCCACCCTCCCTCCCCCCAACCACGACGTGGCTTCCGGAGAGGGCCGGGGCGAAGGCCCGCCCTCCGACGCCGTCGACTACGAGCAATTGCGGTTGATGGCCTACGCGGCCGTGGCGTCGGGGACCCGGGGGCTGCTGTTTCTTTCGTCGCGGCCCCTGAACGCCCCGGACCCGGCCGCCCGGCAACGGGCCGTCGCCCTGGAACTGCTGAACCTGGAGTTGGCGATGCTTGAACCCTGGGGCGCGGCAGGCAAATTCGTCGCTACCGCGGAGAGCACTCCCAACACCGTCGAAGGGACCGTACTCCGCACCGAACACGCCCGGCTGTTGTTGCCCCTGACGTTTGCCCCCGGCGCCCAATACACGGTCGGCGCCTCGGCCGTGCCGCAACTGGCCTTGACGGTCCCCGGCGTACCGGAGGCCTGCAACGCTTACGAAATGACTCCCATCGGCTTGCAGCCGCTCGGACACAAGCGGGTGGCCGGCGGAACCCGGATCGACTTCAACCGCTTCGCCCTGACGACTCAAGTCCTGCTGGCCAACGATCCCCTGATCCTCGCCGGCGTGACCCGGCGGGTGGCCGAGTTGGGCCGGCGGGCCGGGCAACTCCAGCGGGAACTCGCCGCGGAAAAACTCCAGCGGCTGCAAACGTTGATCCCGACGCTCGGCCTGAAGACCTCCGCCGGGCCGAAAAGCGGCCAATGGCTGGACGCCGCCGCCAAAAGCCTCCAGGACTGCGACCGCCAGTTGGCGGCCAACGACCTCAGCGTCGCCACGCGCTCTTCCGCCTACGCCCTGCTGCTGCTGCGCCAGGCCGAACGCTCGTATTGGGAGTTCGCCGCGGCCAAAGTGGATTCGCCGGTGACCAGCCCGCCGGCGGTGAGTTTCGCCACGCTGCCGCTGCATTGGCGGCTGATTGAATGGATCGGCGCGGCGCGGTTCGGACCGAATCGGCTTGCCGGCGGCGATTTCGAGGACTTCCAGCAGATGATGAACCTCGGCTGGAGGCACGGCGTCTATCCCGGCCCGGACCTCCGCGCCGAGGCCGCGCTGGCGCCTGGCTGCGCCCACGCGGGCAAACTCGGACTGCGTCTGTCGGTCATGGCCCAGCAGCCGGAAAACGCCCCCGTCATGATCGAGAGCGCGACGGAATGGTTCGCCTCGCCGCCCCTGCCCGTGACCGCCGGCCAGGTGCTCTGCGTCCACGGCTGGATCAACGTCCCCCGCCCCGTCACCGGCAGCGTGGACGGCCTGATGATCTACGATTCGCTGGGCGGCGAGGCCCTGGCCCAGCGCGTCGGAAAGACCACGGGCTGGCAGGAGTTTGCCCTCTATCGCATCGCCCCGCAGGACGGCGCGCTGACGATGATCTTCGCCCTGACCGGCCTGGGCGAGGCCTGGATCGACGACGTCCAGGTCCAGGTGCTCGAAGGCGGTGTAAGCCGGCAGTAAACAGAGCCGGGCCGTGTCGGCCCGGTAATCAGCCCGGTAGTCGCCCCGGCAGGGAATTGCCTTTGTTCAATTTGCAATTTGCAATTTGCAATTTACAATTTGCAATAAAAGAGCGTCCCCTC
>JAFGPV010000147.1 GCA_016936015.1 Pirellulales bacterium
AACTCCAAGAAGATAAAGATGCGTCTTTTTCTTGCCAAGCCCTAATCCTGAAAATATCCCATTTCACTTTCCGCAACAGAAACTATTTACCTCTCTTTCCAGGGATCATATTCCCCTATCATCGTAACCTTCCCCGTCCAGGTCGAAAACCGGTTTTCCCTGGAAAATCGGCATGGCGGCGTTTGGTTTGTTTTGATAGTGTGCGATGTGGGCGGGATCGAGGGATTCTGCTGCGCGCCTTTTCGGGACAGAAAACGACTTTTCCGATAACTACAACTATTTATGTCCCCCCGCTTTGGGATATTCATTCTCGTGCTGCTGCCGGCCGTGCCGGCCGGTTGTCGGATACCCGGCCGGGAGGGTCCGGTTTCACAACCGCTGGCCGAGAGCCGCCGTCTTTCACAGCAGGGCGTCTCGGCGATGGATCGGGGCGACGGGGCGCAGGCCGAATCGCTCTTGGCCCAGGCGGTGGCGACTTGCCCGGTCGATTCCGAGGCCCGGCGTCGCTATGCCGAAGCGCTTTGGAACCGCGGCGCGCAGGGCGAAGCCATTGCTCAATTGGAGCAGGCGGCGCCCTATTGCAGCGAAGATCCCGCCTTCTGGGTCCGCCTGGCGGAGATGCAACTGGGAGCGGGCCGGACCGACGAAGCGGGAAAATGCGTGCAGCAGGCGCTTCATTTGGATCCCAAATTGGCCGCCGCCTGGGCGATCCGCGCCCGGGTGATGCGGGCGGCCGGCTATCCGCAGCAAGCCTTGGCCGACAATCTCCGCACCTTGGGTTACGCCCCGCACGACCGGAAGATCCTATTGGAAATCGCCGAGCTTTACCGCGAGTTGAACCAGCCGGACCGTGCACTGCAAACCTTACAAGCGCTTTCTGATACCTATGCCCCCGGCGAAGAACCCGTCGAAGTGCCGTACCTGACAGGCCTGGCTTACTCGGCGCTGGGCCGATACGACGACGCGGTCACCAGCCTGACGGCGGCGGTCTGCCGCGGCCCGGCTACGCCGGAAATGTACTGCCGGCTGGCCGAAGCGCACCTTCTGGCAGGCCGGCTCCCCGAGGCCGCCCAGTCCGTCCGGCAGGCCCTGGCGATGGATCCCCAACACGCCCCCAGCCGCGAATTGCTGGGCCGGATCGAGATCGCCGCCCGGCCGCGGCAAGAGAATTTCCGATAAGCGGCGATCAACGCACTTTCGTCTCTTGCCGCTGTTTGAGGGCCTTGCCGATTTCCTTCGCCACGCGGCCCGTCAGGACTCTGTAGCCTTTGCCGGAGAAATGGACGTTTGACGGCAGTTGGATTTTTTCCAGTTGCGGCAGGGCGAAGGCGTACAGGTCGTCGGTCGGAATCCGGTTTTCCTCCATGATTTTTTGGGCTACGGCGTTGTAGGCGAGCACGTCTTCGTTGTGGCGGGGCGGATTGGAAGTCTTCGGCACGGGGGTGGTGCTGCACCAGATCAGCACGGCCCCGGTCTCTTTCAACCGCTTCACGATTGCCCGGAGGTTTTTTTCGTAGTCCTTCAGGGCGACCTGGTGTTTTCCGTCGATGAGTTTCAGGTCGTGCAGGCCGAAGTTGAAATGGATCACGTCCCAACGGCCCTTGCCCAGCCAGGCGTCGATTTTTTCTACGCCCCGGCTCGTCGGGCCGCAGTTTTCCGGCGGCCGGTGAACGTTCGCCTTGCCCTTCAGCGCCGCGCGGACCGGCAGGGTGTAGCCGATCGAGATGGAATCGCCGATCAGCAGGACCCGCGGCAGGGCCGGATTGTCGGTGATGGGGACAAACGCCCGGCGGACTTTCTTCTTCGGGGATTTTTTCGCGGCGGTCTGAGCCTTGGCCAGGTCCGCCGCGAAGAGGATTAATACCCCGGCTAATGCCACGAGAAAGAGCGTCAGGAAAGATTTCATGGATCGAACTTTCGTAAAAAAAGGGGGCTAAAAGTTTATATTCGGTATTTCCGGGCCGACACGGCCCGGCTCTGATCAAACATTCCGCTCATTTTTTTTATTTCCTTTTCCGCCGCCCTCCTTCTCCCCCCTGGCCTCGACCAGTCGGCTGGCCACGCGGAGGGCCTCGATCATGCTGCCGGTGTCGGCCTGGCGGCGCCAGGCGATGTCGAAGGCGGTGCCGTGGGCCACGCTGGTGCGGATGATCGGCAGGCCCAGGGTGACGTTCACCGCGCGGTGCATGCCCAGCAGCTTCAGGGCGATGTGGCCCTGGTCGTGGAACATGGCCACGACGGCGTCGTACTGTCCGTCGCGGGCCTGGAGCATCAGGGTGTCGGTCGGCAGCGGGCCATCCAGGCGGAGTCCCTCGGCGCGGCCGCGCTCGACGGCGGGGCGGATGATCCGCTGCTCCTCGTCGCCGAACAGCCCGCCTTCGCCGGCGTGCGGATTGACGGCGCAGACGCCGATCCGCGGGCGGCCGTCGGCGGGCGGGGCGGAGCGTTCCCGTTTTCTGCTTCGCGAGGCGGGGGCGGACGGCGGCTTCATCAACCGGCGCATAAACTGGTCCGCCAGCCGGGCCTTGGCCAAAATCGCGTCCTCGGTCAGGACCTCGAAGATCCGATGCAGCGGCACGTGCAGCGTCACGTGGACCACCGCCAGTCCGTGCGGCGAAAAACGCTCCATGTACGGGCCCAGGTAAAGCATCATCGCGAAATCGTGCACCCCGCAGAGATGAGCCAAGAGTTCGGTGTGGCCCGGAAACTCATGGCCCGCCCGATGCATCGCCTCTTTGTTAAGCGGCGCCGTGACGACCGCATCGACTTCCTCGGCCAGCGCCAGCCGGGCGGCCAGGACCACGGCCTCGTAGGCGGCCTGTCCCGCCCGGGCGTCCAGCGTGCCGGGAGGAACTTGCAGGACCTCGGGCGCACCGCAGGGCAGACAAGGAATTACGTCGGGTGTCGGCTCGGCCTCGGCCGGCGACTCGATCTCGACCACCTCCACGCTGGTCTGCCAGAGGTCCACCGCCCGGCGTAAAATCTCCGGATGCCCGACCACCAACGGCCGGCACCCCTCGTGCACCACCGTCTCCGCCCACGAGCCGGCTATAATCTCCGGCCCGATCCCCGCGGGATCGCCCAGGGTAATCGCAATCAGCGGCCGTCGATGGGTATCCATAGTGTGTATTAGTGATGGTTATGGTTCAGGAAAGTGCAACGCCTCATTGACGGCCCAGTGGAGTTATACACTCGGTCGTCGGTGGAAGTTCTATCGTCGCAGCAACTTTGAGCTTGACTGCTTTACTTATCATTATAAGCAAGTTCGGGGGGGTGTTGCACTGGGTATCTAGGCAATTTTACCGGGTCCGTGATTCGGCCACTGTTTGTGGGACAGGTTGACAACCTGTCCTACGGAGTTGGTCAACAGCAGGGGCGTTTTGAACACTTCCGGGGGATGACGGCGGGGGGTGTCGATTGGAAAGATTTTGCTTCGGTTCTTTTGGGGAGGGCGTTGTACAGCATATTTTGATTTTTCCATGTTTTTATATTTGGGGGCGCCCTCTTTCGAGCGAGCGGCGGATGTTGGATGACGAAGGATCGCATCTTTTCCTCGCTGAGGGATGGTTTCCCTGTAAGCCGTTCGAGAGTATATGAACATAAGTATATTATATGTAAAGCCGGGCGGGAATGCAAGGCTGTTTTTGGCCACCCAGGGTTGCGGGGAAATCCGGCGTTAGGATCACAGTAAATTAATTGGGAAAACATGGACCGAAGGTCCTTGGTTCATCCAGCCTGGCACGGCAACCAACCGCTTTCAGTCAGAGCGGAGTACTATCCGGATAATATCCGCTTCGTGCCCTTTGTGAACTTCGTTGAGGAACATATTGGTGAAGCATTATCCTCGGAGTACATAAAGCCCACGAAGAACGAATTGTGGTTGCCACCCGAACGCTGATTCGGAGAAGTGATGATACATGGTGCGTCATCAGCCCCAAGGGGGCCAAAGTTCACCCAGCCCAGGGCATCGCCCTGGGGAAAGGGGGGGGCACAAATTATGTGGATGCGGCCCAAAGGGCCAACCGTTTGATCTCAAAGAAAAGGTGAACGATTGACCCGTTGGGCCGGGTAACATTTTCATCTCGTCTTCTTCTCCCAGGGCGTTGCCCTGGGCTGGGTGAACCCGGGGCCTTCGGCCCATGTTTTCTGCTCGGAGAGAAATTGCAATATTAGACATCCTGAACTATCTTAGGTGTTATGAAAGCCTGCATTCAGCGTGTGACCCGTGCGAAGGTGACGGTCTCGGGCGAGACGGTGGGGGAGATCGGCGCGGGGATGCTGGTGCTGCTGGGCGTGGCGAAGGGGGACACCGAGGCCGACGCCCGATACCTGGCCGAGAAGATCGCCGGTTTGCGGATCTTTGAAGATGCGCAGGGGAAGATGAATTTGGGGATTAAGGACGTGGGCGGATCGATGCTGGTGGTCAGCCAGTTTACGCTATTGGGTGATTGCCGCAAGGGCCGGCGACCGAGCTTCGACGCCGCCGCTCCGCCCGAGTTGGCGGAAAGGCTCTACCAGGTTTTTCTCGACGCCGTCTCCGTCCAAGGCGTACCCACGGCCACCGGCCGGTTCCGCCAGTACATGCACGTGGAACTGGTCAACGACGGCCCGGTGACGCTGCTGGTGGAGAGCTAAAACAGCGGCGGCTTGCCGAGCTTGCGACGGATGGGGACAAACTGGCCGGCGTGCATCATCCAGTGGTTGCTCAGCACGATCAGCGCCGCGCTGACCGTAGGGGCATATTCCTGCATCGACTCGGGACCGGGCTGATCGAGGGTTTCCTCCGGCGTTTGGTCGATGGCGGCCAGCATGGCGGCTTTCATTTCCGCCAACCGCCGCAGGTATTCCTCCTTTGTGGCGAACTTGGCGGGATCGTCGATCGAGGAGGTTTCCTTGGTGTAGGCAGCCGTAAATTCCGGCGGCAGCTCCGGCGCTTCGCGGCCCAACTCCCGCAGCATGTGCCGTGTGCCGCAAATGATATGCCCCAACTGCCAGGCAATGTGATTGCTCCCCGGCACGGATCGGACCAGCAGGTCCTGATCGGTCAAATCGCCGAGATACGCTTCGACCAACATGTTGCCGAATTCCACTCCCTGCCGGAGCACGTCTTTTACCGTTGCCATGATTGATCTCCCGGGTTGAAGAGTGCAAATTGACCGCAATCAATCTTATACTTTGAGCAACCAGAAGGAAGAGGGGGAGAACTTGTTTTTTCGTCGTTCCCGGGGGATAATCAATTCCTAGAATGAACATAGGACTGCACGTTTATTGAGAATCAGATTGATCAAGTGACATCCACTAGCCGGCGGCTAACAGCCGCCGCGGGGCATTCACCGATCTCTCGGCGGCTGTTAGCCGCCGGCTAGGTAACATTTAATAATCCGAAGACCATTGAAGACTCACCCTCAATTCCCGGAGAGAAAAACATGACGACACGTTCCCGCTTTGCGTTGTTTGCCCTAGGCGTCACGACCCTGTTCTGGTTGTTTCCCGGCGGCCTGAACGCCAAGGAAAAGAAGCCGGCCGCCGGAAAGGCCGAAACGGCGGCCATCGAGGAGTTGTCCCGGCCGGAGCTTCTGCCCCGTCTCCGGCCCGGCGTGACCTGCCGGATGTTCAGCAGCTACGACCGCAGCGGCGGCAACGACGACGGCTTTGCGGGAACCTACTCCAAGCTCCGCGTGGAAAACGGCAACAGCGTCCTGGCCGAGATGACCGGCCCGGGCTGCATCCAACGGATCCATCTCCCGCACTCGATTTATGAAAAGCCGGGACTGCTGGGCCTGAAAAAAGAGCACATCCGCATCTACCTCGACGGCGAAAAGACCCCGGCGCTGGACGTGCCGTTGGAAGATCTCTTTACGGGAAAGATCGACGGATTCCCCCAGCCGCTGGTGGGCGCCGGGCTGGGCGGACACTACTGCTACGTGCCGATCCCCTACCGCAACGGCTGCAAGGTCGAGGTGGACGGGACGGCGGTGAAGTTCTACGCCGTCGCGTACCGGACCTTTCCCAGCGCCGAGGGCGTCGTAACGTTCCGTAATCCGCCCACCGCCAGGCAGCGGAAGGCCCTGGCGGCGGCGGCCAAGGCGTGGCAGTCGTGCGGCGACCTGAGCGCGTTGCACGCGCCCCGACCCAAGCGGACCGTGAAATCGTTCTCCCTGCAACCGGAAAAACCCGTTTCGCTGACGCTGCCGGACGGTCCGCGGATGGTCCGGGCCGTTTATCTGACCGCCGAGCCGGAGCAGTTGAAAAACGCCGGCGACGTGCAACTGGAAATCCGCTGGGGCGACGCCCAAAACCCCGCCGTCAAACTGCCGCTGGATTTCTTCTTCTGCCAGGCGATGCAGCCCGGCGAGTTCCAATCCCTGCTGGTGGGGAGCAATAAAATATCCTCCCCTCTCCCTTTGGGAGAGGGGTCGGGGGTGAGGGCAACTTCGCAAAAAAACGGCCCTCACCCTAACCCTCTCCCAAAGGGAGAGGGGACCGAAGGCATACGCTGGTACAACTTCATGCCCATGCCCTATCCGAAGTCGGCCAAGATCACACTGCGGTCCGTGACGCCCTTCGCCGGGAAATTGGAAGTCCTGACCGTCAAGCTCCGCGAGTGGTCCGACGACCTGGGCTACTTCCACACGGCGTACCACGAGTCGCTGCCCACCGAGAAGGGCAAGTTCCATCCCTGGCTGAAGCGCGAGGGCCGCGGGCACTTCGCCGGCGTGTACCTGGTCACCGAGGGGCAGGTCAAGGAGAAAATGCCCATCTGGCTCGAAGGCGACGAGTTGTTCACCTGCGACGGCGAACTGCGGATCCACGGCACCGGCACCGAAGACTGCTTCAACTGCGGCTGGTACGCGGTGCCCGGCCGGCTGATGGGCCCCGGCGTCTTCCCGCTGCACGGATTCACGGTGTACCGCAAAGACGGCGAGAAAAACCTGGCCGCGATGTTCCGCTGGTTCCTCCCCGATCCCGTCCCTTACGAAAAATCGATCCAGGCCGAGATCGAACACGGCGGAATCAACGACGTTCAAGCCGACTACCGCAGCGCAACGTTCTTCTACGACGCGGCGCCGTAACGCCTTCCTACCGCAACCACTGCTTGAGCCACTGGGCGGCGGTGTCCAAGACCGTGGGTTGCTTTTCGCCGGGCGGCGGCGGTTGTTCGATCGATTGCACGGGCGCCTGCTGACAATACATCCGCATCCACGACGGCTCGTTGCAGGTCAGATACGTCACGCCCGCCAGGAGCGCGATCGCCAGGGCGTTGGCCCACATCGACTTGCCGAAAATCTTCAGCGCGGTGCCAAAGGACTTCTTGATGCCCACCCGGCCACGACGCCACTCGATGCTGTACAGCTCGTCGAGCGCCAGGTGCGAGACAAAGCCCAGCAGCACGCCGACGGCCTTGACGATCCGCCATTGGATCTCGCCGGACGAGAGGAGAAAGGCGATTTCGGCAAAGATCAGCGCCGCCAGGAGGCTGTGAAACATCCCGCGATGGACGGTGTATTTTTTGAGCAACTCGGCCAGCCCGAAACGGATCAGGAAATAACACGCCGCCCCGGCCAGCACGATCATCTCGTTGCTCATGCCCCACTGCTGGAACCGGTCCAGCAACATCATCGGGACCACGGCCGCCGCAAACGCGCAACTCTCGCGCAGCGGCACGCCCGGCCCGCTATCCAGATCGGGCAGCATCCCCGACACCCCGCACAGCCCGGCCGCCAACACGCTGGTCGGCCACGGCACGCCCAATCCAAAATGCGCCGCCGCCCCATACCCGACGCCCAGCGCGCTGCTGACGGTAATGTGCGTTTTGAAACCGGCCATGATGAATGGAGCAAAATCCAGTGATTTGAAGCTGAGAAGAAGATTTTTTATCGAAAAAAAGAAATCTGCCCAAGAGCAGTTGTAAATAAATTGCGGAAGAGATCCTATAGTGCAAGGATAGGCAATATGAGGCATTCGGAGGAGATGTGTGTCCGAATGTAGAATTCGTAACCCTTCAAAATGTCTTTCCTAATTTGACAATGAGAGATGTAATTCCTGGATTAATCACAATCATTTCCACACGCCGATCTCCCAACTCTTTTGGCTGAAAAGATTTAGGTCGATGAAATCAATGTCGAGAGTTTTCGTAATTTCAGCCAACAATCCCTCGACAAATCCTAAAGAAAACACTTTATTGAGTTGCTGCGATATTTTGGCAGAGAATATTTCCATTCTCTTTTGGCTTGAAAATGCTGGCAATCTCTTTTTGTCACCAATTTCCAAAATCCAAGGCTCAAACTGCTCCCCAGCCAAATCCTTCGACTCTTGTTCAATTAGTTCCAGCAACTGCTCTTGAGTGTAACTCGTTGCATCAAGAAATCTCTTGGGCCTTCTGGGAATCAATAGCCGCCGTTTCTTCAGATATTCATTGAGTAACTTTAAGTTTTCTTTATTAGCGATACGTTCCAAATCATCTTTCCCGGTGATAATTTCAAGTATCTTCGCAATCATGGAAATCTTCTTTTAAGATTATTCCTGATTACAAGGGCAAAAACAGCACCCGGCCCAACCATTCTGCCTGTTCGCTACAAGAATCCATAAGGAGCAACTCTTCGATGACTTGTCCCACGGGAAGACGGTCATTGACGACAAAGACGCCAGACATCGGCTGTCTGGCGGCCGCCCGGGCGTAGGCGCAGTCGGGCATGGTGGCCCGATCGTGAGTGAGGAGAATCCGGTTGTTATCGGCTGCCCAGGCCAGAACGGCGGGATCCTCGACCCCTCCCAAGCCGACGTCTTGAATGCGTATCAGATCGAGATCCGGGCGGCGCAGCCGTAGCCCCGTACAATGTCGCCGTTGAAGTTCTCATCACTTGCCAGCCGTAGCATCCTTTCCCCTCAAGAACGGCGTTGCGCAATCAACCGGCGTCGCAGATCGGCCAAATTGCCTTGCTCTTTCTCAATCCGCTGCTGAACCTCCGCTGCTTGCTCTTCGCGTCCGGCCAAATAGCGTTCCATCTCGTGGTGATGTTGCAAATAGTAGGCTATGACTGAATAGACTTGATCCAAGCTGAGCGTCGGATAGCGCTGGACGATGGCCTCGGGCGTTGCACCGTCTTGAAACGCTCGGAGCACCAGCTCCAACAAGACCCGAGACTGCCCGATCCGCAGACCGCCCGAGGAATCCTCGCGGAGTTGAAGGGGATCAGTCTGGATGGCGACGCTCACGAAGAAAGCTCCTTAAAAAGGGCGGTCATTGCTGTTAAAAAATGGATATCCTTATACTATTTATAGTTTCTCACAAGAGTTACATTCAGTCAAGAGAAACTCTGTATTTTGTCCATTTCCCCAAGAATTCCCGGTCTGCCGTCGTTGAACCTTCCATCTTTATTTTCGCCCTGGACAATTTTGGTAGTTTTCGGTACTGTTCCGCCCCCTTGTCGCGAGTCTTATCTGTATTCGTGAGGATCATCCTAACGGGCACCGACGCAAAGCGTTGGTCGGCGAAGGATCTTGGTTGCCTAAGGGGAGCAAAGATTCTTCGCTACGCTCAGAATGACAATCCAAGCGGAGAGAAGAATGGCTTCGGTGGCTGCGCCGAATGCGGCGTCGCTGGGCCGGGCAACCCGGCTCCGAGATCTGATCCTGCCGATCGGAATCATCGCCAGCGTGCTGGTGATCCTGATTCCCATGCCGGCGCACGTCATGGACGTGCTGCTGTCGCTGAACATCACGATCGCGATCATCATGCTGTTGACGACGATCTTTGTCCGTACGCCGCTGGAGTTCAGCGTCTTTCCCTCGCTGCTTTTAGCCACGACGCTCTTCCGGCTGGTGCTGAACGTGGCCACCACGCGGTTGGTTCTCACGCGGGGGGGCGTCGATGGGCTGATGGCCGCCGGCGGCGTGGTCAAAACCTTCGGCGAGTTCGTCGCCGGCGACAAGATCGTGGTGGGTCTCATTATCTTTGCGATCATCGTGCTGATCCAGTTTATCGTGATTACCAAGGGAGCCACGCGGATCAGCGAGGTGGCCGCCCGATTCGCCTTGGACGGCATGCCGGGCCGGCAGATGGCAATCGACGCCGACTTAAACGCGGGGATCATCGACGAGCGGGAGGCGCAGCGCCGCCGACAGGAGATCACCCAGCAGGCGGATTTCTTCGGCGCGATGGACGGTGCCAGCAAGTTCGTCCGCGGCGACGCCATCGCCGCCATTGTGATTACACTGATTAATATCATCGGCGGGTTGATCATCGGCGTGTTCGAGTCGGGAATGAGCCTCAGCCATGCGGCCGAGATCTTCACGAAGCTGACGATCGGCGACGGGTTGGTCAGCCAGGTGCCGGCGTTCCTCATCTCGCTGGCCGCCGGGTTGCTGGTCACCCGCAGCAGCCAGTCGTCCGATCTGCCGGCCGATTTCCTGAATCAACTGTTTTCGCGTCCGCAGGCGTTGGCGGTGGCCGGCGGTTTCCTGGCGATCTTGATCTTCACCAGCCTGCCGAAGTTCCCGCTGCTGATGCTGGGTTCGGCGTGCGTGGGCCTGGCCGTAACGATCAACCGCCGCAGCGCCCGGGCCGTGGCCCAACAGCAGGCACAAAAGCAGGCCGAAGCGGCTACCAAACCCGAGGAGCGGGTCGAGGATTATTTGACCGTCGATCCGATGGAGTTGGAGATCGGCGTGGGACTGATCCGGCTGGCCGATCCGCGGCGGGGCGGCGATCTGTTGGAGCGTGTCCAGCGCGTCCGGCAGAACGTGGCCGCCGACATCGGCGTGCTCCTGCCCAAGGTCCGCATCCGCGACAACATGCGGCTCGAGCAGAACCAGTACCGCATTAAAATCGCCGGCATGCCCGTGGCCGAGGGGACGCTCTATCCGAACATGTTCCTGGCGATCGACTCGCGGATGACGCGAGGCAAGGTGCCGGGGATCGCCACCACGGATCCGGCCTTCGGCACGCCCGCCCTGTGGATCGAGCCGGGAGTCCGCGACCAGGCGGAGATGCTCGGCTACACGGTGGTCGAGCCGGGCAGCGTGATCGCCACGCACCTGACCGAGACGGTCCGCCGCCACGCCGACGAGATTCTGACCCGCGACGCCACGAAACACCTGATGGACGAATTGAAGCGCACCGCGCCGGCGGTGGTCGAGGAACTGATCCCCGGCGTGATGAAACTGGCCGAGGTCCAGCAGATCCTGCAATTGCTGCTGCACGAGCAGGTACCCATCCGGCAGCTCGGCCCGATCCTCGAAGTCCTCGGCGATTACGCCCCGCGGACCAAGGATCCCGTGCTGCTGACGGAATACGTCCGCCACCGGCTGGCTCGGACCCTCTGCACCCGCTACCGCGACAAGGAAAACCGGCTGTACGTCATCACGCTCGATCCGGCGTTGGAGGACCGCGTGCGGGCGGGATTCGACCACAACGAGCGCGGGCTGCTGATCCGGATGTCGCCCCAGGCGGTCGAAATGCTCTGCCGGCAAATTTCCCGGGAGGTGGAAAAGCTGGTCACGGCCGGCCATCCGCCGGTGGTGTTGGTCAGCCCGCAGATCCGGGCGGCCCTGAAACAAATCACCGCCGCGCACCTGCCACAGCTTATCGTCCTCAGTTACAACGAGATTACCCGCGATACGAAGATCGATTCGCTGGCCATGGTCAGCGAAGGAAGGTAAACCATGGAACTCCGAACCTTTCGCGCTTCGACGATGCACGAGGCCTTAGCGCTGGTGCGTCGGGAATTGGGGCCGGACGCGGCCGTCCTGCACACGCGGGAAGTCCGCTCCGGCCGGCTGCTGGGCATCCTCCCGGGCCGATTGCACATCGAGGTGACGGCCTCGCGGGGCGTGCACGTCCCTAGCCGGCTGCCGCCGCCGGACCATCGCGAAACCGGCCGCTTCGGAGACGAGCCGGCGACGTATTCGCGGCCGCAGCCGGCCACCCCGCCGCGCTGGATGCAGTCGCTTTCCGAATCACCGCCGCCGCCGGCCGGCGCCGTGCACGATCAGCTCGAGGAACTGCGGAACCTGGTGCAAGACCTGTGCCGGCGATCGCGCGGCCACGGCCTGAGCGAAATGCCCGAAGAACTCTTTCATCTGTTTACCTGGCTGATCGACGCCGACGTACACGAAGACCTCGCCCGGGAACTGGTCGAGCGCGTCCGGCAGGAGTACCGTGGGGCGGAGTTGAAGGATCCGGTCATGCTCCAGGCCCGGATCGCGCGGATGATCGAGGCGGAACTTCACGTCTCCGGCCCGATCCAGACGACGCCCGGACGGCGGCGCGTGGCTGCCCTGGTCGGCCCGACGGGCGTGGGCAAGACCACCACCATCGCCAAGCTGGCCGCCAACTTCCGGCTGAAGGAAAAACGCCGCGTGGGACTGATCACCGTCGACACCTACCGCATCGCCGCCGTCGAGCAGCTTCGCACCTACGCCGAGATCATCGACCTGCCGATGCAGGTGGTCTCCACGCCCCGGGAAATGCGGGAGGCGGTCCGGCGGATGGCCGGCTTGGACCTGGTGCTGATGGACACCGCCGGCCGCAGCCCCAAAGACGAGGTCCGCCTCCAGGAACTGAAGGCCTTTCTCAGCGAGGCCGGCGCCGACGAAGTGCACCTCGTTTTAAGCAGCATCGGCTCGACCCGCACCCTCGAACAGACCGCCCAGCGGTTCGCCGCGGTCGGCACCACCGCCCTGATCCTGACGAAACTCGACGAAGCCAGCAGCTTAGGCAGCGTCCTGCCGGTGCTTCGCTCCTGCAAGCTGCCGTTGAGCTACCTGACCAACGGGCAAAACGTCCCCGACGACATCGAAATCGCCAAGCCGGCCAAGCTGGCCAAAATGGTCCTGGGGTTGGAAACGGCCGAAGTGCGGTAGGGAGAAAGGGGGAGAATGACGAAGGACGAATGACGAATGACGAAAGAAATCCGAATGACAAATGACGAATGACGAAATGAAGCGACGCAATGGAGCCTCAGAAAATGAATGTCAAATAGCCGGCGGCTAACAGCCGCCGTGAAGCATGGCAAATCCCCTCGGCGGCTGTTAGCCGCCGGCTATTGAATTTGGCTGATTTTCCTCCCTCATCCTACATTCCTCCGTCTATGCCCGATCAAGCCCACGCTTTACGCAATCTGCTCGTGCCGCTCGATGAACGCGCGGTACGCGATGCGGTTGCGCGGCCGGCGTTGATCGTGGTGCTCGGCGCCAAGGGCGGCGTGGGGGCGACGAGCGTGGCGATCGGGTTGGCCGACGCCCTGGTCCGGAGCCGGCGGCCGTGCGTGCTGGTCGATGCCGCCGATTCGCCCGGGGCGACTTTGCTCTGCGGCAGCGAGGCTCCCTCCGGTGTCCGCGACGTCCTCCAGGGACGGACCGACTTCCGCTCGATCCTCAGGCCCTCGCGCCGGGGATTTTTACTTGCCCCGGGAAACGGAACGACGGAAGACGGGGCCGATTATTCCGCGGCAATCGGCTCGCGGATGCTCGCTCCGTTGGAAGCGCTCGGCTCCGATGTTGCCGCCGCCGTGATCGACGCCGGAGATCGGCCGGGACGAAAACGACTACAATTCGCCCGGGCGGCGGACGCCCTGCTGCTGGTGACTTCGCCCGATCCGACCGCCGTGTGGGAGTCCTTTCAAACCCTCCGGCAACTTGCCGACAGCGGGACGGCGGAGAAAACCATGCTGGTGGTCAATCGAGTGCCGGACGCCCGGGCGGCGGCGGCGGTCCATCAACGTTTATCCCGGGTGTGCCGCCGATTTTTAGGCCGAGACCTGATGCTGGCAGGCACTGTGCTCAACGGCCGACAGGGAAACCACGACAAATTCGCATTCCACGCATTGTGGCCGGTTTCGCCATACCGCGCAATTTTACGGAAAATTAATACGCGAAAGGAGTCAATTTTTTCCAGGCTGCTGCCGATAAAGGGTGGGCATTGTCGCTAGGCAGAGGGTTGTTACTCTGCACCGACTGTTTCAAGTTTATCGGCAACAAGGCGGACTGCCCGTGGCTCGGATTTACGGAGGAATCCTCGGTTTGGTGGCGTTTCTCACGACGCTCGCCCGAGGCGGAGTGCACGGGAACGATCCCGAGGCCACCCTGTGGGCCGCCTGGCTGAGTTTACTGGCTTTCACGGGCCTGGGTTTGGTGCTCGGTTGGCTGGGCGGATGGCTGGTCGAAGACGCCATCCACACCCAACTCCTGTACCGGTTGGAAGAACAAAAGGAGACGCGGAGCACGCCCCGGCCGGCGCAAACGGCGTAAGGCATGGAATGACAAATGACGAATGACGAAATCCGAATGACGAAAGAATGACGAATGTTTTAATGACTAATGAGAACACGAGAACATAATCGCGTTGCAAACACATTTCCAATTGAATTGAGACATTTCGACATTAGACCTTCGGATTTCTTTCGTCATTCGGATTTCGTCATTCGTCATTTCCCCAAAATCATCCAACTTATCCTAATACAAAATCGTTGATCCCGGTCGCGTTCAGGATGAACGCTGCAATACCGTCATGGAGGAGATACATGTCCACCGCTGTCGCCCCGGAAGACGTCGAACAACTGTGGATTGAGTTTAAGAAGGATCCAATCAACCAGGAGATGCGGAACCGGTTGGTCGAGATCTACTTGCCGCTGGTCAAATACAACGGCGAGCGGATTTGGGCCCGGCTGCCGGAAGGGGTGGAACTGGACGATCTGATCTCGGCCGGCGTCTTCGGCCTGATGGACGCCATCGACGCCTTCGACCTGTCGCGGGGCGTAAAGTTCGAGACCTACTGCGTGCCGCGGATCCGCGGAGCGATGCTCGACGAGCTGCGGACCATGGACTGGGTCCCGCGGCTGGTCCGCTCGAAGGCCAGCAAGCTCAACGAGGCGATCAAGACGCTCGAAGCTCGGCTCGGCCGGACGCCCTCTGAGCACGAACTGGCCGCCGAACTGGGCATCTCGCTGGAAGAGCTGGAAAAAATGGTCCTCGACGCCAATGCCGTCAACCTCATCAGTCTGAACAAAAAATGGTACGAAACCGACAGCTACAAGGACGTCCGCGAGATCGACATCCTCGAGGATAAAAAGGGCGAGGATCCCACCCGGCGGATCCAGAAAAACGACCTGATGCGGCTGGTCACCAAGGGGCTGAACCGCAACGAGCGGCTGATCATCATTCTCTACTACTACGAAGAGCTGACGATGAAAGAGATCGGCGCCACGCTCGACCTTTCGGAAAGCCGCGTCAGCCAGATGCACAGCTCGATCGTCCAACGCCTCCAAGGCCAGCTCGGCCGCCGCCGGACCGAGTTCGGGTAAAACGCGAAAATCATCTGCTGCTGGAAGTAAGGACAATCTGCGTAAACAACGCTGCGTTTCTGCCACATCCAGGAAGTAAACCCTCTTTTCCTTATAATCTTGCTGTGATAAAATACTATTGGGTGGTTAATTTGAGGAGTGAACTATGGCGGATGCTTTGACTCTCGAAGAGCGGGTTTCAAAACTGGAGCAAGAAATTGTCCAGCTAAAATCGCAGTTGTCTCCAACAAAACGCGACCAGGGTTGGCCTTGGAACATTAGCGGTTCGATGAATGACTTCCCCGAATTTGACGAAGTTGTGCGGCTTGGCCGTGAATTCCGTAAATCTTACACCGATGACGTCGAGGCCTAATCAAGGGGCATATTGTGTTTGTCTTCGACACGGATCATTTTGAATTCATTCAGGAAACCTCCGGCAAGGCAAGCAGCCGATTGCTCCATCGGATGAAACCTTATGCGCGAACTGATTTCTATATTACCATTATCAGCTTTCATGAACAGTTCCTCGGTTGGCATACCTACATCATCCGTGCAAAAAGAACGGAACAGGTCATACGCGGTTATCAAAAGCTGCACGCAGTGTTGAATGATTTTGCTTATTTCACCATCCTGCCTTATGATGCCAAGGCGGCAGATATCTTCCACACTCTCCGAAAAGCTAAAATTCGCATCGGCACGATGGACCTGCGGATCGCGTCGATCGCCCTGGCCAACGATTTCACCCTGCTGACGCGGAATCTCGCCGATTTCCGGCAAGTGCCCGAACTGAAGGCCGAGGACTGGACGGCCGGCCCGCCGCGGTGAATTCTCTCCGAACGTGCACCGCTGGACGGATGCCTGTCCGATTCCCCTGCTTCGCGGCGAAGAAAGAGTTTCCCGCCGGCTGCGGCGGACGGCCACGGCATAACCGGTCCGCGTCAATACTCTGAGCCACCGTCTCAGGCCGGAGGCGGCTTTTCTCCTGATATCTCTGGCAATCCAGGCCGCCGGATTCGCGGTCTCGGGCGATTTTCCCGCATTGCTGGATTCGTCGCGCCGCACGCACCGAAGATAAGGAATAGCAAGAGAATAGGAATGGTGCGTAATAGAGTTCATCAAGAATGATGTCCCGACCGCCCTAGCACGCTCATGATGTAAACATCCTGGGTAAACGGAGTTACCCGATCATGAGCCGAAATACCCTTCATTATGCCGGGCATTCTTGTCTTGCGGGGCTGTTGCTGGCGGGTTTCCTGGTGGTTTCGGCCCGGGGACAGACGGCTTCAGAAAGTGCGCCGCCGCCGACCGGCAATGCTCCCGACAGTCAGGCCGCGACGGGGGGAAAAAAACTCGAAAAGCTGCTCGAGATGGCCGAGAAGGACATCGGCCAGCTTTCCCAGGTCAAAATTGCCGGCGCCACGGGCTCGCCGTCCCTGGACCTGCCCGTCTCGACCGTGTCGCGCCAAGAGAGCACCGTGGGACGTTCGCCGGCCGCCGTGTTCGTCATCACTAACGAGATGATCCGCCGCTCGGGCGCCAAGGAGATCCCCGAGGTTCTGCGGATGGCGCCGGGCGTGGAGGTCGCCAAGATCAATTCCAACAGTTGGGCGGTCTCCATCCGGGGCTTCAACAGCAAGTTCGCCAACAAGCTGCTGGTCCAGATTGACGGGCGCATCGTGTACAACGCGCTCTTCGGCGGCACGTATTGGGACGTGCAAGACCTGCTCTTGGAAGACGTGGAACGGATCGAAGTGATCCGCGGGCCGGGGACGACCCTCTGGGGCACGAACGCCGTCAACGGCGTGATCAACATCATCACCAAAAACGCCAAGGAGACCCAGGGGGCGTACGTCGAAAGCGGCGCAGGGACTTACGAACGGGGATTTACGTCGGCGCGCTACGGCGGCCAGGTCAACGAGGATCTCCACTATCGGTTTTTTGGAAAATGGTTCGATCG
>JAFGPV010000148.1 GCA_016936015.1 Pirellulales bacterium
CGGCGACGATGTACTGGTTGAAGTCGTCCAACGAGTCGCGGAGCATCCGCTGCGGATTTTGCCGATGCTGTGCCAATTCGCAGGCGTAGATCTCGTGGCGGAGCCGGTAGACGGCATCCCGATCGGCTTGCGTGGCCAAGCGAAAAATATACTTTATCATGGGATTACCTCTCTCAGGATCATCCCTTTCCGGTTTCCGGATATCAAAAGCGGTCCCGACGGGGACCAGTCGGATGTCCCTCAAGCCAAGGCATACAACCGACTCCAATATCACGGTCACGTCGTTCAATTTCCAAACACGGCAACGCCTAAAGTTGCCGGACGCGGAGGGATGGAATACAATCGAGCAACGGGCATTAGGGGATTATCCAATGTACCAAGTTGTTTTTTTCGATGATGAGGAGCTATGACATGATGAGTTGCCCTTCGAACCTGGCCGGACTGTTGACGGTCGCGTTATCCATTTTATTTTTAGAATTCAACGGCATCAGGGCAGACGTACGCGCTGACGACGCCTGTCTGGAGCACGCCCGGGAATTGCTCCGCCAAGTTCCCGCCGAAAAACGGCCGGAGGTGAAAATCGACGCTTCGCTGAACGATCCGGAGGCCTTTTCAATAGGAACGGAGGGAACCAAGGCGGAGATCGTCGGCGGCGGGCCCGCCGGGGCGCTGTACGGCGTGGGGCAATGGCTTTCTCAACCGACCGCCGGGACCACTGGGGGAGACAAACCGGATTTCGAACTTCGGGGGACGGTCCTGTTTTTGATGAAAGACGGCTCGTACGACTACCAGTTGACGCCGGAGGAATTTCCCTGGTTTTACGACCGGCCGCTTTTGATCCGCTACCTCGATTATTTGCAGGTCAACCGCTTCAACGCAATTTTCCTCTGGAGCGGCCACCTGTTTCCCAGCATCACAGAGATGCCGGAGTATCCGGACGCCACCGACCTGAAGCCCGAGGAATTGAAACGCAATCAGGAGCAGTTCCGGTGGTTTACGGACCAGTGCGCGAAGCGGAACATCCGCGTGCTGATGCACTTCTATCAAATTCACATTCCGAAACCGTTGGCCCAATCCCGAAATATTCCCCACCGGTTCGGGAAACCGACCGACTTTACGAAAAAGTACGTGCGCTACGCCCTGGGCCGGTTCCTGGCGGAATTTCATTCCGTGGGGCTTTACGTCTGTCCGGGCGAGTCGCTGCGCCGGCAGTACACGGCGGAATGGATCCGCGACGTGATTCTGGCGGCCGCGAAAGCGAGCGGGCAGCACCCGACGATCGTCGTACGCGATTGGTGCCTCGACGTGGACGGTTTCAAGAAGCGCTGCGTGCCCGCGTATGACAATCTCTATACCGAACTGAAACACAACGTGGAGATGGTCGTCAGCCCCGTTCCGGATCCCCGCCATGCCCGGTGGAAAGACGTGGCGAAGAAACACATCGTCAATCTGCACGAGGTGGCCGACATCAAACCGTTCCGCTGGGGCAGCCCGCGGTACATTCAGGAGATGGTGGCGGAGTGGAAAAAGGCCGGCGTGGACGGCGCGGAATGTTACGGAACGATAAGTTGGCGCTGGCCCTACAGCCTCGACAAGCTGGAACCGCGGCAGACGGCGTTCTGGCCGGAGGGGAAAAAACTCTTGTCGTTCGACCGCGACGCCATTTGGCTCGAAGCACTGGGCCGCTACCTCTGGAAAGTCGATCGCCCGCGCGAGGAGGAAGTCGCGTATTGGACGGGGCGCCTGGCGGAGAAATTCGGAAACGCCGACGCCGGCCGGCTGGCGCTCCGCTGGTACGAAACCACCGGGCCCGTGCTGCCGGGCTTGCAGAACCTCACGCACGTCCGCAATATGAACTATCACCCCACGGCGGTGGGCAAGGAGCAAACGGTGGATGCCATTCTCGACACGGCCGCCTGCAACCGCGATTATCCGTCCCGGCCCGTCGATACGTGGTTCTTCGATCGCTATCAACAAAAATTCGGCCTGCCCGAATTAACCGACCGGATCACGATGCCCGTGGCCGCCTATGCGGATACGCTTGCCGCGGGAAAAACGGTTGCCGGCGTCATGACTCCCGATAAAGTCGCGGACTTGCTGGTCGAAATGGCCACAGAGGGCTGCCGCATCGCCGCATTGCTCCAAAAAACCGCCACGCGGAATCAAGAAGAAGCGGCGCGGTTCGTGACCGACAGCCAGGCGTTGGATTACGTGGCGCAGGCCTGGCGCGAAAAGGTGTACGCGGCCATTGCCAAACGTTGTTATCAAAAGACCAAGGACGAAAAATACGCCCGGTCGATGCTGGATCACCTCCAGCGGTCGGTCGACGTGTACGAGAAGCTGGTCGCGCTGACCGACAAGACGTACGTCAACGCCACGGACATGAGTATGAGATACAACTGGAAAGAGGGGCTTAAATCTTTCAAAAAAGACCTGGAAGATCAGAAAAAACTGCTCAAAGGGAAGACCTGATGGGGAATCGGGTTTGACGCACAGGAACCGCGGTCTTTCCCCGCGTGTGTCGGGGGGTGGGCTGCTCTTTGTCCCCGTGACCGCCGTCGCGGGGCGTTGAGCGTAGGGGTATTTCTTGACTGGAGATCAAAAAACCACGGCAATCCGAGGATTTGTAACCTCTTGCATGGCGGCGCATCAGAAGAGGAAGGGAAGAGAATTTGCGTAACATTGGACTCGCCCCGGGAGGTTCCGGTTATGAACTGGCTTCGACAACCCCGATGGTCGCCGTATTTGGTGGGGGCTGGAATCGGCGTGCTGAGTTGGATCACCTTCGGCCTGATGGGCAAGGCCCTGGGAACGAGCACGACGCTGGTCCGCTGGGCCGGCCTGCTCGAAGCGCTGGTCGATCGGCAACACGTGACCGCCAACGCGTACTATGCCAAGTACCTGGTCAGCGAACCGGCCGTTGACTGGCAGATGATGCTGGTCGTCGGCTTGCCGATCGGCGCGTTGATCTCCGCGCTCTTAAGCCGCTCCTATCGCGTGGAGCGGGTTCCGAAGCTGTGGGAGTGGCGTTTCGGCCCCTCGCGGGCAAAGCGCTACGCCTGGGCCTTCCTCGGCGGCGCGCTGCTGCTGTTCGGGGCACGGCTGGCCGGCGGATGCACCTCGGGGCACGGCATCAGCGGCGGCCTGCAACTGAGCGTGGGGAGTTGGCTCTTCTTTGCCGCCTTCTTCTCCACGGGCGTCATCGCCGCCTTCGTGCTCTTCGGAAAGGAGGGACGCAACCATGTTTAACGTTGCTCCGGCAGACCAGCTTGTGCTCGGCCTGGCGACGGGCCTGGCGTTCGGATTCCTGCTGCACCGCGGCGGCGTTACGCAGTATCGGGTGATCGTCGGGCAGTTCCTGATGAAGGACCACACCGTGCTGCGGACCATGCTGACGGCGGTCGTCGTCGGCGCCGTCGGCGTCTACGCCATGCAGTCGGCATGGTTTACCGAGGCCGTCGGGCCGGTCAAGATGCACGTTAAAAACGCCGTGGTCCTGGCCAACGTCCTGGGAGGAATCCTCTTCGGCGCGGGAATGCTTCTCTTGGGCTACTGTCCCGGGACGGGCGTGGCGGCCCTGGGAACCGGGTCACGTCACGCCCTGTCGGGCGTGCTGGGCATGTTGGCCGGGGCGGCGGTCTACGCCGAGGTCCATCCCCTGTTTTACGGCAAGATCCAGGCCGTTTGCGACCTAGGAAAAGCAACTCTGCCGGAAGTGACCGGCCTGCCGCCGTGGCTGCTAACCGGCGCTTTGGCCGTGATTGCCGGAGTACTGTTTAGCGTCCTCCGGGGCGGCGGAACGGCGGCCGGCGAGCGATCCTAGTGCCGCGTCAACGTTAGGAATTGGGGTGCCACTGCTGGCTTGTCCCAATGGTGTCAGGGATTTCAAGCATTGTAATGGGTCGAAGACTTGGCTAGCAAGCGAGAAGGGGATTGGCAGGGCCGGAATAACATTTTCATGGATCAGTACATTACGGTTCCTCTTGGTTCTGCGCATGCGGCGGCTTGGGCTGAAACGCGCGTCATGCGGCAGCCTGTCGGACATCTAATTCTTGTTGGCTTTACGCCGTGCCCGGCGAGCGGCCTCCAACGCGATCCGTCGTTCCCGCTCCGCCAGGATCGGGGCGATTTCTTCCAGCGTCGATGCTCCGCTGGCGACCAATCCCAGCAGGCTGAAGGCATACTTGCTCGGTTTCGCGCCGGTGTGCAAGTACATCAACAGCACGCCGATCACCGCCACATAAAAACTCAGCAAGACTCCTTCGCGGCTCTCGCTGATCAAGTGGGCGAAATTGGCAAAACACTTCAGCCAGCGAAAGAACAGTTCTACCTGCCAGCGATAACGATACAGCATGGCGACCGCCCAAGCGTCAATCTCCAGAAGATTGGTCAACAGGCGAATCACGCCGCCCGGCTCGTCGGGCGACTGCACGATCACTTCGCGCAAGACGATGTCGGGAGCGGGACGATGCGTCGAGCCGGCCATCCGACCGAGCGTGTCGCTTTGCACACCGGCCGCCGCGTCTTCCGGCGCAAGCGGACGTGCGGTTTCCTCCGTAAACTCTCGATGGTACGCAGGCTTCGCAAGGTGGGATTGAAAAAAGCGAGCAAATGTGCAATGACGACATCATCGAGAAACAGCCGCCGATTCCCGTGAGTGTCGGCCTCCCGGAAAGACTGTACGAATTTTCCCAGCATTCGAACATGCTTGCCGCCGGTAATTTGCTCGGGCCAGTTCGGCAACAATTCGATGTGGTTGTTTGTGGTTATGCGCGCATTGTGCGCGATTTAAGCCGATGGCGCAAGATGGGTTGAAAAGATTTTTCCGGACACCATTAGGACGAGCCAGCAATGGCACCCAAAAATTCTGCGGTTTCACTTCAACCGTTGGAATCACCCGTGCATCGGCAGGGGGATCAGCCATTGCTCGAAGACGGCGGCGACGGCGGTCAGCGGGACGCCAGGCTCCCAGGCGCACTGCGCGATTACGCCGCCGGAGCCGAAATCCAACGCGCGGCGGGTCTGCAGCACCGATTCCTTCAGCGCCGGGAGGTCGCCGCGGAGGGCCTGGGGATCGGTGTTGCCCCAGAAGGTGACCCGGCCGCGGAACCGCTTGGCCAGCTTCTCGATGTTGTTCAGATGGAAATCGGCGTGGACGGCGTCGACGCCGTCTTTAATCAGGTCGCCTAGGATGTCGAAGATGTTTCCCGAGGAGCGGAAGAAGACGAACTTGTCCTTGGCGTGGAGGATTTTGCAGTAATCACGGTAGAGGGGCTTGAAGATCTCGCGCCACATTTCGGGGGCGATCAGCAGGGAATCGTCCGCCCCCCAATCGTCGCGCAGCGTCACGCCGTCCACCTCGGTGTCGGCCCACAGCTCCAACTCTTTACAGAAGAACTCGTGCAACCGGCCCAGCAGCGTGCGGATCTCCTTGGTCCCCCGGGCCAGTTCGACCAGGGTCGATTCGCCCCGGAGAAACCGCAGCCGGTCGAACGGCCGGGTCTCGCTCTCGGCCAGGACGAAGCGGTGGGTCTGGGCGCAGCTCGGACCGACTTTCGCAAACCGGCCGGGATCGAGCAGTTCGAGGGGCAGGCGATAATCGGCGGCCTTTTTCCCGTTGGCCAAGGGAGAGAACTTCAGTTGCGGAGCCGCGCCCTCGGAGGGCGTTTCCCAGGCGCAGTCCCAGGCGTCGGTAAACTCATTCGATTTCGAGGACTTGCCCGCGGAACGCCGTACGGGCGGCGGAGAAATCTCCGGGGCGATCAGATCGCTGGGAAACCGGATTTGGATCTCGGCAACGGCCTCCGCGTTTCCGGCCTCCAGGCCCGGCGCGATCCACAAGTCCCGGGGCACCCGGGGCACCGGCTGATGATTCAGGGTGCGGATAACCACTTCACGCGAATTCATGGGCAGGGCAATTCCGAAAAGACCAGGAATGGAAAGGGACCTCCGGCCCGGGGACGGACAGGATACCCCTCCGTGATGACCTCGGGGGGAACGGCGGAACGGCGAAAAATTATCGCATCCGACCGGCGGTGTCAACTGGAGGGCGACAGAGGATTGTTTTTTTCAGAAAAATCCCCCCCGCACGACTGGTGTGACCTAAAATTAATAGGGTTTCAAAGAATAAAGGTATCCGCCATGTCCATCTTTTGCCGCGATAAACTCCGTTCAGTCCATGGTTTTATCCTCAAGTTTCTCAACAACAATTGTCCGGATCTGAAGGCCCTTTACGAAGGCCCCCGGGCGGATCGCCGGGTCAACTTGACCGTCGTGGTGGGCGTGGTTCCCCTGGAAAAGAAGAAACCGCAGGTCGAGAAGGCCTTTACCGCGGTGACGAAGGAATTTTCAGGCGTCGGCGTGGGACTGGTGGTGCAGGTGCCCTGGAAGTTCGAACAGGCGATCCTCTGTTTCCGTTTTGAAGAAGAAATGTACTACGCCCGGGCGACCGTCCGGCACCTGACTTTCCTCGGAGGCGGATTCTATCAACTGGGCTTCGAAATGAACGAAATGGTCAACGCCTCCGCCTACCCCGAACTGCCCGAACTGAGCGAACAACTGTTCGAGTGCGAGTAACCGCGGGGCAAAGCCGCCGGCCGCGTCTCTCAACACGCGGGTTCCGGCTCGTCGGACCGGGGCGTCTGGATCTCGTGCAGCAGGTGCTGCGTCAGCCGGCTGTGGCGGCGGCTGTAGGCGAAGTAGATCACCATGCCGACGACCAGCCAGATGCTCAGCCGCAGCCAACTCTCGATCGGCAGGAAGAGCATCAGGATTACGTTGACGACGATGCCCGCCGGCGCGACGAGAAACAGCGCCGGGCAGCGGAACGGACGCTTCACCTGCGGCCGCTGAATCCGCAGGATCAGCACCGCGGCGCAGACCATCGAGAAGGCCATCAACGTGCCGATGTTGACCATCTCGGCCAGTTCACGGATGGGCGTCAGCGCCGAGACCAGGGCGATCACGCCGCCGGCAATCATCGTGGCAACGTGCGGCGTGTGGAACCGGTGATGGACCTTGCCGAAGACCTTCGGCAGCAGTCCGTCGCGGGCCATGGCCATAAAAACCCGGGCCAGGCTGAGAAAGAGGACCAGCAACACGCTGGTCATGCCGGCCAAACCCCCCGCCGCGATCAAGGCCCCCGAAATCTTCAACACGAGGCTGTTTTCCGCCTCGGCGCGTTCGGTGAAAGCGGCGGCGATCGGCGCGTGGACGTCGATCTGCGGATAGGGGACCATGCCCGTGATCACCGCCGATACGGCGATGTACAACAACGTACAGACCACCAACGACGTGATAATCCCGATCGGGACGTCCCGCTGCGGCTTGCGGGCCTCTTCCGAGTGGGTGGAAATCGAATCAAAACCAATAAAGGCGAAAAACACGATCGACGCCCCGAGCATCAAGCCCGAGATGCCGTAGGGCGTAAACGGCGTCCGCGTGGCGTCGTCCAGGGGCAACAGCCAGCGGTTCAGACCCAGATTTCCCAGGAGTCCCCAGTGGGCGGTCTCTTCGTTCTCTCCGGCTTGGTGAACTTGAGGCAGCAGCCTCTCGACCGCCGCGCGCTGGGCTTCGGTGACGGGCAGATCTGCGGCGTACTTCTTGCGCACCTCCGCCGTCAGCCCTTCGGCTTCCTTGGGCGTCAGCCGGCCCTCCTCGCGGAGGCGCCGGGCCTCGGCGGCCGCCCATTCGACGCGGTAACTGGCGCGAAGCCGCTTCTGCAACTCCGCGGTGCGTCGATCCAGTTCCTCCTTGGAAAGCGTAGGATCCGCCTCCCGCAAATCCTTTTTGATCAGCTTCGGCATCACCCGCTCTTGCGGCAGAATGCGCTCGGTGACGGGGATCGCGTTCCAGTTGGCCGGTTGAATGAACGCCAAGCCGATCAACACCACGAACAGCACCACGCTGACTTTGACGATCACCAGCAACGCGTTGGTCCGGGCGCTTTCCCGGATCCCCAAAACCAAGACCGCGCAGATCGCCACGATCACGAAAAACGCCGGGAGGTTGACCATCCCGTGCTCCGTGGAATCCTTCAAGAGGGTGAAGGGATCCGTGCGGAACTTGGGATGGATGACCGGAAGCTGCCAGGTCAGCGCTCCGCCGAACCATTCGTCGAGCAATTTATTCAGGGCGATGAGCAACTCATTAAAATAGTTCCCCCACACCGAGGCCACCGCGGCGCAGCCCATCGAGTACTCGAGGATGATGTCCCAGCCGATGATCCACGCCAGGATCTCGCCCAGCGTGGTGTACGTGTAGGTATAGACGCTCCCGGCCACGGGGGCCAGCGAGGCGAACTCGGCATAGCAGAGCGCGGCCAGCGCGCAGGCCAGACCGGCCACGGCGAAGGAGACGATGATCGACGGCCCGGCCATGTCGGCCGCCGCCACGCCGGTCAGCACGAAGATCCCCGCCCCCACGATGCAGCCTACCCCCAAGGACGTGAGCGCCACCGGCCCCAGCACCCGGTGCAGCCGATGCTCGCCCGCCATCTCGGCCAGCAGCATCTCCAGGTCCTTCCGGGCGAACATGTGCTTCCAACTCACCGATGAACTCTCCTATAAGTAGGGTGCGTGAAACGCACCGTCGGATCATTTTTATGGTGCGTTGCACGCACCCTACAATCGAAAACCCCACATTTTATCGCAAGAAAACAACCCCCGGTAGCCGGTCCCGCTTATGCCCCCGGCGATTCGGCCAGCGTGCACGGCGGCTCGACGACCGGCTCGCCCGTCCGGCCCCGGGCGAACGTCAGCAGGCCCTCCGCCGTCAGCCACAGCGCCATCACCAGCACCACCAGCGAGACGCCGAAGAGCGTCCACTGCTCTTTCTCCCAAAATTCCGGCATGCTGAGGATCATCGCCGCCACCGACACCGTCAGCATCAGCACCATCGGAATCAGCGTGTAGACGACCGGCCGGCCGAGTTTATAGAGGAACACGCTGACGGCCAGCAGCGCCAGGCCCGCCAAGAGTTGATTGGTGGCGCCGAAGAGGATCCACAGCGTCTTGCCGGCAGGCACCAGGGCGAAAAATCCGATGCCGGCCACCGCAATCGCCGATGCGGTGTAACGATTGGCAATCGCGCCCAGCCGCATCGACCGGGCGATCTCCTGCACGTTGAACCGCAGCAGGCGGGTGGCCGAGTCGAGCGTCGTCAGCGCGAAGGCCACCACCGTGACGGCCAAAAACGTCCGGGCGTGGGCGTGCGGCAGGCCGACCTCCTCCAGGAAAAACGCCCCGCCGCGGAACATCGCGTTGAGTTGCATCGCCAGGCCGCCCCCCTGGATGGACGACCACGAGGCGTACGTCCCGCCCAATTGCCAGGCCTTCGGCTCCAGGCCGGCCACGCAGGACATGATGACCAGGACCGCCAGCGCCCCCTCGACCAGCATCGCCCCGTAGCCGATCGGCATCGCGTCGGTCTCGCGGTTGAGTTGCTTGACCGTCGTCCCGCTGGAGACCAGCGAATGGAATCCGCTGACGGCCCCGCAGGCGATCGTCACGAATAAAAACGGCAGCATCAGCGGGGCGTCGGCCACGTCGCTGCGGATCATGGGCGCCTCGATGTGGTTCGACGGCGTGCCGCGGATCCCCGCCAGGCACAAGCCCAGGAACATCGCCCCCAGGGCAAAATACAACTGAAAACTGTTGATGTAATCCCGCGGCTGCAGCAGGAACCAGACGGGCAGCACCGAGGCCAGAAAACCGTAAAACAACAGCACGCCGATCCAGGCGTAGTTCGCTTGCGAAACGGCCGTTCCCGCGGCCTTGATCGTTCCGATTTCCCCGGCCGCGGCCTCCTGGCCGGTCGCTTTAAGATATTTCACGGCGCTATCGGCCCCGTAGGGCAACGGAAATTGTTCCGAGGACGCTTCTTTCGCCTTGGTCAGTGCCGCCTGGGTCTCCACCGAGCAGAACCACTCGTAGGTCGTCACGGGCGTCTCCACCCCCAGCACGATCAAGCCTCCAAACACCGCCAGCGCCACGATCGTGCCTAACCACAGCGGGACCCGGAACTTGTACAACGAAACGCCGAACAGCACCGCCACGACCATCAGGCCGAAGGAGGGGATGATCGCGTCGGGATTGTAATTGATGAACAGATCGGCGATGGCGTTGCAGAACGAGCCCATCGCCAGCGACATCAGGAAGAAGATAATCACCAGCGCCAGCATCCGCGCCCGGGGACCCATCAGGTTTTGGCAGATGTCGCCGATCGACCGGCCTTGATAACAGATGCTCAGTTTCAAGGCGCCCAGGTCGTGGACCGCCCCGATGAAAATGCTCCCCAGCACCACCCAGAGGACCGCCGGCCCCCAGCCCCAGATCACGGCGATCGCCGGCCCGAGGATCGGGCCCAATCCGGCAATCGAGGCAAAGTGGTGGCCGAAGAGGATCGGCGCCCGGGTCGGCACGTAATCTACCCCGTCGGTCAGCGTATGCGAAGGGGTCAGCCGCCGTCGCTCCAGTCGGAAAATCCGCCGGCCCAGGAATCGCCCGTAGGTAAAATACGCCAGAATCAAGGCCCCGAAGGCCACTAGCGTCACGACCGCCGCGTTCTCAGTCATCTCTTCCTCCTTGAGCTCGGCAGTTGCATCCCGGCGTGCCGACCGGCTCGAAGAAAAGCGCACGAACTCCTGCCCCATTCCCCACTTATCAACGATACCCCAATTCGCCGTTTCGTGCAATCGCAGGCATGGACGGACATTCCGAAGGCCCTATAATAGGCTGTTTCAATCATCCTCCAACACCATAACCATTAGCCCCCGGCGAATCGCCGGGGGGCTAAAACGAAACATTATCATGCCAGAAAAAGTCATCATTATCGGCAGCGGCCCGGCCGCCTGGACCGCCGCCATCTACGCCGCCCGCGCCGAGTTGAGTCCCCTGGTCTTTGAGGGCGCAATCACCGAAGAGAACCGGCAGGCCGGCACGCTGCCGCTGGGCCAATTGGCCCTGACGACCGAGGTCGAGAATTTTCCCGGTTTTCCTGCCGGCGATTTATCGCTCTATTTCGATTCCGCCCTGGAGCCTCAAATCCGCATGATGATGGCCCCGCATGAGAAAAAGGGCGTTAGCGGCCCGGAACTGATGGAGTTGATCCGGCAGCAGGCCAAGAATTTCGGCACCCGGATCGTCACCGAGGACGTTGTCGACGTGAACTTCGCGGTCCGCCCCTTCCAACTGACCGCCTCCGACGAAAAAACGTACGCCGCGCAGTCCGTCATCGTCGCCACTGGCGCCCGGGCAAACTACCTCGGACTGCCTTCGGAGGAGAAATACAAGAACCGTGGCGTCAGCGCCTGCGCCGTCTGCGACGGCGCCCTGCCGCGGTTCCGCAACCGGCCGCTGGTCGTGGTCGGCGGCGGCGACTCGGCCGTCGAAGAGGCCGACTACCTGACCAAGTTCGCCGACGTGGTCTACCTCGTCCACCGCCGCGATCAGCTCCGCGCCTCGAAGATCATGGCCGAGCGGGCGAAGAATCATCCGAAAATCAAAATCCTCTGGAACCGCACGCTGGAGGAAGTCCTGGGCAACGACAAGGACGGCGTAACCGGCGTGCGGTTGGCAAGCACCGCCGGCCAACCGGAACTACGGCAGGATTGCACGGGCGTTTTTATGGCCATCGGCCACACGCCCAACGTGGCGTTTCTCAAGGGCAAGCTCGCGTTGACCGAGAAGGGCTACATCCAATTAACCACGCCGTTCCGCACCTGCACCAGCGTGGAGGGCGTCTTCGCCGCCGGCGACGTGACCGACGACTACTACCGCCAGGCCGTCACCTCCGCCGGCTCCGGCTGCATGGCCGCCCTGGACGCCGAACGCTGGTTGGCTGCCCAGGGCGAGTAATCCCTTGTTTTTTTAAATCAAGGGAAGTTCCGGCGCCTCCGCCAGAAGAACGCGCCTAGCAGAACGCCGATCAAGAGCGTCAGGCCGCTCGGCTCGGGCACCTGGACCAGGAACGCCCGGACATAGGGTTCCTGTCCGCCGGCGCCGTCGGGATCATAATCCCCGATGCCGGCGACCCAGCCGGTATTGCTGATGCCCCAGGCCTCGCTCAGCGTCCAGCCGGAATCGGGAGCGATCAGGGTGTTCAAATCCACGGCCGCGCCGTCATCGCCCCATAATACGGCGCGCCTCCCGACGAAAACGCCTGTATCGTACTTGTTAGCGTATCCCACGGCCGTGCCCGAGGCGTTGATGGCAATCGCAAAAGAGTTTGTGATTCCCTCAGGACTTGTCCCCAGGTCTCCCAATTCGGTTGCCGTGGAAACCGAGGCATCCCATCGTACGGCGCGCGATCCAAGGTTGTCTGAGCCGTCATACTTATCCGAATAGCCTACGGCCGTACCCGCGTCGTTCACCGCGACGGCGATAGATTGAGAAACTTCCTCGTCATCGGTCCCCAGACACTCCAATTCCGTAGCCGTTATGCCCGAGCCGTCCCACCGCACGGCGCGGTCGCCCAGACCGTCACCCGTAACGGCATCATACTTCCTGGAAGAGCCCACGACGGTGCCCGATTCGTTCATCGCGAAAGCATTGCTAATCGAAATACCACTGCCGCTGCTCCAGAGATTTTGCAGTTCCGCGACGATCGCGCCCGAGGCGTCCCACCGTACACAATAGGCGCCGAGGGAGTGTCCCGTGATGCCGTCCACTTTCAAAGAACTTCCCGCTATTAGGCCGGAGGAATTGATACAGTTGGCGATGCCAAGTGCGTGCCCAGCGCTTAGTTCGCCGAGATTCTCCAGTTCCAGTGCTTTCCCGGAGGCGTCCCAGCGGACGGCGCGCGTACCACGATCCTCGTCTCCGTCGTACTTCGTGGTATTTCCTACGGTGATCCCCGAAGAGTTAATCGCATAAGCGTGGGTGTTCGAATATCCCGAGCTTTTCGTCCAGATATTCTCCAATTCGGAGGCGCCCGTGCCCGAAGCGTCCCATCGCGCCGCGCAATAACCCATGTCCACGCCCGAGACGTACTTTTTAGCCTCCCCCACGGCCGTGCCCGATGAATTGATGGCGAAGGCTTTGACCTCGGTTTTCTCGCTGGCGTCGACTCCGAGAATCCCCAGTTCAACGGCATCCGCGCCGGTGCCGTCCCATCGCACCGCGCGGCGCCCCAGGGAGCTATCCGACGCATTGTACTTAATGACATGTCCAGCGGCAGTGCCATCGTCATTGACCGGCAGACACATGGTACCGGTTCCATAAGCGATATAGGAGGGATCCTTATAGCCCCCCTCGCCGGACTTGTAAGTCGGTCCGCCATAGACGGTCAAATAGGCCGCCTCAACGGATGAAACGAAAAACAGTACCAAACCTATCGCCAAGCAAGACGTGGCAACCAAACAGCATGTGCGAAGAGAACTGTGCAATCTCATGGCCTTTCTCCCAGGGAAGCATATCGAGGAAACGGTCCTTCGAGACAAATGACACGACCAGAGGCAAAGAAACACGGAAAAGCGAAAGAAAAGGGCCAAAGAGTAGCGGCCATATAAAAAAGAACCCGGTGCGGACCAATTCCGCATTGGTGCAAAAGAAAAACGTTCATGTCCGCGAAACGCTGCCTCACGAGTGGGGGTGCAAGGAAAAGTTTGCTTTAATTGCCTAGACTAGCAATTTCGCATCAAATGTCAATAGGCCACTGATGATTTTATAAAATCAATTGAGAGTTTGGGGTTAAGCCGTTCAAAGCGAAGTTTATTTCAAATAAAGCAGGAATAATTAGTGGCTCAAGTTGACTCAGTTATAAATAACGGGAAAGAAGGATCGGTGCCCGTTATACCAGCAATGCCACGATCGTCGTGACGACCATCGCCGCGCCGACGGCCGTCTTGGCTGCGGTTCCCAGCAGTCGGCCCCAGAAGGCGGCCCGGCCGATCCGGCAACTGTCGTCCAGGCTGCGGCCTTTCCACTGTTCGCCGACGACGGCGCCGATAAACGCCCCCGCGCCGGCCAGCAGCACCGCGCCCAGCAGCGATCCGACCAGCGGGATCGGCAGTCCGACAAACAGTCCGACGATCCCGCCGACCATCGAGCCGGCCAGGGCCAGGACCGCCCCGCGGCGGCTCCCGCCCGCCTTCGCCGCGCCCAACGCGCCGGCCAGGAACTCGAGCAGCTCGCCCAGGGCCGCCAACACGACGAGCGCCGCGACCACTCCCCAGCCGAGGCCGGCCGGCGACTGCTGCGGTATGAGCAGCGCGTAGACGATCACGGCCGCGACCATCAGCCAGTTGCCGGGCAGGCCCACCAGGGTCAGCAGCCAGCCGAACAACACGATCAGCACCAACAGAAACGCCCAAACGAAACTCACCGACCGGATCCTCTAACGAGCGAAACTTGAAGCGATAACCCGTTCTCAGACCTTATTTTAAGTCTTTGGCGGAGGAGTGCAACCAGCGGGCATCTGACCTTGTCTTAGAGGGGGCGTTTCGGTACGATTCGCGCCGAAAGGATCGGGGGGCCTGCAATCTACCACGTTCTGCACGGAGGAGAGACGATGTTTGGGACATCCCGTTCCCGCGACGCGAACCATCATCCGGAGGCCGTCCGCTACGTCGATATGTGGGCGTTCCCCAAGATGCACCCTACGAACATCGACTTGCTGCAACGCCTGAAGTCGGCCGACGATCGGCAGTTCGGCACCAACATGGACGTCTGCGGCGTGGTCTCCGACCGGGATCCGGCAACCGGCGACTGGGAGAAGAACCACCTGGTCGGCATCCGCAGCGACGTCTGGAACTCACCCGAGCAGCGCCGCCTGGTGCTCAAGACGTTCAAGACCACCGGCGAGCGGATCCGCTGGATCGGCACCCTCGAGGAGATCACCACGCGCGAGGTCCACAACTCGATCGGCTCCCGCCGGGCCGTGTTGACCTTCGCCGCCATCCTGCCGGGCTGCGAATTCCTGATCAACGTCCAGCAGAACCACCGTACCTTCCGCATCCCGGCGATCTTCACGTTCTGTTTCTACGACGAGGCCGAGGACCGCGTGTGGTACATCGACCTGAAGCGGAAATGGGTCTCGATCGGCGCCGATTTCGTGATCGAGTCGGGCGGGCGGAGGATCGGCCTGATCGACGGCAAGCTGATCGGCTTCGGCTACAACGCCTACATCCGCGTCAGCGAGCCGACGCTGGCTGCCAACGGCCGGTTCATGGACCTGCTGACGCTCTTTGCCACCTCCGTCGGCTACCACCGCGCCATCCGCCGCAGCATCAAACGCCGCGTCCGGGCGATCCGCTCGGGCAAGCCGATCGAGCACGTCGTCGAGGACGAAGAGTTCTGGCTCCTGAAAAATCCCCGCCGCCGCGCGGCGTGACGCAAGTGTAACAAGGGTAGCCCTGATAGCTCCGCTATCAGGGCGGCGCAGCCGCAAGAGGAATCCCCCGTTTTTTTCCCCGGCAAGCTCCCGTTGTATTCGGGCTGAGGGTACGCCTTGGCTTTTAGGATGCCCGCCAAGCCTTCTTGGTCACCTTTTCCGAAGTCCAGTTTCCGGTGAGGTTCCTTATGGAAAAGTATATCTTCCGCTTGGCCACCGAAGCCGATCGAGACGCCATCTACCGGCTCCGCCACGAGGTCTACGCCTCCGAGTTGGCACAGCATCGGCAAAATCCGCAGCGAATGCTCCGCGACCCGTTGGACGACTTCAACCAGTACATCGTCGCCGCCCGGGACGGCCGGGTCACGGGCTTTGTCAGCATCACGCCACCCGGCCACGATGGCTACTCCATCGATAAGTATCTCCGCCGCGACGAATTGCCCTTCGACTGCGACGACGGCCTTTACGAAGTCCGTCTGTTGACCGTAGCCCGGCCGTTCCGCACTACATGCCTGGCCGGATTGCTGATGTACGCCGCTTACCGTTGGGTGGAAGCGCACGGCGGCCGGAGGATCGTGGCCATCGGCCGCCGGGAATTTTTAAACATGTACCTCAAGGCCGGATTCCAAGTCCTGGGCCGCCGCATTTCGTCTGGCGCGGTCACCTTCGAACTGATCAGCGCCCCGGTGTCCCATTTTCGCCAACGAGTCCACAGCCGCATGAATACGGTAACGAAGATCGGCAAGAAAATCCACTGGCGATTGGAAGTTCCTTTCCTGGAGCCGGAGCGGTGCGAGCACGGGGGGACGTTTTTCAAGGCCCTCGGCGAGGATTTCGACACGCTGGAACGCCGCGCCGAGATCATCAACGCCGACGTCCTCGACGCCTGGTTCCCGCCCGCCCCTGAAGTGCTCGAGCGCCTGCACGAAAACCTGGAGTGGCTCCTCCGGACCTCTCCGCCAACCCATGGCGAGGGCATGGTCCGCGCCATCGCCGCGTCGCGCGGCGTGCCGGCCGAGTGCATCGTCCCCGCCGCCGGCTCTTCGGACCTCATGTTCCTGGCGCTGCCGCGCTGGTTGACTCCCAAATCCCGCGTTCTCCTTCTCGATCCGACGTACGGAGAATACGCGCACCTCTTCGAGCAGATCATCCGCTGCCAAGTGGATCGGCTGTTTCTCGATCCGGCGGACAATTACCGCATCGAGCCGGGACGGCTCGAATCGCGCCTCGAGAACCGTTACGACCTGGTCGTGTTGGTCAATCCGAACAATCCGACGGGCACTTACGTCGCCCGGCGCGAGCTTCAATCCCTCCTCCGTCGCGCGCCGAAGGCCACGCGTTTCTGGATCGACGAAACGTACATCGACTACGTCGATCCGCAGGAGTCGCTCGAACCGTTTGCCGCGGAGAGCGAAAACGTGGCGGTCTGCAAGTCGATGTCGAAGGCCTACGCCTTAAGCGGCGTCCGGGCCGCGTACCTGTGCGCCCCCAAACCGATCGCCCAAGACCTCCTGTCCGTCACGCCGCCCTGGGCGGTCGGCCTCCCCGCCCAACTCGCCGCCGTCACGGCCTTAAAACATCTCGATTACTACCAGGAAAAATACGAAGAGACCCGCCGCCTCCGCACCGAACTCATCGCCGGACTGCGCCGATTGGAAAACATCACTGTCTATCCCGGCCAGGCCAATATCATCCTCTGCCGCCTTCCCGAAACCGGCCCCGCCGCCGCCGCGCTGATCGAGCGCTGCCAGGCCGAGGGCCTCTTCCTCCGCAACATCTCCTCAATGACCTCCCGCCCCGCTCCCCGATCCTTCCGCATCGCCGTCAAGGACGCCCAGACGAACGCCAAAATGCTGCAAGTGATCGACCAGGCGCTGCGCGAGATGTACGGCGACACTCTGAGCAAATAAATGATCTTCCTCGCTCCCATTACCTTCCGGGAGTGAAGGTCAGGGCAAGGATCATCCGATGGTACAACGAGGGGCGGCTGTACGGCCCCAGCGGAGAAAAAAGGACCTCGAACTTCGGCAGTCTCCGCTGCCATGAACCGGAAAAGAGACTGTTACTTTAACCCAGCCCCGGTTTGACGCCCTATCCGTTGAAACAAAACGCTTTTTCTCCGCATTTTCTGTAGTTTATCACAATCTTTTTGGAAATCCTTCGTTCTCTTATTCTCCCCCGTTAAGGGTGGAACGTAATTTGTGGAAGAAGACATGTTTTCAATTGATCCGCGAACAAAACCGAGAAATTGGCTGAAACCCCTTGACAATGAATGATTATTACTCACAATGAGGGATTCTCTTGTACTTGGCCCTTTCGATCCAAACCGTGGGGCTGAGAACCGTGAACCGGTCTTTGCCGGGAATTGACCTGGAAGAGAAGTTCCTGAAGAGTTGATCCATGCCTACCATCAATCAATTGGTCGCGAAGCGACGACGCCCCAAGCGAAAATACAGCAAGTCGCCGGTGTTGAATAAGTGTCCTCAAAAACGGGGGGTGTGTTTGCAGGTCAAAACCATGACCCCCAAGAAGCCGAACTCGGCCCTGCGGAAGATTACCCGGGTGCGGCTCTCCAACGGGAAAGAGGTCACCGTGTACATCCCCGGCGAAGGGCACAGCCTCCAGGAACACTCGATCGTGCTGGTCCGCGGGGGCCGCATCCGTGATCTGCCCGGCGTCCGCTATCAGGTCGTCCGCGGCACGTTGGACTGCCTCGGAGTGGACGGCCGCAAGCAATCCCGGAGCCGGTACGGAGCGAAGAAGGCAACATAAGAAAATTAAGGACGAATGACGAAAGAAATCCGAAGGACGAAGCTCGAATATTCGGATTTCAGATTTAGAGCTTCTTTCGTCATTTGTTATTTGGGCTTCGTCATTATCCACTAAAGTTTCATAATTTTTTAGAAGCATTTCCCTCATGGGCCGCATTACTTCCAGCAAGAAAACCCTCGCTCCCGACCCGGTGCACGGGTCGTTGTTGGCCGGCAAGTTCGTCAACAGCATGATGTGGAGCGGCAAGAAGAGCGTCGCGATGGGCGTGTTTTATCGGGCGCTGGACATCATCGGCGAGAAAGTCAAGGACAAGCCATCGATCGAGGTCTTCACCCAGGCCGTGGACAACGTCAAGCCGAACATCGAGGTCCGCTCGAAGCGCGTCGGCGGGGCCTCGTACCAGGTGCCGATGCAGGTCAGCAGGAACCGGCAGCAATCGCTGGCCATCCGCTGGATTTTACTGTCCTGCCGCGAGAAAAAAGGGAAGGCCATGCACGTGAAGCTCGCCGACGAGCTGCTGGCCGCCTACAATCGCGAAGGTGCCGCCATGACCCGGCGGGAAAACGTGCACCGCATGGCCGAGGCCAACAAAGCCTTCGCCCACTTCGCGTGGTAGAAATCATCCCCGCATACCCCCACGCCGCGCCGGCGTCCCCCCTTTTCCGGCGCGGCGTTCCTTTGCGCCAGGGTATTGCAAATTGCATATTGGTCATTGCAAATTGCAAATTGAACGAGGAGAATAGCAATCTGGAATTCTCAGAGGAGACTTGAGGGTTCTTGATTGATGGAAGAAATTAGCCACGGGGGATATTGAGTCGATTGCTAAGGAACCATGGGTAGAACGCATCAGATAAGATTTCCTGCCGGGATTTGTTCAATTTGCAATTTGCAATGACCAATTTGCAATTTGCAATGATTTTCACATCGTCCAAACATGACTTCCTCACTCGCCCATCTCCGCAACCTCGGCGTGATCGCCCACATCGACGCCGGCAAGACGACCGTCACCGAGCGGATGCTGTTTTTCAGCGGCTTCAGCCATCGGGTGGGGGAGGTGGACAAGGGGACCACGGTTACCGACTACGATCCCGAGGAGCAGGAGCGGGGCATCACGATCAACGCCGCCTGCGTCACGTTCCCCTGGGAGGTCACGCCCCGCTGGCGCCGCGACGTGGCCTGTCCGAAGATCCAAATCAACCTGATCGACACGCCGGGTCACGTCGATTTCACCGCGGAGGTCGAGCGGAGTCTTCGGGTTTTGGACGGCGCCGTGGTGGTCTTCAGCGCCCGGGAGGGCGTCGAGGCCCAGAGCGAGACCGTCTGGCATCAGGCCGACAAGTACCACGTGCCGCGGCTGGCCTTCATCAACAAGATGGACCGCGAGGGGGCCGATTTCTACGGCACGTTGGACGAAATCCGCATGCGGCTGGACTGCAAGCCCGTGCCGATTATGCTGCCCGTTGGGGCCGGCCCGCCGCACGTGGCCGACGCCTTCCGCGGCGTGATCGACCTGGTGTTGATGCAGATGCTCACCTTTCCCGAGAAGGACAAGGGGAGCGAGATCCTCGTCGAAGAAATTCCCCCGGAGTATCACAAGCAGGCGGAGCATTGGCGGTTGCACCTGCTCGATCAACTCTCCCTGCTGAATGACGAACTGACCGAGTTCCTGCTCAGCGAGCAGGCCGTTCCGCCGGCGCTGTTGCACAAAGCCCTCCGCCAGGCCGCGCTGCACAACCTGCTGGTGCCGGTGCTCTGCGGCTCGGCCCTGGACGGCATCGGCGTGCAGCCGATCCTGGACGGCGTGGCGGCCTACCTGCCCAGTCCGACGGACGTCCCGCCCGTGGAGGGCGTCAATCTAAAACGCAAGGACGCCAAAATCGTCCGCAAACCGGATCTCCAGGAGCCGTTCTGCGGGCTGGTCTTCAAGATCCAGGCCGACCGGCACGGCGATCTGCACTACGTCCGGGTCTATTCCGGCAGGCTGAAGGCCAACAGCCGCGTGTTGAATGCCGGCAAGGACAAGAAGGAAAACGTCCCGCAACTCTGGCGGGTCCAGGCCGATCACCGCCAGCAGGTCGAAGCGGTCGCGGCCGGCGACATCATCGGCATCGTCGGTTTGAAGCACTCCGTCACTGGCGACACCCTCTGCGACACCCACGCCGATCCGATCCTGCTGGAAACGATCGCCTTCCCCGAGACGGTGATCTCGATGGCCATCGAGCCGGAGTCGGCCACCGAGCGGAAAAAGCTGGCCCAGGTGCTCGAGATGATGAAACGGCAGGATCCCACCTTCCGCGCCCGCGAAAACGAAGAGACCGGCCAGACGTTGATCAGCGGGATGGGCGAATTGCACCTGGAGGTCATCAAGCACCGGCTGCTGCGAGATTTCAAGCTCAACGTCCGGGTGCACAAGCCCCGGGTCAGCTACCGCGAGACGGTCGAGAAGCCCGTGACGGTGACCGGCGAGTGCCACCGCAACGTCGGCGGGCAGATGCTCTCCGCGAAGCTCGAGATCCGCATGGAGCCGTTTCCCCAGGGCGTCAAACCGGTGACGGTGACGGTCGCCCCCGGACTGACCCTGCCGGCGCCGTATCTGGAGGCCGCCCGCGAAGTGCTCCAGGAGCAGGGGGCGGGCGGCGGCCTGTTCGGCTATCCGCTGATGCACGTCAAAATCACGGTCCTCGGCGGGCAGCTTCACGAGACCGAATCCAACGAACTAGCCTTCCGCTACGCCGCGGCCGACGCCTTCGACAAGGGACTCCGCCAGGCCGGCATCGTGCTGCTGGAGCCGATCATGCGTTTGGAGGTCACCACGCCCGAGGAGAGCCTCGGCGAGATCATGGGCGACCTCCAGCAGCGCCGGGCGATGATCGTCCGCACGCATCTCCGCGGCAAGAACACGGTGATCGAGGCCCACGCCCCGCTGGCCAACCTCTTCGGCTACTCCTCGGCGATGCGCGGCCTCAGCCAAGGCCGCGCCACCTGCACTCTCGAGCCCTACTCTTACGGCCCCGCCCCGCCGGAAGTGATGCAGAGCTTCTTGTAAGCCGACTTGGGCTCTTCCGCCCCGACGAAACATCAGAGACCAAGTGTCTGTACTATTGAACTTTGGGCGTCTCTTTTGTGACGAATCAGACATCCATAATTGGCCTCGTTGCTGACCGGCGATTTGGTTAAAATAACCCCTTTTCCTCAGAGAGGGCTTTCTGTCCTATCGTCTTTAGGAAAAACAATTTGCAAACATACAAGCGTACTCCTGTGATCGCCATTTTTCACGTCTCCATTGGTTCCGATTTCTCGTTTCAGGGGCACGGGACAAGAGAGACGCTCGGCCGTCAATCCTTTGCCCGGCAAATGGTGTAATCCGCGAGTCAGTTTGATATAATTCAAAACATCCTTGGTTTCTCCCTTACGGTCAGAGATGATTGGTCTGAAAAAATCCCCCCGCCGCCCTGCCTTGAGCGGGGGAAAAGATACCTCCGTCGCAATCGAGCGGCCGAGTTCCCGAGTTTATGACGCGCGGTTTTGGCTCGCTTCCGCGTCGAACCTGTGCGTGGCGACGGCCATCGCGCTGTTGTTTCGTTACGCCGATTTAATCCACCGCCTGGGCGGCAGCGAACTGGAACTGGGATGGATCGTCGGCACGGGCATGGTCGGCAGCATTACCATTCGTCTCGCCCTGGGCCGAACCATCGACCGTCACGGTGCCCGGACCATCTGGCTGGTGTCGCTGGCGGTTCTTTCCTCGGCTTGTTTCGGCCACCTGCTGTTGCAATCCTGCCACGGCACAGCGATCTATCTGCTGCGGATCCTGTTCGCCTCCTCCGTGGCCGGCGTTTTCGGTTCGAGCATCACGTGGGTCAGCAGCCGCGTGCCGGGCTCCCGGCTGGCCGAAGCCGTCGGAACGCTGGGCGCCTCGGGATTCATCGCGTGGGTGCTGGGCAATACGCTGGGCGATCTGCTCTCCCACGGTCCGGAGCACGTCGAGCGGCTGTTCGTCGTGGCCGGGTTCTTCACGCTGCTGGGAATGTTCTTCTGCGGGCTGGCCACGGCGGGCAAGGTGACGACGACCGAACCGTCGAAAGACTCGATGGCCCGGTTGTTGTGGCACCACAGCCCTCGAATCATTCTCCTGGTCGGCGCGGCGACGGGCATGGTGTTGGGACTGCCGGCGACGTTCCTGCGGACGTTCACCGCCGAACTGGGAATCACCACCATGAGCTGGTTCTTCGGCGTCTATGCGGTCGTGGCGCTGCTGGTGCGCGTCGGCGCGCGGCGCTTTCCCGAACGATTCGGCCTGGCGCCGGTGATCCTGCTCGGTCAGGTGTTGTTGGGAACGGGCTTGTTGGCGTTTCTTCTGGTCGAGACGGCGTGGCAGTTGACCGTTCCCGCCATGATTCTTGGTTTTGCCCATGCGCTGGTCTTCCCGCCGACGGTGGCGGCCAGCACGCTTTCGTTTCCCGAGCGCTGCCGCGGGCTGGGCACCATGTTGATCCTGGCGGCATTCGACGTGGGCGTGCTCGTAGGCACCCCTCTGGCCGGGGCAATCGTCGAATACAGCGGCCCCGCGGGCCTGGCGCCCTACCCGACGATGTTCGTTGCCATGGCCTCTTTGGTGGGCGTCACGAGCCTGATCTTCGTGGCGAGCCTCCTCTGGCGAACCCGACAGACGACGCAAAGCAATCTTCAACCGAACGTCGTAAGCCATGCAGCAGAGTTCGCGTCCGCCAAAATCAGGCTCGATGGATCCGATCTTTTTAAGACAAACTTCAAAACGTGCTCCTTGAACGAGAAGCCGGATACGGCCACGGATCGACCGGCAATTCTCACCTGCTCTGCGACCAAGCCTCTTGTCTTAAACGGCCGCCGCGACGATCCGCTTGCGATGCGGCTCGATTCCTCCGCACCGCAAAATAAATCGCCGTAAAATATCAATAACCGGTAGCGGGTCCCAACATCGTTTTTGACGCGGATTGACAAGGGATATGCTATCCCGGAAGATGGCGTTATTGGAAATTTTAGGGAAAAACCATGTTCCGCCTCTCGCTTTTTGTCTTTCTCGTCACATTCTTGTCGGCGCGGCCGGGTCCGGCGTTTTCCGCCGACGCGCCTCCGCTGCCGAATCTGGTGATCCTCTTTGCTGACGACCTGGGCTACCGGGACCTCGGCTGCTTCGGCGCGCCGAAGATCAAGACGCCCAACATCGACCGGCTGGCCGACGAGGGGATGCGGTTCACCGATTTTCTGGTGGGCCAGGCGACGTGCTCCCCTTCGCGCTACACGCTGCTGACTGGCTGCTATCCGACGCGGTTGGGAATCATTTTCCCTTTGGGGCCGACGCTGCACTTCGGCATCGCCGACCGTGAATTGACCCTGGCCGAGATGGTCAAGTCGCGGGGCTACGCCACGGCGATTTTCGGCAAATGGCACCTCGGACACGATCCGTGCTTTCTGCCCACGCGGCACGGGTTCGACGAATTCTTCGGGTTGCCTTACTCCAACGACATGTTCGCCCCGGTGAAGATCGGCGATCGGCAGTGCGACACGCTGCCGCTGATGGAGGGCGAAAAAGTCGTCAAGACGAATCCCGACCAATCGCAACTGACCACGTGGTACACCCAAAGGGCGGTCCAATTCATCGAACGCCATCAGAAGCAACCGTTCTTTCTCTACGTGCCCTACGCCATGCCCCACGTGCCGCTGGCCGTCTCCGACAAACACAAGGGCCAGTCGGCCCAAGGGCTTTACGGCGACGCCGTCGAAGAGATCGATGGGTCGGTCGGGCAGATTCTCGACGCTCTAAAACGATGCGGTTTGGAAAAGAGCACTTGGGTCGTCTTCACCTCGGATAACGGTCCCTGGCTCCCTTACGGCAATCATGCGGGCAACGCCCTGCCGTTGCGCGAGGGGAAGGCCACGACGTTCGAGGGCGGCTTCCGCGAGCCGTGCGTGATGCGCTGGCCGGAGGTCATCCCCGCCGGCACGGAGTGCAACCAAATGACCGCCGCGATGGATATCCTCCCCACGATGGCCGAGATTCTTAGATACAATTTGCCCCAGGACCGGATCATCGACGGCCGGAGCATCCTCCCGTTGATGAAGAACCTGCCCGGGACGAAAAGCCCCCACGAGGTGTATTACTACTATTATCATTGGGAGTTGCAGGCCGTCCGCAGCGGCAAGTGGAAGCTGCACGTGCCGCACAAGTACCGCACGCTCAGCGGCCGGGAGCCCGGCAAGGACGGAAAATGCGTGCCCGAGGATTTCGTCCCCATTGGCCTGTCCCTGTTCGATCTGGACAACGACGTGGGCGAAACCACGAACGTCGCCGCCCGGCATCCGGAGGTCGTCCAACGGTTGCTGAAATACGTCGAGCAGGCGCGGGAGGACCTCGGCGACGCCTTGACGCATCGACGGGGCAAGAACCGACGCCCTCCCGACCGCGCGGAGGGAAAAGACGACTGACGCCCTTTCCTTTCCCTTTTCCCCGGCGATCGGATGATTTCCTGGAGACGGCTGCGGGATGAACCAATCGTACATGTGCTGCTGTGCAACGCTGCCCTCGGTGATTTATTCCGAGTTCCTGGAATTGCCTCCGCTACGGTTTCCTTTTTGGCGATATTACGCGCCGTTTTGCGGCCAGGAATATTCGTTTCTATTGGACAGCGCCTTGGAATCTCCGCGGCAGGGGCGGTATTCGTTCCTCGGCGGCCGGCCGTTTCTTGCGTTCCGGGCGAAGCGGAGGCACGGGGTGCCGCCGCCGGAAAACGCCGAGATTATTCTCAGCCAATGGGTCGATTCCCAAGGCAATTGGTTGGATCATCCCCGGGTCGTTCAACGGCAAGGCGATCCGTTTCGTACATTGCGTGAGTTGTTTACCGCCTGGCGACCTGCACGTTGCGAACAGCCTGCGGAAATCTCCTTCCTCGGCGGAGCGGTCGGTTACTGGGGGTACGAAGCGGGATACTGGATCGAGCAGTTGCCCGACTGCGGGGCCGACGACCTCGCCCTGCCCGACGTCTGCCTGACATTCCCCGCCGTCGTCTTGGCGCACGACCACGCCGAAGGCCGGACGTTTCTGGCCGTCTTCGGCTTTGGGCCGGACGAGGAGCGCGCCCGAGCTCAAGCGGCAGGACAGCAGGCGGAAATGCTCGCCCGCCTGAATGCATTTGAAGAAGGGGATGCGATCGGCAAGGAAACGTCTGTTAGCCGGCGGCGAGGCGTCCGTCCTCTTCCCCTCCAGGCGTTTTTCGACGAAACCTCGTACTGCCGGGCGGTGGAAGACGTGCAGAACCACATCGCCGCCGGCGACGTCTATCAAGTCTGCCTGACGCATCGGCTGGAATCGCCCTTAGCGGGCGGAACCGCCTGGGATCTCTACGGCATCCTGCGTGAGATCAATCCGGCGCCCTTTTCGTCTTATCTCCATTTTCCCGAGGTGCAGGTCGTCTCCTCCTCACCGGAGCTTTTTTTACGACTCTCGGCCGACGGCGCCGCCGAGAGCCGGCCGATGAAGGGGACCCGGCCCCGCGGAGCCACGCCGGAGGAGGACGCCCGGCTGCGGCGGGAATTGCAGACCTCGGTCAAGGACCTCGCCGAGAATGCGATGATCGTCGATCTGGTCCGCAACGATTTCGGCCGGGTCTGCGCCTACGGCAGCGTCCGCGTCGAGGAGTATGCCGCGATCGAGCAATACGCCACCGTGTATCAGATGGTCTCGACCGTGACGGGCCGATTGGCCGTAGGCCGCGACAGCCTCGACCTGCTCCGGGCCTGTTTCCCCGGCGGCTCGATGACCGGCGCCCCGAAGATCGAGGCCATGAAAATCATCGACCGCCTGGAGCCGGTCAAACGGGGCGTCTATTCCGGCGCAATCGGCTATCACGCCTTCTCCGGCGCGATGCAACTGGCCATGACCATCCGCACGCTGATCGTCAAAGCCAACCGCTGCTTCTTCCACGTCGGCGGCGGCATCGTCGCCGATTCCCGGCCGGAGGCCGAGTATCAGGAAACCCTGGATAAGGCCAAGGCATTGCTCCGGGCACTGGAGACGCTCAGTGAGAACGCCGAACGCAAGCAGAGAAAAGCGATCTGTGATCAACCGTCGGCTACCGACCCTTGAAGATCAACCTATAAGGGACGCCATATCGTCGAAAAGCTCGGACCAGCGGTCTGTGAAATCATTTTTCAAGACATGGGAGATGTAGGGTTCCTGAGATGACGGCTTGTTGACGCGTTCCGATGTGCGATCTGTACGGAATGTTGATAATGAAGGGATCGAAGATGATTTCAGCGATTGATGAGTGCGAGAGTCATTGAAAACGGCAGCAATCAACGCATACTCTGTTTGAGACGCGGTTGTTAAAGGGAGGATTTCTTGTGAGGAGTCTTGAGTGTCGAGGGAGTTCGGTATCGTGGTAACCTGGGAAGCAGCCGACGAATAATATGAAGAGGTCGATGCTCTGCTGGCGGAAATGGTTGCATCGGCAATTCCAACGGGGATGTCCCCGGGAAGTCCCCATTGATAAATGCTTTGCTGAGTGTCGCTCGATTGAATGACGTACCAATTCCCGTTCGAGGGCCGCCAAACGGCATAGTCCACCAGGCCGTCGCCGTCGAAATCGGCGGGTTGAGGAATATCTCCCGGTAATCCCCATTGCTGGACGCGGATGGCGCCGGGATCGGCGGAGGGGACGACGTACCAGCTCCCGTTGGACGGCCGCCAGACGGCATAATCCGTGACGCCGTCGCCGTCGAAATCACCGTTGGCGGGAATGTCTCCCGGTAGGCCCCATTGCCGGGTAACGGGCGCGGCGGGATTGGAAGAGGGAATCACGTACCAGTTGCCTTCACCGGGACGCCAGACGGCGAAATCCATTAGGGCGTCGCCGTCATAATCGGCCGATTGGGGAATATCGCCCGGCAATCCCCATTGCTGGGCGATGCTGGCCGTAGGATTGGAGGAGGGGAGCACGTGCCAACTTCCGTCCGACGGTCGCCAGATGGCGAAATCCGTGACGCCGTCGCCGTCGAAATCGGCGGGTTGGGGAACGTCTTCGGGCCATCCCCATTGCTGGACCACGATGGCCGTCGGATTGGCGGAGGGGACCACGTACCAGTTTCCGTTCGACGGTCGCCAGACGGCAAAATCCGTGACGCCGTCGCCGTCGAAATCCCCATTGACGGGTACGTCTCCCGGCAGTCCCCATTGTTTGACGACGACGCCGGCGTCGGCCGAAGCCGCGATATACCAAGCACCGTCGCTCGGTCGCCATATGACCCGGTCCGTTTGATAGCCGTTGGAGAAGCGGGCCTGCGAAGAGAGATCCGAAGAGACGCTGACCGATACGTCCCAGCCAATATCTCGTAAAGCCGCAAAGTCCACGGTCGTCACCACACGTTTGCTATCGGAAGCCGGGGCTGTTAGTGCAGTCATTACAGGTTGACGGCCATTGCTCCTGAGCCACTGATCCCAGTGTAGCCCACTCGATTTGTACGGATCCAATTTTGGATTGTTGCCGTGGTTGGCCCTCGTTGCCTCCGGGCCCGTCCAGTATGATCCCGCGTAGTAAGACTTCGTCAGTTGATCCTGATTGTTCGTACAGAATCCCATGAGATGTATCATCTCATGTAGCGCCACGGAGTAAAAATCATATTTTCCCGGGGGAATAGCCCGGTGATCTCCGGGCGTTCCGAAGTGCCAACTTATCTCGGAGGAGGTGGTAAAGGAAAGCGATCCGCCCCAAGTGCTGAAGCGAGGCTCTTGTCCTCGATATCTTACCAGGTGGTCCGGATCACGAATAATCCCATTGTTTGGGCCCCCAGAATATTGGGGGTAAGATCGAGCGAGCGTTTCGCCTAAGTCTCGGCCTCCCACAAAAATGATCAACTCGTTTGTGGCAATAGAAACCTCTTCGATAGAATTCCTTTCGCCGGTATCCGGATTAGTATAATACGCTTTCCAATCATACCCGCTCGGAATTGCCGCCAGCGTGTTATGTACCCGTCCGGTGATCTGTGCCGCGGCGCTAACAAGCACCTCGCTTGCCTGAGGATGCGATATAAAAAAATTGCCCACGGGAATAAAATTGATGTTCAGGGAAAGCAGGGATCGTCCTTCCAATCCTTCAAATGAAAGACGTCTATTGAGCAATCCTTTCGTTTTCCTGCCGGCGATATTTTTCGGATTAAAGAGGTTGTTTAACAACCGTTTTCTATTACCCATCATCATGCTCCTGGACACCAAGACCTGTTGCTTTCCGTTTTATTGGCCGGAAGGCGACATCATCCGATGAGACAAGCGAGGAGGTATTCTACCAACAATGAGAGTGTTTTTCAAGAATTTTATTGTTAATTTTATTTTATTTGACATGACCTCCCGCGGAGGCTTGCTGTCGTCAGGCCGCTCTTCACAATTCATTTAGAAGAAGCGATTTCTATTGCTCCTCGTGTTTCGAATTTGAATGATGCATTCGGAGTATCACGGTTAATTAACGGGAAACAGAAAAGGAAAGACGGATTTACTAGCCAGCCGCCGAGGGGAATTTCCCGAGTTTCTCGGCGGCGGTTAACCGCCGGCTTCCCGACATTAGCCCAAGTTACGGAGTTGCGCGATAAAATTCAAGGTTTTGGGCTGCGTCGTTGACGTAAGTCCAATGGCGATGGGCTTTCTTTC
>JAFGPV010000149.1 GCA_016936015.1 Pirellulales bacterium
CTCATTTCGGTCGGCGGCGGGAGCCGCCTCCTACAACCGATCGCTGCCTGATCTCATTTCGGTCGGCGGCGGGAGCCGCCTCCTACAGTATTCGCATTCACGGGGTCAATCTTTGCTGGATCTCCGCCAGGCAATCGTCTTTTTTCACGCGCCATTGTTGCAGGGAGTCGCGGTCGCGGATGGTGACGGTGCCGTCCTGGAGGGTCTGGCCGTCGACGGTGATGCAGAAGGGGGTGCCGGCCTCGTCCTGGCGGCGGTAGCGGCGGCCGACCGCGCCCTTCTCGTCGTAAAACACGGTCAGGTGCGGCTTCAGGGCGGAGTAGATCTCCTGGGCGATCTCGGGCATCCCGTCCTTTTTCACCAGGGGGAAGACGGCCGCCTTGATCGGGGCCAGCCGGGGGTGGAACCGCATCAGGACGCGCTTGGTTGGCTTGCCCTTTTCGTCGGGGGCCTCGTCTTCGGCGTAGGCCTCGCAGAGGAAGGCCAGCACGGCCCGGTCGGCCCCGGCCGACGGCTCGATGACATGGGGTAGGTATCTCTCGCGGGTCACATCATCAAAATAAGTAAGATCCTTGCCGCTGCCGCGGTGCCGCGGTTTGCCTTCGGCGTCTTTTTCGACGACCAGTTGATCGCCTTCCCGGACGAGTTTGCCCTCGCTGTGGCTCCGCAGGTCGAAGTCGCCGCGATGGGCCACGCCTTCCAGTTCGCCGAACTCGCCCTTGGTCAGGAAGGGAAAAGCGTACTCGATATCGGCCGTGCCGCAGGAATAGTGGCTTAGTTCCTCCTTGTCGTGTTCCCGGAGGCGGAGGCGGTCGCCGGCCAGGCCGAGGTCGGTGTACCAGCGGAACCGCCGGTCGCGCCAATACTGGTACCACGCTTGCGACTGCGACGGGTGGCAGAAGAATTCGATTTCCATTTGCTCGAACTCGCGGGAGCGGAACGTAAAATTCCGCGGCGTGATCTCATTGCGGAAGCTCTTGCCCATCTGGGCGATGCCGAAGGGGATTTTTACACGGGTACTATCGAGTACGTTCTTGAAGTTGACGAAGATGCCCTGGGCCGTCTCGGGGCGGAGGAACGCGGCGTCCTCTTCGGTCCCCAACGCGCCGATGATCGTTTTGAACATCAGGTTGAATTCCCGGGGCTCGGTCAGGGTGCCGAGCTGCTTGGCGGCGGGGGCCAACACCAGTTCGGGATTCTTGACCGACGGCAGAGGCACCAGCGGGCCGTCCCACTGCAACTGGTCCGCGTTCTTGCTGCGGAGGTTGAAGAATTTCAGGGCCTTTTGCAGGGTCTCGTCAAGCCCTTCCTGTCCGCTGGAGTACGTGGTCACAAAAATCCGCCGCCCGTCGTGTTCAACCCAGCGGCCTTGCACCTGGTCGTAGCGGTACCGGCCTTTCGCCTCGCGGCAATCGACCATGAAATCGTGGAACAGGTCGTAGTGGCCGGAGACCTTCCAGACTTGCGGGTGCATGATAATCGAGCAGTCCAGTCCGACCATTTCGTAGGGTTCCGGGGCGCCGGGCGGGGCGACCTGTTCGTTGTGCCCGGCGACCATGTCGCGCCACCAGGCCTCGCGGACGTTCCGTTTCAGTTCGACGCCCAGCGGCCCGTAGTCCCAGAAGCCGTTGATCCCGCCGTAGATCTCGCTCGACTGAAATAAAAATCCCCGCCGTTTGCAGAGGGCCACCAGTTGTTCCATCTCCATGGTTTATAAGCCTTTCAGTTGAAATTTCTCAGAAACAAGACAATGTATCTTTTCCCGAAGGCCGCTGCCAGAGGCGAAAACGGCCTGTTTTCTGAATTATTGGACAATATAGGGGCTTGAAGTGCCGTATTTTACCGGGTCTGGCTTGAATTGTTGAATGCGGTTTTCTTGGAGGTGCGTAAGGGGTGTGCTGAAACGGGTGTTTCGGAAGGTGAAAAAATGGGGGTTGTGAAAACAAAAAACGGGAGGAATCTTGAGGTGAATCGATCAACGAACCTGTTCAACGGGCAATTTGCGGCGGGAACGGTTTCGATTAGTGGAGATTAGCGGCAATCAGTGTTCCGATCTTAAGACTGAAAGGGAACACTAATCTCCGCTGATCTACACTGATCGAGGAAATTGCTGTATGTTTTTGGTCAACGCGAGTGGCGAACGGGCAATTTCTTAAGGATTTGGCCCCCAGGAAAGGCGGCTTCTTGGTTCTTTTGGGGAGGGCGTTGTACAGCAAAACGCGATTTTTCCACGTTTTTTTATTTTGGTTTTCCTCTTCCCGGCGCGGGCGGGAGGATGGCTCGGGAGGTCGGCGCATATTTTCCACGCGGAGCGGGTTCGGGTTGGAAGACTACGGAGGGAATATATACTATTGTATAGTATAGCAACAGGGTGGTCAGACTGCAAGGTTACTTTTGGGCCACGGGGAAGATTTTTCAGGATATGAATTGACCACGAAATAGACGAGAAGATGCTTTTCAATGGGCTAATGACGGCCCTCAACGGCATTAAGTTTGGTTACACAAGTTATTGTGGGTTATTGGATTAAGCCGCGAAGCGGCGAACTACGATAGCCCAGGGTGGAGCGAAGCGCAGCCCTGGGAAGGCGGGTTGCATTATGATCTTCTAAGCCCTGTAAGGGTGAGTGAATTGATCAATGACCGTGGCGCGCCCTTTCAGGGCTGAAAACTCGATAGCGCCCCCTTTCCCCAGGGCTGCGCTTCGCTCCGCCCTGGGCTGTCATAGCGCGCCGCTACGCGGCTTAACCACCGTTCTAGCTCATCAAACTGATCCACCTGCCGGCAAGCCGGCAAGGGTACATACGAAATGGAGCCTTTGTCCCCGGGGTAGCCGCTGCGCGGCAACCCTGGGCTGGCTTCTGCAATCCCTGCGGGATATTAAACTGAGAGGAAATGCGGTGATTGACCCCCGCGATTGCCATCACGGGGCGTTGGAGGGGATGAATTTAATTTGGGGGGAAGTATTGCCAGTAGACCAGGTGGAAGGTAATGGGGACCGTATAGATGAGGCTGTCGATTCGGTCGATGATCCCTCCATGCCCGGCCAACAGCGTACCGAAATCCTTGGTGCCAAGATCGCGCTTCACCATGGAAAAAACCATGTCCCCCATTAAACCGAGAAAACCGATCGACAATCCCACGACGGCGCAGAAGGAGTACGTCAGCCGTCCGCCGGGAAACTCGGGGAGGAAGGGGACGAATATCAGCGAGAGAAGGGATATCAGAATCGCCGTCAGGATGCCTGCCGACCAGGTCTTGTTGGGACTGATTTTCGCGGCGATTCTGAAGTCGAGCATCCGTGCCCAGGGTGCGTCGGGACACTTTACGGCGAGCGCCTGGATCCATTTGCCGATCCAAAACGCCAGGAGATCCCGGGCCTCGGTCAGAGTAAAGCAATACAAGAGCACCATGGCGCCCAAATTGATCATAAAGAGACAGTGGCCCATGCAAAACACGAAAAACATGAAACCGAGCACAAGAATTCCCAGCGATTTAATGGCGCCTTCCGTCCGTCCCTGGATGACAAAGACCATAGGCAACAGGAGGAAAAGGTAAACCGGAGCAATGATAATGAAAAGCCCGTACCACCGGATATAAGCGGTGTACATCACCAAGGGAATTGACAGGTACGTGATCCCCACACAGAGCCGGTCCTTGAACGAGAGCAGTTTGGAATCGGCGGTTTCCTCCGTCGGCATGAGCGAATAGTACTCGCGGAGCGCCGCGAAACAGAGAAAACCGAGAAAGAAGAACGACACCAGGCGATGGACGGCGATGGCCAGCATGAAAACGGCGATCATCCACCACCAGGTCAGCGTGCGGTTTTGGATTTCCTCGGCCAGGGGATACTGCTTCCACCGCATCACGCGATAGGTCGCCGAGAAAAGCAGCAACACCGCCACGATGATGCCCAAAACCAAGAGCATTCCTGTCTCATCCCTGTGCACGAGACAGAGCGCCGAGGCGCCGACCAGGATGCCGACCAGAAGGATCTGGAGAGGTTTCATTTTCCGATCCAGGTGTAAGATTCGTACTGATGGCCCCGGGCAACGGCAATCGTCTTCCGGATGCGAATCAGGCTGGTCAATACCACGAAAACCGAAACGACACTCAAATAAATGTAGCTGTACGGCAGGCTACCCGGCCAAAAAAAGAGGATGATCGCCAATCCACTCATCCAAACCGCCCGATCGGGTTTTCCGCCGAGCACCGTTTCGTGGCGGCGCGTCCCGTTGGGCATGCCCTTGCCCAACACGCCGAAGAACTCCGCCGCCCAAATGGCCAAGAGAAACACTACGAGGCTCAGCCGCGGCCCTTTGTCGACAAAGAATAAAATGCCATAGCATACCGTATCGCCGAGAACATCGAGCGCTTCATTCCAGATTTCCCCGGCGACCGTTCCCGTCTTATATTCCCGCGCCAGCAAACCGTCCAACGCATTCATCCCCATCCGCAGTAAAAGAAAAACGGGAACGCATAAAAGCAGGAAATGCAACGGCGGCACGGAAAGTCCAACATAGAAACCTACCGCGGTCAGCACGACAAAAACACATCCCAACGCCGTAGCCATGTTGGCCGTCATCCATGACCCGGCCATCCAACGGACCACCTTTTGAAATTGTCCCTTGCCCAGATAGAGCATGTCACGACCTTCCTCTGAAACAGACCTGTGTAAGAATTCAAAGAGCCGCTTATGTTATCTTAGTTCGATCAAAGCGACAAGTGTCTTATTGTTTCTTTGAAAGCTCTAGCAACCTGATCCAACACCATGCGATTGCCATTGCGGGGCGTTGGATGAGCGGGATTTAGTTGTTTTCAGTTTGCGGCAAATGGATCCGCAGCGTGGCCGGGTCTGCCTCGGGAACACACGCGAACTTGTCGAGCAGGGCGGCGGCGAGGATGTCGGCGGCGTAGCCGAGGGGGAGGAGGTTTTGGGCGCCGCGGCTTTTTCGCAACTCGCGGGCGAGGTGCTCCGCGGGCAGCGGCTCGGCGCCGAGGGCGTAGGGGAGCGCGAAGGCGTGGAGCCAGTTTTCGCGGGCGGTTTGGGCCTGGGCGTTCAGTACGTACTGTTTTCCGCTGTTCTCCAGGCGGCTGACGAGGAGGCCGGCCAGGAGGATGTCGTCCTCGCTGAACTGGCCGTCGGTCCCAGCGCAAAGGATATGAATCTGCTCCTCGTCCAGCAACCGTTGCAGCACGGCCGAGGCGTTGACGAAGGCGGCCGGTAGGATCCGCGCGGCGGGTTGGGCGTGCAGGAGGGCCTGCGTGCCGTTGGTCGTGGTAAAGAGGATGGTTTTGCCCGCGACGCGGTCGGCCGTGTACTCCTCGGGCGAATTGCCCAGATCGAAGCCGGGAAGCGGCCGGCCGCCGCGCTCGCCACCGAGGACGATTTTTTCGCGGGGGAATTGCCCGGCCCGGGCTGCGGTCTCTTCCACGGTGCCGCAGGGGATGATTTCCGTAGCCCCGGCCTGCAGGGCGTAAACAATCGTGGTGGTCGCCCGGAGCACGTCGATCACCACGGCCGTCCCTCCGGCAAGCTGGCGGGGATCGGCGTATCGCGGCAGGGCATAGACGTTAAGGACGGCGGGCATGGGGGGGAAGGTCGAGGGTCGAAGGTCGAGGGTCGAGGGTCGAAGGTCGAGGGTCGAGAGGGGATTTTCGACCTTCGACACTCTTTCTTAGGAATCGCCCCTCGCAGACTCGGCCTTTTGCGGCAGTTTCGCTCTCCGTACAATAAGTGCTTATCCTACAACTCCCCTCTCCCATTGGGAGAGGGGCAGGGGGTGAGGGCTAACTTGCCGAAAAACGGCCCTCACCCTAACCCTCTCCCGGAGGGAGAGGGGACTTTTTGGAAGTGCCATGTCTCACCACGTCTTGGCCGATTTTTTGGAAGATGCGGCGCAATCGGGCGAGCTGCTCCGGGTGGAAACGGCGTGCGATCCCACGCTGGAGGCAATCGCCGCCACCCGGCAGTCATTATTGAGCCCTGCATTGCCAGCAAACTCGGCTGGAACAGCCGTGTTTGCGGTTGAACAACGATCATTGGCTGCATCGGCATCAATAACCGACCAGAACGCCGTGCGGCTCTGGACCGCCATCGGCGGCCTGGAGTTCCCGATCCTCGAAAACCTCTTCGGTTCTGTGACGCGGATCTGCCGGACATTGGGCGTTCCGGACCTCGGCGCGCTGGCCGACCGTGTAACACGGCTTGTGGAATCACCGGGAGAACCCGGCGGTTGGAAAAAAATCCTCGGCCGTGCGGCGGTGGATCCGCTCGGTAGTTTTACCGCCCGAAAGGTCCGCTCGGCCGCCTGCCAGCAGATCGTGCGGTTGGGGACCGACGTCGATTTGCGGCTGCTGCCGTTCCTGCGCACCGCCGGGCCGGAATCGCCGTCCGTCGTCTTCGCCGCTCCCGTGCTCTCGGCCGATCCGGAGACCGGGCAAATCGTCGGCGGCCGATTCGACTTGCAGCAACTCGACCGCCAGCGGCTGGCCGTCCGCTGGGCCGACGGCGACGAGCCGGCGCGGCTGCTGCGGGAATATCGGAACAGGGGAGAGAAAATGCCGGTGGCGATCGTCTTCGGCGGCGACCCGGCGTTCCTTCTGGCCGCCGCGGCCGTGCTGCCGATTGACGTCGACGCCTTGGCCGTAGCGGGACTGCTCTGTGACAAGCCGCTGGAGGTGATCGCCGGCCGGACCGTCGAGTTGCCGGTTCCGGCCGAGGCGGAATTGGTGCTGGAAGGATATATTGATCCCTTGGCCCCCGGCGACTCGCCGGGGGCTGAAGAACGGGAAACGTCCCCAGTGATTCACGCCACGGCGATCACGCACCGGTCGAATCCCGTTCTGCCGGTGTGGCTGCCGGGGGCGCCGCCGTACGAGGCGATCGTGACGGCCCGGGCGCTGCAACGGATCTTCTTACCGTTGCTTACGGCAGCGATCCCGGAATTGGTTGACTGTGATTTTCCGGCGTTTGGGGCGGCCCGGCGCTGGGCGACGCTGGCCGTCCGCACGACGTATCCCGGCCAGGTCCGGCGGATTGCCCACGCGGCCCGGGCAATTCGGCCGTTCTGGGACGTGAGTTGGCTGGTGCTGGTCGACGCCGAGGTCGACGTCCACGACACCGACGCGGTGCTGGCGGCCGTGGCCCATCATGCCCGACCCGTAAGCGACCTGTGGAATGAGCCGGATCAGATTACGGTCGATGCCACGCGAAAAACCCGCGGTTCCGTTGGTTGAGTTTCGGGAAGAGCATGACACCTAGCCGGCGGCTAACAGTCGCCGAGAGACGGGGGAAATCCCCGCGGCGGCTGTTAGCCTTAAGTTTACCCACATTTTTGCTATGATAGGAGCCGGCGGAAAGGATTACTGCCGTTGGCCTTAAG
>JAFGPV010000150.1 GCA_016936015.1 Pirellulales bacterium
GCCCGGCGGGCGATCATCGCGGCGATTCAAGAGATTTGGGACCGCAACGCCAACACGCCGGATAATCTGAAAGACCGCGTGTCCATTATTTCGTACGACACCGATACGGGCACAATGGTGCGGCATCCGTTAGACAGCGACTATGAGCAAGCCATGAGAGACACTGCGAAACTGCAGGCCACCCATTATCAGACGCCCGACGACACGTTCTCGACCAACACCGCCACCTCCTATGGACTGAAGACGGCGATCGACTATCTCCAGTCGCCTGCGGCGCGGACCCACGCCAATAAGGTCGTGGTCCTCGTGACCGACGGCAGGCCCAACGTTTACAGTTCAAGCTGGGGCATCTCCACTACGGTTCCCCCGGCCTACAACAATCTGGATTGGGGCGATAACGCCAAGGATTCCTCCCTGGTCCAGGCTATCGCCATCCAGGGCAACAAGTGGTTGTTTTATCCGGTGGGTCTGGGTTTTGACTGCGACAGTAATTTCATGGATCACATGTACAGCGTGGCGAAAGGCCAGAATGACCCCTCGTTATCGTGCCCCTACAACGTCGGCGGCGATCCGTATCAAATCGAAGAAGAGCTCCGAAGGGTCTTTAACAAAATCATATCCAATCCCAAGCTGCGATTGGTGCAATAGCCGGCCGACGAGGGCCGCCCCGCCGTCGCGGCGGCCCTCGAAGGCCAAGACCCCCTTTTTTATCAACCTTACTCGACAGGCGCGTTTCCCCCGTCGGAACCCGGAGGCGTGAACCGGGAATTTCCTTCGGGGGAATTTTAATTAATGTGAAATGCGGAGTGCGGAATGCGGAAAATCATCATTCCGCACTCCCTCTTTAGTTCCGGAACTGCTGGCACCAGTAGATCGTCCCGCTTTTGGTCCGGTAGGCGCTGACGCCAATGCGGCGGTGCCGCGGATTCAGGATGTTCGCCCGATGGCCCGAGGAGTTCATCCACGCCCCGACGACCTGCCCGCTGTCGCGCTGCCCCATGGCGATGTTTTCCGCCACGCCCCAATTCCCGTGCTGAAAGATGCGGTTCCGCGTCATCCAACCGCAGTGCTTTCGGGCCGTCCGCATCAACTCCTTGTCCACCTTAAGCTCTGACAAGCCGTACTTCTTGCGCTGTTGATTCGTCAGGGAAATGACGCTGACTTCGATGGGATGCAGATCCAGGTCCTTTTTCGCCGCGGATTTCTTTTTATCAGATTCCTTCTTGTCCTTTGCGGCGGAATCCTTCTTCGGCGAGTCGGCCTTTGCCGCCGCCGGAGATTTTTTCTCGGCGGCGGAGGCCTTTTGCGTTGCCACCGGCGGAGTCTTCTCCGCCGATGCGGGGGCGGCCTGCTCGCCGGTTGTCAAAAGGGCCAGAAGAGTCAACGTCGTTGTCAAACTCGAAAGCATGGAATCCTCCTTCTCAATGAAACGAACAACCATTTCCGCTCCAGGCGGACAGGCAATCTTGCCCGTCATTTCGGCCACAGGGGAATGACCGGCTTTCTGGAACGCCTCGGTGGACGCCGACGACGAAGAGCGTGCTGGGGACGCCTTGCCGCGGTTAACGGGGTAGGGAGGAGAGAAATCCCTTCCTAAGATTCTTCCTCAGGTCCTGCGGAAACCGAGGTGGATTTCCTCAGGAGATGCATCTCTTGGGCAGGCCCGGCAACCGGTCCACTTCCATGAAAAGCCGGGAGAGATGCATAAAGTATTCCGGCAAACGTGCGTACCTTAGCAGAGTTCGAAAATGAATCAAGCCCCCAGTGCTAGGGACAATTTCACCCCAATGTCCCTCGATAGCGGGGAAAGAAAGGTGTGTTTAGACTGGACGCTCGTGCCCGGCGTTTTGCTTAGATAAGCACGTTTTTCAAACCGTCCTGGTTCGTAAAAGTCATCCAGGGCGAACCGAAGGTTCTACGTTGCCGAACCCTTATAGCCCAGATTCTTCGCTACGCTCAGAATGACTGGAGATAGCCTCTTTGGAAGGTTAACTGATTCTCCTCGTCCGAGAGGTTCAAGAGGACCGTTTTTCCTGATTTTACCGATTTCGCCTTATGAGTAGTTTTTAATATTGTCCAGGTGGATGATATCTCCTTGGCGTGGGCTAGCCACGTGCTAATGTATTAATGCAACATTGTTTGGTCTTTGTACAGTGGTTGAGCAATTCGCGAAGTGGTCAATCCACTTGCACACAAAGGGGGGGTATTGGGCCAGAACTTCAACATCGCCACGTTTCTATTGGGTGTGAGGAAAGTCCGTTGATTTCCCTGGCTGTTGGTCTAGTGCCGGCCGCCGGAGGGAAGGTTTTTGTATGGATAATCCAATTGCCGGCATCGCCTGTCCCGTTCGTGAGACGCCGCAATCGGAAGATCTCCGCCACGCGGCTTCCCCAAGACGTCGGTGGTACTTAGAGAGCCAGCTTGCCCAGACCCAAAAGTTGGAATCCATCGGCCGGCTGGCGGCGGGAATCGCGCACGAGATCAACACGCCGACCCAGTACATCGGGGATAATGCGCGTTTTTTGCAGGACGCCTTTAACGAGCTGAGGTCTCTGATGACCTGTTGCCGAAAATTTTCCATCACCGCCGAGCCGACGGCCGCCGACCGGGAAATGTTGCGAAAGAGTTTCCAGGCTCTCCCCCCCGACGAAATCGACTATCTGCTTCGGGAGATTCCCGCGGCGATTGACCAGTTGCTCGAAGGGGTGCAGTCCGTGGCCAAGATGGTGCGTTCGATGAAGGATTTTTCATATCCCGACGCGGGAGAAAAGCAGGCCGTCGATATCAACCAGGCGCTGGAAAGCACGTTGACCGTCTCGCGGAACGCGTGGAAATACGTGGCCGACCTGGAGTTGGATCTGGCCCCCGACCTCCCGACGGTATGGTGTCGGCCAGGCGATCTGAATCAGGTCTTTCTGAATTTGATCATCAACGCCGCCCATGCCCTGGAGGCCAAACTGGGTGCGAATCCCCGCGAGAAGGGGACGCTCGCGATCCGCACTTCCAGCGACGGTCCTTGGGCGATTATCGAGGTACAAGACACCGGGACCGGTATCCCGGAAGACATCCGCGATTCGATTTTCGATCCGTTTTTCACCACGAAACAGGCGGGCCGAGGCACAGGACAAGGGCTGGCCATCGCCCGCAGCATCATTGTCGACCACCACGGCGGCACGCTCTCGTTTGAAAGCGAAGTCGGCCGGGGAACGACGTTCACCATCCGCGTCCCCCTCCAACCGGATCCCTCGGACCAGAAAGGGGGGCCCCGTGGATAATTCTCTTCATTCGAGCGACGCAGAAGCCTGCCGCACCGACGTGCAGGTGCAGGAATGTCCCAGAGACGTGCCGTCCACGCAGCAGGAACTTGTCTGGATCCTCGGAAAAACCGCCGAGCATCGGGCGGAAGGGAACCGCAACCACGTGATCCGCATCGGGTTGATCAGCCGGGCCATCGCCCAGGCGCTGGGATGGGAACCGTCCCGGGCGGAGTCCCTGGCCCTGGCCGCGCCGTTGCACGACATCGGAAAGATCGGCGTCCCGGACCGGATTTTTTTGAAAAAAGGATGCTTGACCCCGTCGGAAATCGCCGTCATGCATTGGCACTGCTGGATCGGCGCAAAAATTCTTCTGGATCCCTCCGCCTTGGAGTCGATTTTGCTGCGGTATTCTTCTCCCGAAAAGTACTTCCCGTTATTGCAGGAGATGAAACCGGTCTTCACGACGGCGGCCTCGATTGCCCTGGCCCATCACGAAAAATGGGACGGCAGCGGTTATCCCCGGGAGTTGCAGGGCGAGGAAATCCCGCTGGAAGCGCGGATCGTGGCCATGGCCGACGTCTACGACGCCCTGACCTCCGATCGCCCGTTCCGCCCGGCCTATTCCGAAGAGTGGGCCTTGGAAGCCCTCGACGAGCAGGAAGGAAAACACTTCGATCCCTGCGTATATACGGCGTTCCTGAAAAACCTTCCCCAGATCCGTTCCTTCCGCCGCCAGTATCCGGACAATCCATGAGAAGCGTCTTGTTTGTCGACGACGACCCGAAACTCCTGGCCGGCCTGCGGCGGATGCTTCGTGGTTTGCGCGGCGGCTGGAACCTGGAATTTATCGCCGACGGAGCGCAGGCGCTCCAGCGGATATCGTTCCAACGGTTCGACGTCGTCGTGGCCGACCTGCGCATGCCGGGCATGGACGGCGCCGAACTGCTCGAGGAGGTCCGGGTTCGTTCGCCGCAAACCGTGCGGATCATGCTTTCCGGACAGTGCGACCGGGAGAACCTCATCCAGGCGGTGCGGCCGGCCCATCAATTTTTAATGAAACCCTGCGATTCCGATACCCTGCAGGGGACCATTGTCCGCGCGTTTCAGCTTCGAGATCGCGTGCCGGACAAAAACCTCCGCCAATGGGTGTTGCAGATCACCTCGCTGCCCACGGTTCCGGCCGTTTATCAGGAACTGTGCGCCGCGGCGGATGCCCAGCAGGCCTCGATCGAACGCCTCTCCCGGCTGGTCTCGCAGGACGTGGGAGCGGCTGCCAAGGTCCTGCAACTGGTCAGTTCCGGATTCTTCGGGCCCCCGCAAAAAGTCCTCTCTCCCCGCCGGGCGGCCGCGCTGCTGGGGCTGGAGACGATGCAGGCGCTGGTCCGCTCGCCGCACGTCTTTCGACCCGCACCCGCGGGCGGACTCGCCACGGTCTGCAAGGCCGTCGCGGAACACAGCTTGGAAACGGCCAGGATTGCCCGGACGATTGCCAAAGTGGAAAGCGGAAATGAAAATGTGGCCACCCAGGCCTACGTCGCTGGTTTGCTCCACGACGTGGGCGACCTGGTCTTCATGGATCACCTTTGGGAGCCGTTCCTGCCGGCGGAATCCTTCCTCCAGGAAATACTGGACGGCACCTGGGACGACCGGCCCCGGCCCCAAACCATCCGGCACACCCTCCTCGGCGGATATCTCCTGGGACTCTGGGGACTGCCCGACGTGGTGATCGACTCCGCCGTCTTCCATCACGAGCCGAGCCTCTCGGCCGACACCGAATTCACACCGCTGACGGCGGTGCACGTCGCCGATGCGCTGGCCCGGGAAAAAACGGCCTCGGAGTTCCCAGAAGACTCGACCATCGACGCCGAGTACCTGGAGCGCGTCGGCTGCTCCCACCGCCTCGAAGTCTGGAAAGAACTCTGCTCGACGGAGGAGCCGGCAGCAGTGCCCCTGTGACGATCGAACGTCAGTGATTGGAGAGAACGTGGTTTCAACGTATAGTGCGTGTTCCCCAGGCGGCGCCCGGCCACCCGGCCCCCCTCCCCGCGGTTGAGGCGCCGCCTGGATTTTTTCACCTGGTTAATTTCGCCCTACCGAGAAAAACAATGTATCAGGCGCTATTGCTGGTCGACGACGACGCGAACGTCTTGCAGGGCCTGACCCGGTCCCTGCGGCAGGAACCGTATAAGATCTTCACCGCCCGAACGGTGGAGGAAGCGGTCTGCGTGCTGAAAACCCAATCCGTCGGCGTAATCGTCACCGACGAGCAGATGCCCGGCTACTCGGGAATCGAGTTCCTCGTCTGGGCCGCCGAGCATTATCCGCACGTCCGGCGCATTATACTGACGGGCCATCCCTCGGCGGAGGTCGCCATCCGCGCCATCAACCTGGGCATGGTCCACCAGTTCTTCACCAAACCCTGCAACGAAGACGAATTAGCCGCCGCCATCCGCAAAGGCCTGCAAGAACCGCGTCGTCCCCAGCCCTGCAAATTCAATCCCCATCCAACTTCTCAGTAAACTTCTTCGTGCGTGCCGATGGAATGGAGGAGAATGGCTTCCTGGTTTTCCCATGGGACGAAGGAAAAGACAATCCGCAGATCATATCCCGCGCTGCACGCCCAGGTTCCCTGCAACTCCCCGCTGAGCTTATGCGTTTTCAGTGTGGGATGAAAGGCGTCCTGTGCGAGTTGTTCCAAGGCGTCGCGGAGTGATCCGGCAACTTGAGGATTTCTCTTGACCAGCCGCTTGGCCGTCCGAAGAAAAGCGCCGGACTGTAAGAGCAGTCGATTCACCGCATGATCTCGTCAAGACATTGCCCGGCAGTGACGGCCCGACACTTGCCCTCGGTAAATTCCCGTTTCGATTCCTCGACGTCCTGAACGATCTCGTGACGGTTCTTTTCGATAAGCCGGCGACGGAGAATTTCAATCAATTCGATTTGCTCGTCGGGTGACAAATTTCCGGCGGCATCGACCACGTCATTAAACTGAAGCATTGTGGACATCGCGTCATCTTGAAATACAGGAGAGATTGTTAAACAACAATAAATTATACCAGAAGAAACGGTTGCCGTCAAAATGGCAATCCGGAGTTCTGGGGGATGTCCATTTTCAATTTGCATTAACCTCTTCCATCGCCACGTCGTGCTCGATGACGCGCATCGTCCGCCAGTGGCCTTGGAGGAAACGCCAGCCGAAGATCAGGCCGAAGGAGCAGACCCAAAAGGTGGCCATCGACCAACTCCAGAGGATGCCGAGGTCGAAGTAGCGGATGCCGAACCAGACGCCGGCGACCGGCAGCGGGGAGATGAGCGCCGAGGTCCAGAGGATGAACCGGGTGTCGCCCGCCCCTTTCAGGACGCTGGCGAAGACGACGTTCATCGCGTCGAACAGGCAGTAGGCGGCCACGAACCGCAACAGCACCACGGTCAAATTCCGCAGGGATGCGAATTCCTCGGGCGAGACGCCCGCGGCGTGGCCCATCATGATCACGTCGGGGATCAAGACGTACAAGGCGGCCATCGTCCCCATGTAGACGGCGGCGATCACAAACGACGTCCAGGTGGCCCGGGCCGCCAGGTCGGGGTGGTCGTGCCCCAACTGCTGCCCGACCAGCGTCGACAGGGCGATGCCCAGGCCGAGCATCGGCACGAAGGCCAGGGCGTTGATGTTGAAGGCCAACGTGGTCGCCGCCATGGCATTCTCGCCCAGCCGGCCGATCAGCAGCAGGAAGATGGAAAAGAACGAGATTTCCAGGAAGAGTTGCAGGCCGTTCGGACCGCCGTAGCGGAGCAGGCGCCGCATCAGTTCCCCATCGAAGCGCAGCCCGGCCAGCAGTTGATAGCGTTTGATGAATCTGGGCCGGAGCATGATCAGCAGGTAGGCCGCCACGCGGAACCACTGCGCGACGACCGTCGCCCAGGCGGCGCCGACGATTCCCCACTGCGGAAAGCCGGCGACGCCGAAAATCCAACAATAGTCCAGCACGGCGTTCAGCGCCGAGGCGGAACTATCGACGACCATGACGACTTTTGTCGATCCCCGGCCGGTGAAAAACGCCGACATGGCGGCCGCCATGATTTGCGCCCCCGCGCAGCACAACACCGTCTGAAAGTAGTCGGTCTCCAATCCGGCCAGCTCGGCCTTGTGCCCGGTCAGCCGGAAAAACTCCGGGGCCAGCGGAATCATGCCGAGGAAGAACGGGAGGCAGACCACGCCGATGCCCACGCCCTGCCAGACCGCCGCGCCGATCCGTTGCGGCCGGCCCGCCCCCTGGTACTGCGCGACGAAGGTGTTGACATAGGCCGCGATCCCCATCGGAAAGCAGACGAGCGTGAAGTACAACATGCCGGCCGGCAGCGCCGCCGCCATCGCCGCCTTCGAGTACCAGAGCAGAAACATCCGGTCGATGAAGTTCATCACGCTCCAGGAGGCCGTCGAGACGATCAACGGCAGGGCGATGGCCAGCACGTCGCGGCCGCCGCAGGGCCGCGACCACCACGAAGTTTCCTGGCCGTTCTGGAGGTTTAAGGAGGTCATTTTTTACGAGGACAGTCCCCGGCACCGGTAGGTTATGCTTCAGCACAACGGAATTCCAACAAGAAACCCGAGCGGAGATGGGTTATGTTCAAGCATAACCGACGCCGGCCTGGCATGAAAGTTGCTTGTCCGGCTCGATGCAACGGGAGAATTTCCCACTTACTCTCCCGCCGGGGTGGTGGCGGCCGGCGATCCGTGAGCTAGAATTAATGATAGCCAAGGACCAGTTTTTTCACGATCCGGGGATTTCGCTGAAAACCCCCGCGGGAAACTGCCGATAATCACACTGCATGAATTAAGCTTCTCGCCCGACATTCCGACGGAGGTGCCAACCCATACTCGTGAGCCGAGGTCACCTTCAGGCAAGTGCTTAAGCACGCCCGACCTCCGCTCGTCTCGAAGCGACGCATCCAGTCGCAATCGGCGAGAGGTTTAATTTACAAGCCGCCGCGTGGAGCGCCATCCCGCGACGGCTTTTTTATTCGTCAGAATCCCTCATCCCTCTTTCTTCTCCCCCCCGCGGCGGTTCGAGAAATCTCAGGGAGCCGACCAGCTTCTCGTCCATGCCGTCGAGCCGGCCGAAATACTTTTCCTCCAGCACGAAGACCGCGGCGGCCTGACGGCCCCGGGCGTCGGCCAGATGGTAAAAAATCCACCGCATCGGCAACTCCAACGGGGTTTTCGTCCCCTTCGTCGCAGCCGCCTCCGACTTGGCGCTGCCGCGGACCACCGCCCGCAGGACCCGGCGCCCGGCGGCGTTCGGTTGCTCCGCGGCCTCGATGAATTCCCCGAAGCTCTCCCCCAGTCTTTTCCGCACTTCCTCCTTAAAATGCTCCAACGAAACCAGTTTTTCGGGATTGCCGTCCGCCAGGGAGGAGACGTTGCACTGCACCGTCATCTCGCCCTTCTCCAGGCGGCGCAAGATCACCACGTCCGGCAAATCGTTGTATAAATGCCACTGGCGATCGTAGACGATCTCCAGCCCGCCGCCCCGGAGCTTTTGCGTCAATTGCAGCAGTTCCGGAGTGGATTTGACGGGGAGGTCGTCGGCCTCCGCCAGTGCGGGCACGTCTTCTTGCGGGGCAATCTTGATCTCCAGTTGGGAAACGACGTCCAAGCCGTCCATCACGAAACTGACCGGACGGCGCTCCCGGACCAACATCCCCCACCAGTCGATCCGCCCGCGGCGGCGGTCGAAACGGAATCGGGCCTTGATCTCCATTTCGCTGCGCACTCCGTCGACGGCCCCCAGCAACCGCCCGGAAATTTCAAATCGGGCCAGGTTTTCGTCCGCCTCCTTGAGCCGACACTGGACGTTGCTCTTTTCCACCACGTCCCAGCAGCAAAAGGGAGTTAGCGCCTTCTCGGGAACGTACCAGCAATCGCCGACCGCAACCGGTTTGGAAGGAAGAAAACCGTCCAACAACAGGCTGTTGCCGATTACGTCCACCAAGTCCAACTCCTCTAAAGTCAGGGGACCCCGGGGCGAAAAAATCCGCGTCGCTTCTCCTGCGCACTCGACCGCCAATAAGGCGTGTTCGGGTGCCAACGTGGGTTGAAGCTCCTCCCGGCCGTTTTTCAGCGTCGCTTCCGCCTTGACATAGGATCGCAGGGACCGCGCCGTGCCCGTCGGACCGGTTGGCACATCGAGCGTCTTCTCGTCATAGACAAACTGGCTCACGACGCTCATCTTCTCGCGCGACTTCCGATCCCGGCCTGTCCCTTGTTTTACCTCGCCCCCCACTTTTTGAGTTACCGTGACTCGATCAATTTGCCCCGGCTTCCGACCGCTCTGAAAGGTGAAGACTCCCTCTCCAAATAAAAGAGAACAATCCGATAAAATAAAAAGCAAGGGTAATATAGATAGTATTTTCATGATTCAATCGAAATCCATTCCAAAGGTCTTATGCGTAGGACTATCTTAGAGGACCCTCCATGACGTGCGGCAGTTTACCGGGAGATACTCGGTTTGCCTACGGAGATTTTTCCAAACATCGGGGGAAAACCCTTCGAAAACACCAACTATCGGGATAATCCCTATCGGCGCAGTAACTTTTTCGTGGTTTGATTATCAGAAAGATAGAGGCAACTATTATTTAAACATTTAGCTGTTAATAATCAGGATTTCAGCTATATTGAATCCAGTGAAGAAAAAGCCCCGTTTCGGTCCAGGACGACCGACGAGCACGGTGCGAAAAGGAATTATTCCGGCAAGGGACTTAACCGGCAAACCGCCGCGGGGCCAGCAAAGGAGGTCCAAGCCATGCACACCGATTACCTGAATACGACGATCCGGCAACTCCGCGATCAGCAGGTGCGGTTCGCGCCGCGGGAAAAGAAACTGGAACAGGTCGCGCAGGCCGAAAAGCTGCTGGGCGAATTAGACCCCCGGCGGACGTACACCTACGAGTACGTCTGCTACCGGATCACGAATTTCCGCCCAGAGGCGGCGCTGCCGCTGAGTATTCCCGGCAACGTGGCCTGCCACGATCTGCGGCTGTTCGTGGAGGACGTTTCCGATTCGGCGAACGTGCCGGTCGAGGACGCGGGCCAACGGGTGCTGACGGTCGAGGAGTTGGCCAACCAGTTCAACGTTTCGACGAAGACGATTTCCCGGTGGCGACGTCTGGGACTGGTCAGTTGGCGGTTCGTGATGGACGGGCGGAAACGGGTCGGATTTCTGCAAAGTTCCGTGGACCGTTTCATCGAGCAAAATCCGGAACGCATCCGCCGCGGCTCTCAATTCAGCCAATTGACCTCGGAAGAACGGGAAAGGATTATCGAGCGGGCCCGGCGGCTGGCGGCCGCCGGCGCCACGCCCGCCGACGTTACCAAACGCCTGTCCGAACAGATGAACCGCAGCGTGGAGACGATCCGCTACACGCTCAAACAATTCGATCACGACCATCCCCAATGGGCGATCTTTCCCGAGAGTCACGGGCCGCTGGGCCCGGAGGCCAAGCGGAAGATCTTCCAGCAGCACCAGCGGGGCGAATCGGTCGAGGAGTTGGCCCGGCGTTTCTGCCGTACGCGGACGAGCATCTACAGGATCCTGGGAGAGGTACGGGCCCGGCGGATCCTGGACCTGCCGCTGGACTTCATTCCCAACGATCTGTTCCCGAAGGTCCGCTCGCAGCGTCGGGAGCAGAAGATCATCGGTCCCCTGCCGCCCAACGACGAGCCGGTGAAGAAATCCCGGCTTCCCAGCGGCTTGCCCCCCTACTTGGCAAGCCTCTACGAGGTGCCGCTGCTGACGCGGCGTCAGGAAGCCCATCTCTTCCGCAAGATGAACTACCTGAAGTACCGCGCCGCCCACCTCCGGCGCAAGCTCGATCCCGACCGGCCGAAAAGCGGCCTGATGGAACAGATCGAACGCCTCTACGACGAAGCCGTGGCCACCAAGAACCAGATCATCCGCTCCAACCTGCGGCTGGTGGTCTCAATCGCCAAGCGGCACGTCACCCCGGCGGAAAATTTCTTCGAGCTCGTCAGCGACGGGAACATGTCGTTGATGCGGGCGGCGGAGAAATTCGATTTTTCGCGGGGAAACAAGTTCAGCACCTACGCGAGCTGGGCGATCATGAAGAACTTCGCCCGCACCATCCCCGACGAACTCCGCCGCCGCGACCGCTTCCGCACCAGCCAGCCGGAACTATTCTCCGCGGCCGAGGACGAGCGGACCGATCAAGTCGAACTGGAATCGACGCAACATCAACGCGAGACCCAGGTGCAGCGCATCCTCAATTGCCTCGACGAGCGGGAACAGAAGATCATCATCCGGCGGTTCGGCCTGCAGCGGGGCGAAGAGCCGCTCACGCTCAAGCAGGTGGGCGCCGAATTGGGCGTGACCAAGGAACGCATCCGCCAGATCGAGACCCGGGCCCTGAGCAAACTCCGCCAGGTGGTTGACGAAGAAAAAATCGAATACCTTAGCTGAGCGCGAGGGATTCATTCGTTTCCACTCTGGAAAGGGCCGGCGGCGTCCAAGGGTCATTCTGAGCGTAGCGAAGAATCTGGAAGGCAACAGATCTCCTTCGCCGACCATCTGCCGATGGTGCCCGTCAGGATGACGCTCACCGGTAAGAAGAGGCGGATCACCCTGAAATCCTCGCAACAAGCCACTCCAACGGGTGGATGATGGTTCATTCTGTTTTCAGTCCAATGGAAAAACAGATCGCCGCATCCCCCGTTAGCGTTATTTTTCTCAACCCATTTTCTCATGGCACTTTGGGGCGGGAACTTTTTCTGGGCAAGTCACCTTGCACGCCTTGAAGTGTCGGTTATATTAAGAGGTTCGCAAGTATTTACTCCGGACTTGGTTCTCAGTCGAGAGAGGCTAGCGTAGCTCAGCCGGTAGAGCAGCTGATTTGTAATCAGCAGGTCGTGGGTTCGAGTCCCTCCGCTAGCTCGTGACGGAAACCCCTTGGGAAGACAAGGTTTTTAGAATAAGATGGGGGACTGCGGATTGAGGTCCCGGCGAAAAAAGCCAATTCCGGATAGGAATAACCGCGGCGGATGTTCCCGCGGGATGAAAGAAGGAAGGGGGGTTTCCCGAGCGGTCAAAGGGGCCAGACTGTAAATCTGGTGGCAATGCCTTCGAAGGTTCGAATCCTTCACCCCCCATTTATCGAGAAAGGACCGCTTGAGTTGGGAATGTGCTTGCCGGGGGAAAGGGGAAGGGCGCAGGGAGAGAACGACCATTCTCTCTCTGCCCCCTTCGCCTTTCTCTCTTCCGCGCGAGCGAAGGAGAAACGACGGCGAGGAAGGTATTGCGGGTGTAGCTCAACGGTAGAGCTGTAGCCTTCCAAGCTACTTACGAGGGTTCGACTCCCTTCACCCGCTTCGGAAGAGAATGCGGATTGCCGGCAGTTGCTCGAATCGTGGAAATCAACAACTTCGTATCGTTCAATTTGCAGTTTGAAATATGCAATGAGCCGTTGGGAAATGCAGGCCCATGCGCGCCATGTCGCTGCTGTAGCTCAGCCGGTAGAGCGCGTCCTTGGTAAGGACGAGGTCATGGGTCCGAATCCCATCAGCAGCTTTCGTCGGCCGGTTGCGGAACTTCGAGCGATCGGAGGGTGCGCCGTCCTCGTTTGCCTTTAATTTACGACCCTTTTCCCGGATTCCAACACAGGGAGAGAAGAATTCCATGGCCAAGGAAACTTTCGTTCGTTCAAAACCGCACGTGAACGTGGGGACGATCGGTCACATCGACCACGGCAAAACGACTTTAACCGGCGCTATTTTGGCGGTGCAGAGCGCCAAGGGATTTGCCAAGCCGAAAACCTACGCCGACATCGCCAAGGGCGGCACGGTCCGCGACTCGACCAAAACGGTGACCATCGCCGTGGCGCACGTGGAGTACGAGACCGACAAGCGGCATTACGCCCATATCGACTGCCCCGGCCACGCCGACTTCATCAAAAACATGATCACCGGAGCGGCCCAGATGGACGGGGCGATCCTGGTGGTCTCGGCGGCTGACGGCCCCATGCCCCAGACCCGCGAGCACGTCCTCTTGGCCCGGCAGGTGAACGTTCCCGCCCTGGTGGTCTTCCTCAACAAGATCGACCTGGTCGACGATCCGGAACTGCTGGAACTGGTGGAATTGGAGCTTCGCGAGTTGCTGACGCACTACGGATTCCCGGGCAACGAGATTCCCATTATCCGCGGCGATTCGCTGTCGGCCTACAACGATCCCTCCAATCCCGAGAAGACCAAGTGCATCCAGGAGTTGATGGACGCCATCGACGCCTACATTCCGCAGCCGGAACGGGAAGTGGACAAGCCCTTCCTGATGGCCGTCGAAGACGTGTTTTCGATCGAAGGCCGCGGCACCGTGGCCACCGGCCGGATCGAGCGGGGACAGGTCAAGGTCGGCGAGGAAGTGGAAATCGTCGGTTTTTCGCCTGAAACCCGGAAGACCGTTTGCACGGGCGTCGAGATGTTCAACAAGACGCTGGACCAGGGTCAAGCGGGCGACAACGTCGGCTGCCTGCTGCGGGGCGTCAAGCGCGAGGACATCGAGCGGGGCCAGGTGCTTTCCAAGCCCGGCTCGATCACGCCCCACACCGATTTCGAGGCCGAGGTCTACGTGCTGTCGAAGGAGGAAGGAGGCCGACACACGCCGTTTTTCAGCGGCTACCGCCCGCAGTTCTACTTCCGCACCACGGACGTCACCGGCACGGCCCAGTTGCTCGGCGGCGCCGAGATGTGCATGCCCGGCGACAACGTCAAGCTGAAAGTGGAATTGATCTCGCCGATCGCCATGGACGCCAACGTGCGGTTCGCCATCCGCGAGGGCGGCCGGACCGTCGGCTCCGGCGTGGTCACCAAGATTTTAAAGTAAGTTTGTACCCCGAAAGGGAACGATGCGGGAGAGCGTTTTTCGTCATTCGTCCTTCGGCATTCGTTCTTTTTCGATAGGGGTGTAGCTCAATTGGTAGAGCACTGGTCTCCAAAACCAGCGGTTGGGAGTTCGAGTCCCCCCGCCCCTGCCAAATCATCCGCTACGGAGACATCCCCCTCGGCTTCATCTCCCGAGAACCACAGAAACAGATGGGAGAGGGGAGGAGGGTGAAGGGAGTCCGGGCAAGGACCGCACTCCCTTCGTCCTTCTCCCCTTCTCCATCGGGGAAGGGGGAGAGTGGATGACCGGAAAAGTGAATCGTTTTTTTTGAAACCAGAGTAACCAACACGGAGCCTTTCCCGTGGCCGGTTTTTTACGAGAGTTATTCCGCTTCGGCTTTTACAAACGGAGCCAGGGACGCATTACCCGCCAGGTCAGCGGCGTGGCGTTGCTGATCGTCTTCGCGCTGGGCTGCTGGCGTTTGAACGATTTGATGCTCGCTTCGTACGGCCATTCGGCCGCTTACGGTATCGCCTACTGGCTGCCCGGTCTGCTGCTGCTGATCGGGGGGTGGTTTTCCTACCGGCTGGTAAACGTTTCCAGCGTGGCGGGTTTTCTGATTGCCGTGGAAGCGGAAATGAACAAGGTTTCGTGGCCGACGCGGAGCGAGTTGTTCCGCGCCTCGCTGGTGGTGTTGGTTTGCATCATCGCCATGGCGGTGTTCCTTTACTGCTCCGACCTCGTGTTAAGCACGCTCATTCAGAAAGTGATTTTGCGTTAAGGCGGGATTGGAATCCGTCGGACAATCGTACAAGAGGATGATGGCCGTGCCGGAAGAACTGAACCAACCGTTGGAGCCGCTACGGGAAGATGCAGCCGCCGCTGCGCCGCCGGAAGACGCGCTTGCCGCGCCCGATTCGGTTGCCGCGGCTCCTGTCGGCGACGCGGTCCCCGCCGCGGCCCCGCCGACCGGAGAAACGGAATCGCTTCCTCCGGAAGTTCCGGAACCCGCGGCCGAGCAGACGTCGCCCGAATCCGAGCCGCCCGCTCCCGAGCCGGCGGCGGAAGCACCCGTCGCGGAGAAGGTGGAAGAAGAATCGGCCCCCGAAGAGGCCGTTGCCGAAACGGCGGCCGAGCCGGCTCCGAAATCGGAGAATATGAACTGGTACATCCTCAAGGTCCAGAGCAATCGCGAGGATTCGATCCGCGAGGGCCTGCTTCGCCGCGTGGCGATCGCCGGGCTGGAATATTACTTCGGCGAGGTAATCGTGCCGATGGAGCGGGTCACCGAATTCAAGGGCGGCAAGAAGCGGGTCATCAAGCGGAAGCTGTACCCGGGCTACCTCGTGGTCCAGATGGAGATCAACGACGACACGTGGTTTTTGGTCCGCGAGACGCCGGGGATCGGCGATTTCACCGGGGCCGCCGGCCGCCCGACCCCGATGCACGACTATGAAATCGAGCGGATCCTGGTCAAGACCGAGGAGAAGGGCGAAAAGGCCCCCAAACTGAAGATCGCCTTCCGCGAAGGCGACCGCGTCAAGATCAAGGAAGGCACCTTCGAAAACTTCGAGGGCCAGGTCGAAACCATCGACCAGACCAACGGCCAGGTCACCGTGATGATTAACATTTTCGGCCGCAGCACGCCCGTGACGCTGGAGTATTGGCAGATCGAGGCATTGTAACGAAAGGGATTGGGGATTAGGGATTAGTTGATGATAACCGATCCCTAATCCCCAATCCCTAATCCCCAATCCCTGAATCCTATTATGGCTAAACAACTTGTAGGCGAAGTGAAGTTCCACGTTCCGGGCGGCCAGGCGACGCCGGCCCCGCCGGTCGGCACCTCGTTGGGCCGGTTCGGCATCAACCTGGGACAATTCGTGCAGCAGTTCAACGACCGGACGAAAGAAGCCGGGGGGATGCCCGTCCCCGTGGTCGTCCGCGTGTACAACGACCGATCGTTCGATTTCACCTTGAAAAGTTCCCCCGCCGCCGCCTTGTTGAAGAAAGCGGTGGGCATTGCCAAAGGCTCGGGAGTGCCCAACAAGGAGAAGGTCGGCAAAGTGACGATGGAGCAGATCGACGAAATCTGCCGCATCAAGATGGCCGACCTCAACGCCCGCGACGTCGAACACGCCCGGAACATCGTCCTGGGCACCGCCCGGAGCATGGGACTGGAGGTGGAAAAATGACCGTTAAAGAAACGAAACGCCGGAAGGCGATGCTCAAAAAGGCGCCGGGAACCGATCCGCTCCCCGTGCCCGAAGCCGTGGCCGTCCTCAAGCAGTTCAACACCACGAAATTCGACCAGTCGGTGGAGATCGCCATCCGCCTGGGGATCGATTCCAAGCAGGCCGAGCAGGCGGTCCGCGGTTCGATCGTGCTGCCGCACGGCATCGGCAAGACCTTGCGGGTGATCGTCTTCGCCAAGGGCGACAAGCTCGACGAAGCGACCGCCGCCGGCGCGGACGAGGCCGGCGGGCCGGAACTGGCCGAGAAGATCAAGGGCGGCTGGACCGATTTCGACGTCTGCATCGCCGCGCCGGACATGATGGGCGTGGTCGGACCGCTGGGCAAGGTGCTTGGTCCCCGCGGCTTGATGCCGTCGCCCCGGGCCGGCACCGTCACCCCGGACGTCGGCAAGGTCATCAAGGAATACAAGGCCGGCAAGGTCGAGTTCCGGAACGACGCCGGCGGGATCATCCACGCCATCGTGGGAAAACTCAGCTTCGACGCCGACAAGCTCACCGAGAACGTCGAGGCGTTTATCCGTCACATCCAGGTCCTGAAACCGGCGGCGGTCAAGGGACAGTACGTCAAGTCCATCACCGTCAGCGCCACGATGAGTCCCGGCGTCCGCATCCAGGCGACGTAAAGGCGGTAGTTGATCAGTTTAGCGGCCGCCGGCACGGCGGCCTGGAAATTTAGCCGTATCATCTGGCCGCCGTGCCGGCGGCCGCTAAACGGAATGCGTTAGTGACCGAAAAGAAAAACCATGAGCAAATACGTCAAGAATCTGATCTCCGAGCATCTCCGCCAGCGGCTTACGGGCGTCCAGGACGCGCTGCTGGTGAACGTGATCGGTTTGAGTGCGAACAATAACCACCGGATCCGCACGGAGTTGGCGTCCAAGAACATCCACGTGCTGGTCATTAAAAACAGTATGGCCACCCGGGCGTTTACAGAGACGGCGTTGGCGCCGATGTTCGACGGCCTGACGGGGACGGCGGCCTTGTGCTGGGGCGGCGAGGACATCGTCAGCCTGGCCAAGGAGGTTGCCCGGATCGCCGGCGACGAGAAGAACAAGCCTTTCGAACCCCGCGGCGGCGTGATGGACGGCCAACGGCTCAGCGCCGCCCAAGTGGCCGAGGTGGCGAAATGGCCCAGCCGCGCCGAGCAGTTGCGGATCCTGGTCGGCCAAATCCTCAGTCCGGGCGCGACCTTGGTCGGCCAGTTGGAAGCGGCCGGGGGCGCGCTGGCCAGCCAGATCAAGAAGAAAGCGGAAACCGAAGAGGAGGGCGACGCCGCATAAGAACTTGGTTCAGACTCCATTGGCCACAGTGCCCTTGACGTCCCGGGACGGCGGTCCCGGAGGTGAAAAAAGATGCATAATACCCCCGCGATTGCCGTCGCGGGGCGTTGGATAACGACCCCGAAATCTCTCTTGTACCAATCCATTAAGAAAGGATCCAGTGCGACATGGCGACCGATGCAGCAACCCGCGAATTTTCGCCGCCCACGGTGGAGTTAGGCGATAAGATTGTGGCCTTGACGCTGAAAGAGGCCAAGGAGCTTAGCGATTATCTGTCCGAGGTCCACGGCATCGAGCCGGCGGCCGGCGGCGTGATGATGGCCGGACCGATGCCCGGCGCCGGCGCCGCCGAGGCCAAGCCCGCCGAGAAGACCGAATTCGACGTGGTCCTGGAAGGCTACGTGGCGGAGAAGAAGATCGGCGTGATCAAAGTGGTCCGCGCCGCCACCGCCCTGGGCCTGAAGGAATCGAAGGACATGGTCGAGAACCTTCCCGCCAAGGTCAAGGAAGGCATCACCAAAGAAGACGCCGAGAAGCTGAAAAAGGATCTCGAGGAAGCCGGCGCCCAGGTGGCGATCAAGTAACTTCCGCCGACCGATTGTTTTCGTGCCGTGGAATTCCTCCTTCCCCCGGCGGACATTCCCCGGTCACACGTGCTGAACCGTCCTGAAACCTCGATGTCACCACGGAGCGCAGGGAGGCCTTTCGATCCGGAAAAACGTCTGCCGGGGAGTCCCGGCGCGCGCCGGCGAGAACCTCCGCCGCTCCCGGGATGACCCTTGCGTTTGCGGATGAGTTGACGTCCGATGTACCGCCTTCTGGAACTCGCATTGTCGGATTCCGGCCAGGATTTCCGGCTCTTTCGTCACACCACTCGTGGAGGGTGATTTTTATGGCGACTCCCGCTCAACGGCGTATTTTCCCCCAAGAAACCCGTCGCTTCGGCAGCCAACGACTCCATCACGCCATTCCCGATCTGACGCAGATCCAGACCATCAGCTACCAGGCGTTTTTACAGCACGAGACGCCCTGGTCGAAGCGCAAGGATCACGGCATCGAGAGCGTGCTGCGGGAAATCTTCCCCGTCGAAAGTTACGACAAAACGCTGCGGCTGGAATACCTCCGCTACGAGCTGGGCAAACCACGTTACGAACCCGACGAGTGCCGGCAACTGCGGCTGACCTACGGCCGGCCGTTCAAGGTCTGGCTGCGGTTGACCAAGGAACAGCCCGTCGAGGAGGAAGTCTACCTGGGCGACGTCCCCGTGATGCTCGGCGGCGGCGAGTTCATCATCAACGGCGCGGAGCGGGTGGTGGTCAGCCAGTTGCACCGCAGCCCCGGGGTGGATTTCGTCAGCGAGCTGGAAACCGGCGAGCGGCGGAGCTTTAGCTGCCGGATCATCCCCGAACGGGGAAGCTGGATCGAAATCAACGTCACCCGCAAGGAAAGCCTCGCCGTCCGGATCGACCAGAGCGGCAAGTTCTCGATCATGACCCTGTTGCGGGCGATGGATGCGCGGTACTCCGACGACGCGAACCTGCTGCGGGCGTTCTTCGAGACGGAAAAAGAAAAGGTCGTCGACGGCCGTAGCGTGGTCAAAATCGAAGGCAAGATCGCCATCGGCGACATCGTCTACCCGGCCAACAGCCCCCGGGCCGGCGAGATCCTCGTCGAGTGCGGCCAGAAGATCACCAAGAACGCGGCGGAACTGATCTGCACCTCCGGACTGAAGGACGTGGAGGTCATGTCCGATCCGAAGAATCCGCTGCTGCTGAACACGCTGGCCGAAGACGCCACCGCCAGCCACGAAGAAGCGCTGCTGCGGATCTACCAGCGGCTCCGGCCCGGCAATCCGCCCCAACTCGAAAAGGCCAAGGCCCTCTTCCAGGAAAAATTCTACGACACCAACCGCTACCGGTTGGGCCGGGTGGGACGCTTCCGCATCAACCGGAAACTGGGACTGAACGTGCCGGAGACCGAACAGTGCCTCCGGGTGGAGGATCTGATCGCCGCCGTCCGCTACCTGGTCCGCCTCTACAAGGGCGACGAAACGGCGGAAATCGACGACATCGACCACCTCGGCAACCGCCGCCTGCGGACCATCGACGAATTGGCCTGCGACGAACTGCGGAAGGGCTTCTTGAAACTCCGCCGCACCGTCCAGGAGCGGATGAGCCTCAAGGAAGTAGCCGATATGACGCCCCGGACCCTGGTCAATCCGAAGAGCATTTCCGCGGCGATCGAATACTTCTTCGGCCGCGGCGAGCTTTCCCAGGTGGTCGACCAGACCAATCCGCTCTCGATGCTCACGCACGAGCGGCGGCTCTCGGCCTTAGGCCCCGGCGGCTTGAACCGGAAGCGCGCCGGATTCGAGGTCCGCGACGTCCACATTTCGCACTACGGCCGGATCTGCCCCATCGAAACCCCCGAAGGCACGAACATCGGCCTGATCTCCAGCCTGGCGATCTACGCCGGCGTGGATACCTACGGCTTCCTGGTCACTCCCTACCAGAAAATCGAGAAGGGCCGGCTGACGGAGAAGATCGAGTGGCTCCGGGCGGACGAGGAGCACGAAGCGATCCTCGCGCCGGCCGACTCGAGGATCGAAAACGACAAGCTGGTCGGCGACACGATCATCGCCCGGCACCATGGCGAATACGAGATTATGCCCGCCGACAAAATCCAGTACATCGACATCGCCCCCTCGCAGATGGTGGGCGTCTCGGCCGGCTTGATCCCCTTCCTCGAACACGACGACGCCAACCGCGCCCTGATGGGTTCCAACATGCAGCGGCAGGCCGTGCCGCTGATGATCACCGAGCCACCCCTGGTGGCCACCGGCCTGGAAAAGGAGGCCGCCCAGAATTCGAGCATGATCATCCGCGCCCAACGGAAGGGAACCGTCACCAAGGTCGACGCCCAGGAAATCCACGTCGGCAACGACGTCTACAAGCTCCGCAAGTTCGTGGGACTGAACGAGCGGACCTGCCTGAACCAGAAACCAATGGTCCGGCTGGGCGACAAGGTCGAAAAAGGCCAAGTCATCGCCGACGGCGCCGGAACCTTTAACGGCGAGCTTTCCCTGGGACGCAACGTGCTGGTGGCCTTCATGGCCTGGGAAGGCTTCAATTTCGAGGACGCCATTATTATCAGCGAGGAACTCGTCGAGAACGACGTCTACACCTCGATCCACATCGAGGAATTCGACATCGAAATCCGCGAGACGAAACTCGGCCGCGAGGAGTTCACCCGCGACATCCCCAACGTCAGCGAAAAACAACTCCGCAACCTCGACGAGAACGGGATCGTCCGCGTGGGGACCTACGTCCATCCGGGCGACGTCCTGGTGGGAAAAGTCTCCCCGAAATCGAAAACCGAGCTGACGCCCGAGGAAAAACTGCTGCACGCCATCTTCGGCCGGGCCGGCGAGGACGTCAAGAACGACTCGCTGGAGGTCCCCTCCGGCGTGGAGGGGATCGTCACCGCCACGCACAAGTTCTCCCGCCGCATGGCCTTAAGCGAGGACGAAAAGAAAAAGTTCGAGAGCGACCTGAAGGAGGCGGAGGTCCGGGGCAACGAGCGGATCGCGCTGAGCTTCGGCGAACTGGTCCGGCAACTGGAAGACGTGTTGAAGCGGAAACTGACCGACGAGGACGGCAACCACCTGGTGGAAAACCAGGAGCACCGCTTCGTGGCCGAGCAAGCCGCCCGCTTCAACCTCGACGCCCTGGAAATCCGTAGCCCCCAGCGCCGCGCCGACGCCGAAAAGATCCACAAAACCCTCTGGCCCGACGTCGAGGCGGCGCTGGACGCCCGCGACCGCGCGCTGAACTCGCTGAAGCGCGGCGACGAGCTTCGTAGCGGCGTCTTGCAGATGGTCAAGGTCTACATCGCCGCCAAACGGGTAATCTCGGTGGGCGACAAGATGGCCGGCCGGCACGGCAACAAGGGCGTGATCTCCAAGATCCTCCCCCAGGAGGACATGCCCTTCCTGGCCGACGGCACCCCCGTGCAAATCCTCCTGAATCCCCTGGGGGTGCCCAGCCGAATGAACGTCGGCCAGATCCTCGAAACCCACCTCGGCTGGGCGGCCGGCGCGCTGGGATTCCAGGCCGTCACGCCGATCTTCGACAGCGCCGACGAACTGCAAATCCACAACTGCCTCAAAGAGGCCGGCCTGCCCGGAAACGGCAAGGTCCAACTCTTCGACGGCCGGACCGGCGAACCCTTCCAGCAGGAAAGCACCGTCGGTTACATCTACATGATGAAACTCCACCACCTGGTCGACGACAAGGTCCACGCCCGATCGACCGGCCCCTACTCGCTGATCACCCAGCAGCCCTTAGGCGGCAAGGCCCGCTTCGGCGGCCAGCGCTTCGGCGAAATGGAAGTCTGGGCCTTGGAGGCCTACGGGGCGGCCTACATCCTCCAGGAACTGCTGACCGTCAAGAGCGACGACGTCGAGGGGCGGACCAAAATTTACGAGGCGATGGTCAAGGGCGAAAACACCCTCGAGGCCGGCACCCCCGCCAGCTTCGACGTCCTGACCAACGAAATCCGCGGCCTGGCCCTGAACATGCAACTCGAAAAGGCCCGGGTGTGAACCAATCAACCGTTTAGCCCGGCCGCTTGCGGCCGGCGAGGATTACCGGAAAACTCCGGGCGCAAGCGCCCGGGCTAAACCAGCCCCAGAACTACCAACCGCAAGGAGCCATCCCCGTGAGCTTCGGCGACGTAACTTACGATCGGATTAATGACTACACGGCGGTGAAGATCAGCCTCGCCCGGCCGCACGACATCCGCAGTTGGTCGTTCGGCGAGGTGAAGAAGCCGGAAACGATCAACTACCGCACCTACCGCCCCGAAAAGGACGGCCTGTTCTGCGAGCGGATCTTCGGTCCCGAGAAGGACTGGGAATGCTCGTGCGGGAAATACCGCGGCATGAAGTACAAGGGGATGATCTGCGACCGCTGCGGCGTGAAGATCACCCACAGCCGCGTGCGGCGCAAGCGGATGGGCCACATCGAGCTGGCCGCCCCCGTGGTCCACATCTGGTTCTTCAAAGCCATGCCCAGCCGGCTGGGCGCCCTGCTGAACATGAAGACCACCAGCCTGGAAAAAGTGATCTATTTCCAGGATTACGCGGTCACGGATCCGATGGACACGCCGCTGAAAAAATACCAGTTGCTCACCGAGGAGGAGTACCGCTCCGCCCGGCAGCAATACGGCGAGACCGCCTTCCAAGCCGACATGGGCGCCGAGGCGGTCCGCAAGCTGCTGGCCGACCTCGACCTGGTGAAACTCTCCCAGGAATTGAGGGTGGAGTTGATCGAGACGAACTCGAAACAGAAGAAAAAGGACCTGATCAACCGGCTGAAGATCGTCGAGGCGATCCGCGACAGCGACAACCGGCCGGAGTGGATGGTGTTGGACGTGGTGCCGGTGATCCCTCCCGACCTCCGGCCGCTGGTGCTCTTGGACTCGGGCAACTTCGCCACCAGCGACTTGAACGACCTCTACCGCCGGATCATCAACCGCAACAACCGGCTGAAAAAACTGGTGGACCTGAACGCCCCGGAGGTCATCATCCGCAACGAGAAGCGGATGCTCCAGCAGTCGGTCGACGCCCTGTTCGACAACAACCGCTGCAAGCGGCCCGTGCTCGGCTCGAGCAACCGGCCGCTGAAATCGCTGACGGACATGATCAAGGGCAAGCAGGGCCGGTTCCGCGAAAACCTGCTGGGCAAGCGCGTCGACTACTCCGCTCGGAGCGTGATCGTCGTCGGGCCGAGCCTCCGCCTCTTCCAGTGCGGGCTGCCGAAAAAGATCGCCCTGGAATTATACCAGCCGTTCATCATCCGCCGCCTGAAGGAACTGGGCCACGCCGACACGATCAAGAGCGCCAAAAAGATGCTGGAGCGGAAGGACGAGGAGGTCTGGGACATCCTCGAAGAGGTGATCCAAAACAATCCCGTGCTGCTGAACCGGGCACCCACCCTGCACCGGATGGGCATCCAGGGCTTCGAACCGGTGCTGGTCGAGGGGAACGCCATCAAGCTCCATCCGCTGGTCTGCAAGGGCTTCAACGCCGACTTCGACGGCGACCAAATGGCCGTCCACCTGCCCTTGTCGATCGAGGCCCAGGTCGAAGCCCACACGCTCCTGATGTCGATCCACAACATCTTCAGCCCGGCCAACGGCGCACCGATCATCAGCCCCTCGCAGGACATCGTGATGGGCTGCTACTACATGACCTCCATCCTGCCGCAGTGCAAGGGCGACGGGATGAAATTCGCCTCGTTGGAGGAAGTGGAAATGGCCTTCGCCCACGGGAGGGTCGACACGCACGCCTCGATCATGCTGCGGCTCCCCCCGGACCTGAAGGTCAAGGGCGACCGGGGCGTGAAACCGGGCGGCATGGTGCAAACCACCGTCGGCCGGATCCTCTTCAACACGATGCTGCCCCGCGGTATGCCCTTCTACAACACCCCGCTCCGCTCCGCCGACCTGGCCGGCGTAATTTCCGACTGCTACGAGTTGCTCGGCCGGAGAACCACCATCGACCTGCTGGACCTCCTGAACCGCGTCGGTTTCCGCTGGTCCACCATCAGCGGCCTGTCCTTCGCCACCGACGACCTGATCACCCCGCCCAACAAGGCCAAGATCATCTCCGCCGCCGAACGCGAGGTCCTCAAGAGTCTGAAGTACTATCAGCGCGGGGCGATCACCGAAGGGGAACGCTACAACAAGGTGCTCGACATCTGGACCCACGCCCGCGAGCAGATCACCACCGAAATGATGGAGCAATTGGAAAACGACCATCGGGCGCCCGGCTACGTCAATCCGATCTACCTCATGGCGCACTCCGGGGCCCGCGGCGGCGTCGAGCAGATCCGCCAGTTGGCCGGCATGCGCGGCCTGATGGCCAAACCCTCCGGCAAAATCATCGAAACGCCCATCAAGGCCAACTTCCGCGAGGGCTTAAGCGTCCTGGAATACTTCAGTTCGACCCACGGCGCCCGCAAGGGCCTGGCCGACACCGCCCTGAAGACGGCCGACTCGGGCTATCTCACCCGAAAGCTCGCCGACGTGGCCCAAAACGTGGTCATCACCACCAGCGAATGCGGCACCACGCAGGGCATCACCAAGGGCGTGATCTACCGCGGCGAAAAGGTGGAAGTCAGCCTCGTGGACTCGATCCGCGGCCGCGTCAGCCGGACCAACATCGTCAACCCCATCACCGATGAAATCATCGTCCGCGAAAACGATTTGATCACCACCGAGATCGCCCGCAAGATCGAGGCCCTCGGCCTGGAAAAGATCCAGGTCCGCAGCCCGATGACCTGCGACGCGGCCCTCGGCGTCTGCCAGCACTGCTACGGCATGGACCTCTCCACCGGCACCCTGGTCGAGCAGGGAATGGCCGTGGGAATCATCGGCGCCCAGAGCATCGGCGAGCCGGGAACCCAGTTGACGATGCGGACCTTCCACATCGGCGGCACCGCCGCCCACGCCGTCGAAGAGAGCGAAATCCGGTCCAAAAAACAGGGCCTCGTCCAGTTCACCCGGATGAAAGTCGTCCACAACGACGCCGGGCAAAACGTCGTCCTGGCCCGCAACGGCGAAATCCTGCTCTTGGATCCCAAGGGCCGGGAACTGGAAAAATACGAAGTCCCCGCCGGCGCCAACCTCTTCGTCGAAGAGAACCAGGAGGTCCCGGCCGGCACCGTCCTCTGCCAGTGGGACCCGCACGCCATCCCCATCCTCGCCGAACTCGGCGGCAAGGTCCGCTTCGAAGACCTCATCGACGGCGAGACGATGCGGATGGAGAAGGATCCCTCCGGACACGTCCGCATGATGGTCACCGAATACAAGGGCGACCTGCACCCGCAGATCGTGCTGGAAGACGAAACCGGAAAAATCCTCGACTTCTATTACCTCCCGGAAAAAGCCTACATCGAAGTCCAGGAAGGGAAGCAAATCTCCTCCGGCACCCTGCTGGCGAAAACCCCACGCGAAGTCTCCGGCACCCAGGACATCACCGGGGGTCTGCCCCGGGTTACCGAAATCTTCGAGGCCCGCAAGCCCAAGGACCCCGCCGTGATCGCCGAGATCGACGGCGTCGTGGAAATCCTCGGCGAAAAACGACGCGGCAAACGGACCATCGTCGTCCGCAGCGAAAGCGGCATCGAACGCGAACACCTCGTCTCGCACGGAAAACACCTCCGCGTCCACACCGGCTCGTTCGTCCGGGCGGGCGAGGCCCTGGTCGACGGGCCGCTGGTCCCCCACGACATCCTCCGCATCTCCGGCGAGGAGGAAGTGCAGCGCTACCTCGTCCGCGAAATCCAAAACGTCTACCGCAGCCAGCGCGTCGAAATCAACGATAAGCACATCGAAATCATCGTCGCCCAGATGCTGCGGAAGGTCCGCGTCGAGACCGTCGGCGACACCGCCCTGCTGCCCGGCGCCGTGATGGACAAGTTCGATTTCCGCCAGATCAACGCCGACCTGGAAAAGTGCCTCAAGATCACCGAAAAGGGCGACAGCCACTTCGAGGTCGGTGCGATCGTGCCCGCCGCCGAGGTGGAACAAGTCAACGCCCAGATCGAGGCCATGGGCGGCGAGCCGGCTCAGGGCGCCAAACCCAAGGCCGCCACCGCCAGCACCCAACTGCTGGGCATCACGAAGGCCGCCGTCCAAAGCTCCAGCTTCATCTCCGCCGCCAGCTTCCAGGAGACCACCAAGGTCTTGACCGAAGCCGCCCTGGCCGGCAAGATCGACCGCCTGGTCGGCCTGAAGGAGAACGTGATCCTCGGCCACCTGATCCCCGCCGGCACCGGCTTCCGCACCTACCAGGACTCCGAGGTCCGCATCCAGCCCGAGGCCCTGGAAGGCCTTGCCCCGGTCAAGGAAGACGTCCTGGCCAAGCACTACCCCCTGCTGGAAACCGCCCCCGAGCCGACCGTCGAGACCGCCCTGGCCACCGCCGAGTTCGAAGCCGAGCAGCCCCTCTCCGAACCCACCATCACCGCCCTGGACGAACTGTTCGGC